>NZ_JBFAHB010000069.1:0-50205 GCF_040653975.1 Kribbella sp. NPDC050820
GTTCGGCCTGGTGCTGCTGGTCACGGCATGCATCGTGCTGGACGTGCTCGCCGGGCTCCGGCGGGACGATGCCCGCCGAGTGCCGCGCAGTAGGCGCAGCGTCCCCAGACACCCTCGCAGGCGTCCCGCCCACACCCTCTGGAAGGAACCCTCATGCGCCGCCTTACCCGCGCGCTGCTTCCGCTTGCCCTTGTCGCCGGGCTGTTGCCGGCCGCTCCGGCTGCCGCGTCTCGTGGTGACTTCGACATTCAGGCCCACCGCGGTGGCCTCGGGCTCACGGTGGAAAGCACGATCGCGTCGTTCTCGCACGGCCTCGAGCTGGGCGTCAGCACGCTCGAGCTCGACGTCCAGATCACCGAGGACGGCCACGCCGTCGTCACCCACGACCGCAGGATCTCCGGCACCAAGTGCAAGGACACCGCGCCCTACACCCCGGGCGACCCGGAGTACCCGTACGTCGGGAAGTTCATCAAGACCCTCACCCTGAAGCAGGTCAAGCAGCTCGACTGCGGTTCGCAGACGCTGCCGAACTACCCCGGCCAGCAGCCCGACCCGGGCGCCCAGATGCCGGAGCTGCGCGACGTCTTCGCGCTCGTGCACCGGTTCCACGCGTACGGCGTCAAGCTCAACATCGAGACCAAGGTCGAAGCCGGCGCGCCGTCCGAGACCGCGCCGCGCGAGCAGTTCGTGCAGGTCGTCGCACAGGAGGTCCGGACCGCCCGGATCGCCCGCCAGGTGACGATCCAGAGCTTCGACTGGGGCGCGCTGATGCGGATGCGCCAGGTCGCGCCCGAGCTGCCGCTGGTCGCCCTGACGAACTACGACTTCCTGCAGGTCGGCCAGCCCGGCAAGTCGCCGTGGCTGGGCGGCATCGACATCGACGACTTCGGCGGCGACCTGGTCAAGGCGACCAAGTCGTTCGGCGCGGCCGCGATCTCGCCGGTGCACGGCTTCCCGCAGGACGGCAAGATCACCGACCCGACGTACCGGCCGTACGTCACCGAGGAGATGGTGAAGTCGGCGCACGACGCCGGGATGAAGGTCGTGCCCTGGACGGTCGACGACCCGGCGACGATGGAGTCGCTGATCGACAAGGGTGTCGACGGCATCATCACCGACTACCCGGACCGGCTGCGTGAGGTCGCACGCTCCGAGGGCTTCCGGCTCCCCCGGTCGTACGACGCTCCCGCCGTACGCGCGCTGCCGGCGGCGCACGCGCACAACGACTACGAGCACCGGCGGCCGCTGCAGGACGCACTGGACCGTGGGTTCAACAGCGTCGAGGCGGACGTGTGGCTGATCGACGGTGAGCTGCGGGTCGCGCACGACCTCGAGGACGCCGTGCCCGGGCGGAACCTGGAGAGCCTGTACCTGAAGCCGCTGGCCGACCGGGTCCGGGAGAACCACGGGCAGGTGTACAAGCACGGGCGGGACTTCCAGCTGCTGATCGACATCAAGAGCGACGGGCCGTCGACGTACGCCGCCATCGACCGGGAGCTGACGAAGTACCGCGGCATCAGCACGGTGTTCATCAACGGTCGCGTGGTCAAGGGCGCAGTCACCTCGGTGATCAGCGGCAACCGCCCGCTCGACGTGCTGAAGGCGCAGAAGGTCCGGTACGCCGGGTACGACGGCCGGCTCGCCGACCTGCCGTCCGGGATGCCGGCGTCGCTGATGCCGCTGGTGAGCGACAACTGGACCAACCACTTCACCTGGACCGGCATCGGCCCGATGCCGGCCGCCGAGAAGACCAAGCTGCACGACATCGTCGTCCGGGCTCACCACGTCGGCTACCGGGTCCGCTTCTGGGCGACACCCGACATCCGCGGCGCGGCCCGCGAGGCGCTGTGGGGCGAGCTGGCGGCCGCAGGCGTCGACCACATCAACACCGACGACCTGCACGGACTCGAAGCGTTCCTGCGGACCTAGGGTTTGACTTCCGTGAGGGCGATGAGGTTTGCGCCCTCACGGAAGGCCCTGCGTTGGCGGACGGCTCCGTTGCCGGTGCTTAGTACCCGCTGGATGCCGTCCTCAACCATGTCTGCCGCGTCGAGCTCCTGCAGCGCCGGCTGTACGTGCTGCTGCAGCCGCTTCAGGACGTCAGGCATCGGCAGCGGCTCCGCCGTACGGACGTCGAGCCCGTCACCTGTCAACCCGTCCCGCGCGGCCAGCCAGTAGGCGGCGCGCAGTACCTCCGGCTCGAGCGACGGGCCCTGTGATCCGTCGTCGACGGCCGTCATCACCAAGGCGCGGACGAGGGTCGCCAGGAGCACAGTCTCGTCCACGGTGAGCGGGATGTCGCTGACCCGCACCTCGACCGTCGGCAGGTGTGTCGACGGCCGGATGTCCCAGTAGACCATCTGCTCGTCGATCAGCGTGCCGGCCGCCAGGTGCATCGCGACCAGTGCGTCGTAGTGCTCGATCGACTCGAAGTACGGCGGGGGCCCGGCGCACGGCCACCGCGACGTCATCAGCCATCGCCAGCTCGCGAAGCCGGTGTCCTGGTCCAGGTAGATCGGTGAGTTCGCGGTGAGTGCCAGCAGCACCGGAAGCCACGGCCGGACGTGGTTGCTCGCCCGGATCGCCGCCTCCTTGTCCGGTACGTCGACATGCACGTGGCAACCGCAGACACCCTGCTCCCGCGCCAGCAACCCCCACTTGTCGGCCAGCTCCTGGTAGCGCGGCTTCCGCGTGATCGACTGCGCAGCGCGTCCGTGCGGCGGCACGGCAATGGCCAGCAGGCGGCCGCCTTCCTCCGCTGCTGCCTTGGCGAGCTTGGTACGCATCTCGGTGAGGTGGCCGTGCAGCTCGTCGGCGGTCTCACAGACCGGGGAGTTGATCTCCACCATGGCTCTGGTCAGCTCGAGGGCGATGTCGAGGTCCTGGACGTCCGCTACGACCGCCTTGCTGCGTGGGAGGGGTTCACCGGTGGCGGAGACCAGCAGGAGCTCTTCCTCGACCCCGATCGAAGGGCGTTTCACCCGCCTCCGGTACCCATCGGCAAACGGCCGGCGGCTAGGCTCTGCGGCGTGAGTCTGCCGACTGTCATCGCGACCCGTTACGTGCTGCCGCTCCGGGAGGGCGGCTCGCTTCCTGGTGTTGTCGAGGGCAACGATCTCGGCACCTACGTGCTGAAGTTCCACGGCGCCGGCCAGGGCCCGAAGGCGCTGGTCGCGGAGGTGATCGTCGGCGAGCTGTTCCGTCGGCTGGGGCTGCGGGTGCCGGAGCTCAAGCTGATGCAGCTCGACCCCGCGATCGGCAAGTCCGAGCCCGACTTCGAGATCCAGGAGCTGCTGCTGCGCAGCGCCGGGCTGAACCTGGCTGTCGACTTCCTGCCCGGCTCCTTCGGGTACGACGGGTCGGCCGGAAACCCCGGCGACGAGGGGATGGCCCGGATCCTGTGGCTGGACGCGTTCGTCGCCAACGTCGACCGGTCCTGGCGCAACACCAACCTGCTGGTCTGGCACAAGAATCTCTGGCTGATCGACCACGGAGCCGCGTTGTACTTCCACCACTCCTGGATGCCCGCGGAGAAGTTCGCCGCACTCCCGTACGACGCCTCGGACCACGTGTTCTCGGTCGCGGCGCCCGACGTACCGGCGCTCGACGCCGAGCTGGCGGCGGCGATCACGCCCGAGCTGCTGACCGAGGTGATCGGGCTGGTGCCGGGCGAGTGGATCGACGACGGGGACCGGGAGCGCTACCTCGGCCACCTGCTCGCCCGGCTGGACAATCGCGCCGCCTGGCTGCCGGGAGGTGCCCGATGAACGCCGACCTCGTGCCTTTCGACTACGTGATCCTGCGGGCGGCGCCGCGGATCCACCGCGGTGAGTACATCAACGTCGGCGCGGTGCTGTACTGCCGGGCGCTGGACTTCCTCGGCGCGGCCTGGGACGTCGAACCGTCCCGGCTGAAGGCGCTCGACCCGGCGGTCGACGTCGACGTGGTCTGCGCGTCGCTGGACCACATCCGGGCGGTCTGCGCGGGCGATCCGGACGGCGGACCGGCCGCGGCGACCAAGATCGGCGAGCGATTCCGCTGGCTGGCGGCACCTCGCAGTACCGTCGTGCATCCCGGACCGATCCACAGCGGGCTCACCAACGATCCCGCTGCGGACCTGGACCGCCTGCTCGACTCCTTCGTGCGCTAGCCGAGCGCCTTCGAGACGGCCTCTCGCGCCTGGACGAATACCTGCTCCAGGTGCTCGGCGCCCTTGAAGGACTCGCCGTAGATCTTGTAGAGGTCCTCGGTGCCGGACGGGCGCGCGGCGAACCAGGCCGACTCGGTGGTGACCTTCAGTCCACCGATCGCGGCGCCGTTGCCCGGCGCGGTGGTCAGCCGGTCCACGATCGGTTCCCCAGCCAGCTCGGTCGCCGTGACCGCATCCGCCGAGAGCTTGGCCAGCTTGGCCTTATGGTCCCGCGTGGCCGGTGCGTCCACCCGCGAGTACGCCGATGCACCGAAGCGCTCGACCAGCTTCGCGTGGGCCTGTGAGGGCGTCTCACCGGTGACCGCAGTGATCTCACTCGCCAGCAGCGCGAGCAGGATGCCGTCCTTGTCGGTGGTCCAGACCGTCCCGTCGAAGCGCAGGAAGCTGGCCCCGGCCGACTCCTCGCCGCCGAAGCCGACCGACCCGTCGATGAGTCCGGGGACGAACCACTTGAAGCCGACCGGCACCTCCCACAGCCGCCGGTCCAGGTCCGCGACGACGCGGTCGATCAGCGACGACGACACCAGGGTCTTGCCGACCGCGACCTCTGGACCCCATTGCCGGTTCGTGAACAGGTACGAGATCGCGACCGCGAGGTAGTGGTTCGGGTTCATCAGCCCGGCGTCCGGGGTGACGATGCCGTGTCGGTCCGCGTCCGCGTCGTTGCCGGTGGCCACGTCGTACCGGTCCCGCTGCGCGACCAGCGAGGCCATCGCGTACGGCGAGGAGCAGTCCATCCGGATCTTGCCGTCGTGGTCCAGCGTCATGAACGACCAGGCCGGGTCGATCGCCGGGTTCACCACGGTCAGGTCGAGGCCGTGCCGGTCGGCGATCGCGGCCCAGTAGTCGACGCTGGCGCCGCCGAGCGGGTCGGCGCCGATCTTCACTCCGGCACTGCGGATCGCGTCGAGGTTCAGCACCGACGGCAGGTCGTCGACGTAGTGGCCGACGAAGTCGTACTCCCCCGCCGCCGACCGGGCCTGCTCGAACGGCTTGCGCCGTACCTCCCGGTTGCCACCGGCGATCAACTCGTTCGCCCGGGCCGCGATCCAGCCGGTCGCGTCGGAGTCGGCCGGACCGCCGTGCGGCGGGTTGTACTTGATGCCGCCGTCCCGCGGCGGGTTGTGCGACGGCGTGATCACGATGCCGTCCGCACCGGCTCCGGCGCCGCGGTTGAGCCGCAGGATCGCGTGCGAGACGCCAGGCGTCGGCGTGAGCCGGTCGGCGCTGTCGACCAGGGTCTGTACGTCGTTGCCGGCCAGCACCTCGAGCACAGTCCGCCAGGCCGGCTCGGACAGGCCGTGGCTGTCCCGGCCGACCAGCAGCGGCCCGGACGTGCCCTCACCGGCGCGGTACTCGCAGATCGCCTGGGTGATGGCCAGGATGTGCGCCTCGTTGAACGCAGCGTCCAGGCTCGAGCCGCGGTGTCCCGACGTACCGAAGACGACCTTCTGGGCGGGGTTGTCCACGTCCGGGGTGAGGTCGTCGTACGCCTTCAGCAGCGCGTCGACGTCGACGAGGTCCTCGGGCTGAGCGGGTTGGCCTGCGCGTGGGTGCATGGTGCCATGCAACAAGCCCGGGCCCGCGAGCACAACTCCAGCGGTCGCCTGCTCAGCTGGTGAACGGCGTCAGCAGCTGGTCGACCGGCGCGTAGTCGTCGGTCAGGACCGGCGCGTCGCCGACGAAACCGTCCAGGTCGGGTTTCAGCTCCATCGTCGGCCCGAGCCGGGACGCGATCGCCTGCTCGTCGATCGGCCGGTCCGAGGCGACCAGCACGAAGTTGCCGCCCTCGTCGTTCTTCCGGGCGATCACGCTGACGTGCGCGAACTCCTCCTGCAGGGTCCGGATCTCGGCCTTGGCGAACGCGGCCTCGCCGAAGTCGATGGCGTTCACCACGTACAGGCCGTCCGGGCGCAGCACCCGGCGGATGTCGGCGACCACCTCGCGCGTGGTCAGGTGCCACGGCACGGACACCCCGCTGAACGCGTCCATGATGATCAGGTCGTCGCTGTCCGTCGCCTCGGCGCGGATGCCGAGCCGGCCGTCGCGGACGGTGACGTCCAGCTCCGGCCCGGTCCGGACGCCGAGCTCCTGCTTGTCCAGCTCGACCACGGCGCCGTCGATCTCGTACACCTTGTTGTGGGTGCCCGGCCGGGTGGCGGTCAGGTACCGCGGCATGGTGAGGCCACCGCCGCCGATGTGCAGCGCGTCCAGCCGCCGGTCGTCCGGCCAGGTGGCGTTGATCGCGGCGGCGAAGTTCTTGATGTAGTCGAACTCCAGGTACGTCGGATCGTTCAGGTCGACGTACGAGTGCCGGAGCTGGTCCAGGTACAGCGTGCGCCCGCCCTCGCGGTTCGGGTCGGCCACCACCCGGGCGCAGTGGTACGCCGTCTCCACCTCACACGGCCGTGGCGCGACCAGGGTGAGCGTGGCGCCGATCAGCGCGAGGGCCACCGGCTTCACGGCCGTCCGAGCACCTCGCAGTACGACGGTCAACACCGCACCGGCGAGCACGAGCAGACCGCCCAGCGTGAGCACAATCGTGCTGATCGGGATCTTCGACACGAACACGAACCCGGTCAGCACCGTCCCCGCGATGCCACCGACGGTCGCGTACGCCGACAGACGGCCGACGACCGTTCCCGTCTGGGCCAGCGTCGCCAGCCGCAGCTTGGTCACCATCGGTGTCACGGCGGACAGCAGCGCGGCCGGTGCGAACAGGGCCACTGCGAGCACCAGGAACACCAGATCGGTCCCGCCGCTCAGCGACTCACCGGTCCAGCGCACTACCGGCAGGATCAGCATCACCAGAGCGCCGCCGATCAGCACCAGCGGCCCCAGCGTCTTGCGCGGAGACACTGTGTCCGCATATCGCCCACCCAGCGCGGCACCGGTCGCGATCGCGGCCAGCGCGACCCCGATGACCGCCGTGTTCGTCTCCAGCGTCAGTCCGATGTACGGCGCCACCAGCCGCAACGAGACGAGTTCCAGCACCATCACGGCCGCCGAACTGCCGAACGCCAACGCGATCGCCAGCCGCGACCCAACGTCACCCATGCTCACCGCGTCACCCTATCTGTCGATCTGAAGCGGGCCCGTTCGTCAGTCCTGTGAAGGAGGTAGTCATGGATCCTGCGACCAGCGCCGCCCTGTACGCCGGGACCCGGGAACGGGTGACTCACGCGGTGCGTTCCCTGAGCCCGGCCGACCTGGACCGCACTGTCCCAGCCTGCCCGGAGTGGACTGTGCGTGACCTGGTCTCCCATCTGACCGGTGTGGCGACGGACTTCGCCACCGGCAACCTCGACGGGGCGCCGGAACCGCCCTGGACAGCCGTGCAGGTCGAAGCGCGCCGGCGGCTGCCGATCGACGCCGTACTCGAGGAGTGGGCGGCCAGCGGGCCGGCGCTCGAGGAGGTGATCCTGGCGGGGACGAGCGAGCACCCGCTGGTCTGCAACCCGTGGGCTGACGCGGGGACGCACGAGGCGGACCTGCACGGCGTCCTGGGGTTCGGGCGGCCGCCGCGTGACCTCTGGCTGGCGACGCTCGATTGGGCGCTGTCCGAGTCGGATCCGTCGGACTTTGCCTTCGGGACCCTGTCGATGGAGACACCCGACGCCACGTACGAGCTCGGCCGCGGTACTCCCGTCGCGGCGGTGCGCACGTCGACGTACGAGCTCTTCCGGGGTGTTTTCGGGCGCCGCAGCGTCGAGCAGATCCGGTCGTGGACGTGGTCGACGCCTGAGTACGCCGAGGCGTGGAGCCGGCAACTCCCTCGGCTGCCGCAGGCCGCGCGGCCGTTGTCGGATTGACCCTGACGTAGCGTCAGGCTCGACGATCGCAGGCATGAACACGTACACCAGTCCTGTTCCGATCCCGGCCCTCGACGCGACCGCTCCCGAGGTCTACCGGGAGATCTACGGCATGCCGATGTTCGTCACCATCCCGGCCGCGGAGCTCGCGGTGTCCAAGGACTTCTGGATCCGGGGGCTCGGGTTCATCGACCTGTTCTCGGCGCCCGGTGGGCAGGTGACCCACCTGCGCCGATGGGCGTTCCAGGACGTCCTCCTGGTGCCTGGGGTGCCGGCTCCGGCTGCTTCGGCGCAGGCCATCAACTTCGCGGCCGTCCTCAGCCAACTCGACGAGATCGCCGCCCGGTGCTCGGAGTTGGTCCCTGGCTGCGTTGAAGGCCCCGAGGTGAAGCCGTGGAACTCGGTCGAGCTGACCGTGACCACGCCGGAGAACGCCCGAGTCACCATGACGGCGGCCCGACCGCTCGACCCGGCGAGCCCGCAGGCCGAGAACCTCCGCAAGATCGGGATCCCGCATCCCGCTGACAAACTGAGGGCGTGACTTCGGACGAGTTGACGGTCGGCCAGGCGGCCGCCCTGGTCGGTGTCAGCGTGCGGACGCTGCACCACTGGGACGCGGTCGGCCTGGTCCGGCCGAGCGGACGCACGCCGGCCGACTACCGGGTCTACTCGGGCGACGACATCGCCCGGATCCATCAGGTGCTCGTGTACCGGGAGCTCGGCCTGCCGCTCGCCGAGATCGGCCGGTTGCTCGACGACCCGGCTGCAGATGCTCGCGAGCATCTGCGTCGGCAGCGTGCTCAGCTCACCTCCCAGATCATCCATCTGGAGTCGATGGTGCACGCGGTGGACCGGATGCTGGCGGCGACGTCGTCCGGTATCAAGCTGTCGCCCGAGGAGCAGGTCGAGATCTTCGGCACCGACTGGCGGCCGGAGTGGGTGCAGGAGGCCAAGGACCGCTGGGGCGACACCAAGCAGTGGGCGCAGTACGTCGAGCGGACGAGCGCACTCGCTCCGGACGAGTGGCGCGAGGTGGCTGCGTCCACGGAGGCGCTGAACGCTGAACTGGCGGCGGCTGTGGTGGCGGGCGTCGTACCTGGTTCAGCTGAGGCCAACGCCCTGGCCGAGCGCCACCGCGAGTCCTTCGCGCGCTACTTCGACTGCACGCACTCGATGCATGCCTGCCTGGCCCGGACGTTCGTCACCGAGCCCGGCTACCGCACCTACTTCGAATCCCTCGCTCCCGGCCTGACCGACTGGCTGCACGCCACGATCTTCGCCAACACCGCAGCCCACGGCGTGGATCCGGCGTCCGCGACCTGGAACTAGAGAGCGTCCAGCTTGGCGATCAGGGTCTTCGGGGCGATCTGCCGGTAGGCGCTCTCGACCAGGTCCTCGAGGTGGTCCCAGTCCACGCCGTCGACGTCGAGGTAGACCCCGAGCCAGCCACGATGACCGACGTACGGCGGCCTGAAGAAGTGCTCCGGGTCCCCCTCGACCAGCGACTCCTGCACCCCGGGCGGCGCCGCGCACCAGAACCCGACGCGGTCGTCGTGGTGCTGGTTCGCGAACATCACGAACACCTTCTTGTCCCGCACGAACCACGTCGGCTCCCCGTGGCTCGGCCGCTCCGTCGTCTCCGGCAGCGCGAGACACAGTCCCCGCAGCCGCTCGAGCGCCTCCATGCGTCCTCCCTCAGTGGCGTGGGCCCGGTGAGACCACACCGGCTTCGTACGCGTAGACCACGGCCTGCGCGCGGTCCCGCAGGTCCAGCTTGGTCAGGATGTTGCTTACATGCGTCTTCACGGTCTGCTCGGCCAGCACGAGCTCCGCAGCGACCTGCCGATTCGACAGCCCGCGCGCGACCAGCCGCAGTACGTCGGTCTCACGCGGCGTCAGGTGGACCGGAGTGATCGGCACGACGGGCTGGACGCGAGCGAAGTCCTCCACCAGCCGACGCGTCACGGACGGCGCCAGCAAGGCATCTCCAGCAGCGACGACCCGGACCGCGTTGGCCAGCTCGTCCGGAGTCGAGTGCTTCAGCAGAAACCCACTAGCGCCGGCACGCAAGGCCGCATACACGTAGTCATCGAGATCGAACGTCGTGAGCATGACGACCCGTGCGGTCCCGTTCTCCAGGATGCGACGGGTCGCGGCGAGGCCGTCCATCACGGGCATGCGGACGTCCATCAGGATCACGTCGGGACCCAGCTCGGCCGCCAGCGCCACCGCCTCGGCGCCGTCACCGGCCTGACCGACGACCTCGAGATCGGGCTGCGCGTTCAGCAACGCCGTGAACCCGGCCCGCACCATTTCCTGGTCATCAACCACGAGCACCCGGATCGCCACTCGCCACCTCCTCCACCGGTATGACCGCCTCCACCAGATAACCGCCCTCGGGGGTCGGCCCGTTGCTCACACTCCCATCCAGCAGTGCCACCCGCTCCCGCATCCCGACCAGGCCCTGCCCGCTGCCGGGCTGCCCTGCGGACTGCCCTGGACCGTTTCGAACTGTCAGCTTCAGCGCGTGGTCGTCCCGCCGCACCGTCACTTGCACCACTGACTTGGGCGCATGACGTACTGCGTTGCTGAGTGCCTCCTGCACGATCCGGTACGCCGCCAACTCCACAGCCGGATCCAGTCCGCTCGGCACGCCCTCGTCGAGGCGCACATCCGCTCCCGCTCGCCTCGTGGTCGCGACGAGCTCGGGGAGCTGCTCCAGGCCCGGCTGCGGCCCCAGCTCGTGCGTTGGCGGCTCATGATCGCGCAGCAGCTGCAGCACTCGCCGCATCTCGGTCAGCGAAGCCCGCGCCGCATCAGCGATCTCCACGAACTCCGCTCGTACGTCGTCCTGCAGGTCCGGGAGTCGGTGCGGCGCACTGTCCGCCCGGACGACCACGACAGACAAGTGGTGTGCGACCACGTCGTGGAGCTCGCGCGCGATGCGTGCCCGCTCCTGCAGCCGGGCGCGCTCGGCCCGCTCCTCCTTGCTGATGACCTCCTGCTCCGCCAGCCGGCGACGCGTCTCGTTCCTGGACCGCAGCAGGTCGGCAACGACGACCGCGACCGCTGACAGGCCGGCCATGACGAGCAGAGAGCCCCAGCTGCCTCTGTCCGGTGCAAGCGCGAGAGCACCGGCGCCGACGGCTTGCGTGGCGACCCACCACGCCACCAGCTCGCGTCGGCTCAGTCCGCGGGCGCCGGCGATTGCGAGGACGAACGCCGTACCAAAGGCTGCTGTCGTCCCCCACGGCCACGGCTCGCTCGGTGGGTCGGGCACTGTGAGCCCCGCGGTGATCGCACTGACGAGCAGGGAGACGACGATGGCCGCTCGGGGGCGCAGCCAGACCAGCGCCAGCCCTAGGCCGCGCGCCAGAGCCAGTCCGGCTACGGCACTCATCGGGACGCGGTAGTGCTGGTAGAGGTCCAGGGCGGTCAGGAACACCAAGGCGGCGACCGCCAGCCCGGCGACCCACCTCCATCGTCGGTTCACCCTCCGGACCCTAGTCCGCGCGGTGTCACAGCTGCTGAATCCAAGCCCAGATCAGCCCCATCCCCGCACCACCCACCGCAATCGTTGCCGGCAGCACCCATCTCCCGGCCGGCCCGTACAGCCGCCGCGCCGAGGCCACGTGCAGCCGGTGAATCCCCCGAAAGGCCAACATCAAGCCAACGATGATCGGCACCGAAACCGCCGCATGCACCGCCCAGGCCCCCGCTTTGGTAGGCCCACCCCAGGTCCCCGCCCCGTACGGCCCGTCGGTCACCACGCCGTAGAACACGCCTCTGACCACCGCCATCCCCAGCAACAGCACCAGGAACCAACTCACCACCCCCAACACCGCCGTAACCACCCCATGCCCGAACACGACCCCCGGCCTCACGGGGACCACCTCGTCGCCTGCCTTCAACTGCTTCTGCCGTTCGGGCTCCGTGCGGTGCTCCCCCAGCACGGCGTCGGCCATCGTCTGTGCGCCGACGATCACCAGGCGAACGTCGTACCAGATCGATTGCACCCAGCGAATGGGGAATGTGCTGCGCCCGGATACCGGTCTGCCCGCTGCGGTTCGCCGCGGGGTGATTGTGTCCGTCATGTCTTCTCCTCAGCTCTCAGGTCCTGAGATCGAGGCTAGAAATCAGCGGCTCGCGGGACATCCGGCCACGGAGCCAACCGGCACCCCGTACCCCGGTAGGGGCTGCTCCGTGATCGAACTGTGATCCACGTCACAGTGACCACCGTCCGTGTCACAGCGTTACACGGTCAGTGCCGGACGGCGTGCACTGGCTCAGTGCACTCCTGGGTGCCCGACGGCGCAAGCGGCCACGCCGCGCCCAACAGGAGGTTCGGACCCACATGCGCATTCGGAACCTGGTGGCGATCGCCACGCTGCTCCCGGCTGTGATGTTGGCCGGCTGCGGCAACGACGGGTCGTCCGACGTCGCCGCCTCCAGCCCGGGCGCCAAGAAGGCGTCGAAGAACGGGCTCACCGAGCAGGTCGGCAGCGCCGGCCAGGCCGACCCGGTCGTGAACGCCTACTACGAGTACCGCGTCGCCCTCGACGTGATGATGCGCAGCGGCGGCAGCAAGACCAAGCAACTCGCGCCCGTGATGACGCCGAACCTGTTCCAGGCGATCAGCGCCCAAGCGAAGCACTACCGCACCAAGAAGCTCCACAACACCGGCGCCACCAGGGTCCTGTGGGCCAAGCGCACCCTCGCCTCCAGCGGCGTCATCGTCAGCGCCTGCTACGACACCACCCTGGCGCGCACCGTCGACTCCAAGGGCCGAGCCGTCCTTCCCGCCACCACGCCGACCCGCTGGCTCGACGAGATGCGCGTCGAGCAACACCAGTCCCGCTGGCTGGTCGACGGCGGCCGCACCACCCCGAACGGCTGCTAACTCACGCGTGCCGGACCATCTGGTGCAGTAGGGCCTCGACCGCGTCACGAAGGTCGGCGTCGTGCTCCGGCCCGGACCAGACGACGACACACCCCTTGTCACCCAACCTGCTCGCAACCAACTCGCGAGCCGGCGTCGGGTCTCCCTGGTTGAGTACGACGACCAGCCGCCGGCCGTCACGCTGCAGCCGATCCAGCAGCGGCGGCAGCGTCGACCCGCGGAACACCCCGGGGTCGCTCTTCACCTTCGTCTCGACCATCACGCCGCGCCCGCGCACCACCAGCAGGAAGTCGGCCCGGTCCCGGGTGAACTCGCGGTCGTGGTAGATCCGCGCCTTCGGCCACAGCCGCTGCAACGCGAGGTCGACCTCGGCGTCGTACCGCGCCGCCAGCCGGCTCACCCGCGAACTCGTCCCGCGCGGCCGGAACGCCTCCGGCGTACGGCGTCCGGCCCGGCGCCGCCCGAACAGCGGCGCCAACCAGCGCGCGAACCTCGTGTCGATCATCGGCGGACCCCTCGACCTAGCCGGCACTCAACCCCAGTGTCCCCACCCCGGCACAGCGCCCAACCACTCCCACCCCGATCGTGATCCCACCGCCACAAACCCACAAAGAAGAGCCCCGCGGATGACTCTTGGTCACCCACGGGGCCCTCTAACTCCACCCGCTCGACACCCGGCGTCACAACGGCTGCCCCGCCAGTCGACGCGGCCGCCCGGCCTCGGCGGCTCAGCTGTTCTTGATCGCCGAGACCTCGATCTCCAGCGTGACCTTCTCGCTGACCAGCACGCCGCCGGTCTCCAGCGCCGCGTTCCAGTTGACGCCGAAGTCCTTGCGGTTGATCACCACCGAACCCTCGAGCCCGACCCGCTGGTTGCCGAACGGGTCCGTCGCCGAGCCGGTGTACTCGAACGGGATGTCCAGCGACTTGGTCACGCCGCGCACGGTCAGGTCCCCGGTGACCGTGAAGTTGGCGTCGCCGTCCTGCTTGACCGCGGTCGACACGAACGAGATCTCGGCGTGGTTGTCCATGTCGAGGAAGTCGTTGCTGCGCAGGTGGTCGTCGCGCTGGCTGTTGCGGGTGTCGATGCTCTTGGCCTGGATCGTCACCTGCCCGGACGAGTTGGCCGGGTTCTCGCCGTCCAGGTGCAGTGCACCCTCGAACTCGTCGAACGACCCCCGTACCTTGGTCACCATCGCGTGCCGCGCGACGAACCCGACCCGGCTGTGCGCGGTGTCGATCGTGTAGTCACCGGACAGAGCGGCGTACTCACTGGCCATCTACAGTTCCTCCAGAGAACTAATTAGTTGAAGGTTGCATAGTCCAGTGTTCACCTAATGCGTCGGGTTGTCCACCCCCGGTGCTTGGCCGTTGCCAGGAGCAACCAGCTGGATATTCGGTTGCAGGTGCGGCGGCGCGGCAGGTGTGATGGGTGGCCGAAGGATCGGAGGACCGTCGTGCAACCGCTCAGCGCCGAGGAGATCAGGCGCTCGTTCGTCAACTCGTCCAAGAGCCTGGTCAAGGCGATGACCCTGCCCCGCGGGTTCACCGAGCTGCCCTGGGACTCACTCGACTACCTCGGCTGGCGCGACCCGAAGGCGCCCAACCGCGCCTACCTCGTCGTACGGCGGGACAGTGGAGTGATCGGGGTCGCGCTGAACACCCAGGCGACCGGCAAGCCGCGCCGCGGGACCGGGCTGTGCGACCTCTGCAACACCGCGCACCAGGTCACCGACGTGGCGCTGTTCGCGGCCCGGCGCGCCGGTTCGGCCGGCCGGGACGGCAACACCGTCGGGCTGTACATCTGCGCCGACCTGGCCTGCTCGCTGTACCTGCGCGGGCTTCGCGAGCTCGAGGTGCCGCAGGGGGAAACCGCCTCCCCCGAGATCCGCGCGGAGCGGCTCAGCGCGCGAGTTGAAGGATTCGTAAATCGCGTCCTCGCTTGAGGGCTGGGAGTGGGTACCTGGAACTACGCTGGAGTCAGCGGCAAGTCCACACGGGCGAAGAAGGAGAGCGAGTCGCGATGACCGAGTTCAGAATCACGCACGAGATCCACGAGGTTCACCCGGACATCCGCGAGCGGCTCACCGCCACGACGATCGAGGCCATCAACGAGTCCAGCGCCCGCTCCCCCGAAGACGCCG
Source organism: Kribbella sp. NPDC050820 (assembly GCF_040653975.1). Lineage (NCBI taxonomy): Bacteria > Bacillati > Actinomycetota > Actinomycetes > Propionibacteriales > Kribbellaceae > Kribbella > Kribbella sp. NPDC050820. The sequence continues at coordinate 15,067 of NZ_JBFAHB010000069.1, forward strand.
CCCTGGTGCTGCGCCACAAGCTCGGCGAGATCGGCGTCCACATGAGCGAAGCAGCCTGCCTGGCCGCCATCGAACGCATTCGCTCCGGTAAGCAACTCCGCTTCGAGATCGAACGCGAAACAGTCGACGAAGCGGACTGATCCGCTCCCCGCGTCTCGCCCTGCGCGACCGCAGGCCTAGCCGGCGTGCGGCGCGAGGTCTGCGGCGGTGAGGAGTGCGTGCAGGGTGAGGCCGGCGTCGGTGAGGGGTGCCGGCGTGGTGTCGTTGCGGTTGATGACGCAGACGGCGTGTGCGATGTCGGCGCCCCGTGCCCGCAGCTCCTCGGTGGACAGCACGATCTGACCGCCGGTGGTGACGACGTCCTCGACGATGGTCACCCGTCGCCCCGCCGTCTCAGCCCCCTCGGCAAGCCGACGCGTCCCGTACGCCTTCGCTTCCTTCCGCACAAACGCACAAGGCAACCCGGTACGACGCCCCAGCGCCGTCACCACCGGGATCCCACCCATCTCCAACCCGGCCAGCACCTCGGTGTCCGCCGGCACCAGCGGCACCATCGCCTCCGCGATCGCGTCCAGCAACACTGGATCCGCCTCGAACCGGTACTTGTCGAAGTACTCCGTAGCGACCTGCCCCGACCGCAGCACGAACTCCCCGGTCAGATGAGCACTCGCATGAACCCGCCGCGCCAACTCCCCAATCTCCACACTGCGGACCCTACCCAGGCCCTTGGGCCGGTTCAGGCGGGGCGGCGCTCGGGGGCCTCGGTCGGGGTGGTGGGGAGGAGGCGGCGGAAGTCTTCGATGGAGATGATCGGGATGTTGTAGTCGCGGGCGGCCCGGGCCTTGACGGAGAGGCTGTCCACGTCGGCGGCGACGACGAACGTGGTGTCGGGACGGACCGCTTCCTGGGGAGCAAAGCCGGCGGCGACGGCGCGGTCCCACCACACCTCGCGCGGCTCGATCATGTCGCCGGTGAACACCATCGTGCTCCCCGGCGGGAACCCCCGCGCGCCAGGACGAGCGGGCACGACGTACCGCCCCGAGCTCGCCCGCAGCAGCGCGTCGTCCACGTCGGACACCCGATGCCCGAGCATCACCGCGACCCGGTCGAGATCGCTGCGCTGGTCCGCGGTGATCTCGCCGTCGCCCCACGACACCGCCGCCAGCGCGGAGACGTAGTACCGATGCAGCTCCTGCACCTCGGACCGTGCCAACCCGAGCTCGGTCGCGACCTGGACGAGCTGGTCGGCGTCGGCCGCGGTGATCTCGCGGTCCGCAAGGATCCCGTCGAGCAGCGCAAGGTACGAGTCGGCCTGCGGTGGCTCCGGGACCCGCGGCAGCTGATCCACGATCCGGCTCATCCACCCATGCCGCCCGCCCGCATGCACCGGCCGCACCGTCGGCGTGAACTCCACTCCCGGCAACGCCGGCCACGGCAGCCGCCGGATCTCCTCAAAGGCCCACTGCCACGGCGGCGGCGACGGAAAGGCCTGCAAGTACCGCCCGAACAGCTCGGCCGTCGCACGCGTGTCCGCCAGCGCCGAGTGCCAGCCCTCGATCGAGATCCCGGCCGCCGCGCAGCACGCGCCGAGCGTCCGCTTCGCTCCCGGATACAGGTAACCGGCCAGCGCCATCGTGCACATCGACCGCTCGGTGATCAGCGGTACGGCGACCCCGAGCCGCCCGAACTCCGCCCGCAGGAACCCCAGGTCGAACTCGACGTTGTGCCCGACAACCATCCGCCCGGCCAGCAATCCGCCGAGCTCCCGCGCGACGTCACCGAACTCCGGCGCGGCCAGCACGTCGGCAGTGAGAATCCCGTGAATGTGTTGCGGACCGAGGTCGCGCTGCGGGTTCAGCAACGTCACCCACTCGTGCTCCACCTGCCCACGCGCATCGAGCAGAACTACGGCGATCTCGATCACCCGGTGCCGATAAGTGGGCAGCAGGCCGGTCGTCTCGGTGTCGATGACGGCATACATCCGTGGCGCCTCCTCCGGCTCGGTTACCGACCCGGAACAACCCAATCACACAGCGCCGACAGTTTTCAGCCCGCCGGAATCTCGACCGCGATCTCCTCGCCCAGCCGGGCGCCGTGCGACAGCTTGAGATCGTCACCGCTCCAGAACCGCCCCGGGTCGTACCAGTTCGGCCGGCGCCCGTGCAGCAGCCCCATCGCCTCATAGGTCACCGCCACGACCTCGGCGCAGTACGCCGACTCCAGCTCGAGCTCCCGCGTCCCGCGCCGGAACGCCGGCACCCGCCCTCGCACCCATCTCGACGCCAACCGGGCCGTCGACGGGAACGGCGTACCGTCCAACCGCGCGACGGTCTGCAGTACGGCGTCCTCCATCTCCCGCGTCACGGGATGGTCCAACTGGCGCAGCCACGCGCGCTGACCGTACTTCCGCGCCCACACCAGCACCGCGTCACGCAGATCGTGCAACTGGACGCCGCGGTGGTGCGTGCCGGTCCACACGTCCGGCAGCGACCGGCCCAGCTCGGCGTGCCACATCAGCGGCGGCAGGTCCTCGACGACGATCGCCATCCCGACGTGGTTGACCGGGCTGTTCGTGGTCAGCTGGATCGCCCGGTCGGCCGGGCTGGCGCCGCGGAACAGCCAAATGTCACCTGTTCGTGTCAGTTCCGTAGCGTCATCCAGTGAAATCCGGGTCTCCACATCGCTAGGTTAGTCGCCATGAAGGTATGGAAGGTCGTAGGACTTGCGGGGCTCGTCGGCGTGGCCGCAACGGGCGTGGTGATCGCGCGGGGCGAGCGCAAGCGCCGCGCCTACACGCCCGAAGAGGTGCGCGACCGCCTCAAGACCCGGGTCAAGGAAGCAGCAAACGCTTAGTTCCCGCAACGACGTCGGTCGGCCGGGCGGTCGGGCGTGGGACGCCGTAACTCGGTGGTACGGCGGTCGCCACTGCGCGCCCGGCCGCGTCCATGTCAGGACCAGCTCAGGACCGTTGCAGCAGGCAACGCCTGTCAAAGGTTGTGGAGAGCAACCTCTTTCAGGCGGCCGGACGTGATCGTCGCCGTCTGATATGTGCAGTACGGCTGCCGGCGCCGGTCCGTCGGCGATCCCGGGTTCAGCAACCGCAGCCCGCCGGGGCTCGTCGTGTCCCACGGGATGTGGCTGTGCCCGAACACCAGCACATCCACGCCCGCGTACGCCTTCTCGCACCGCTCCTCGCGCCCCTTGGCCGACCCGGTCTCGTGCACCACCGCGAGCGACAGGCCGTCGAGCGTCACCCGGGCAACCTCAGGCAGCCGCGATCGCAGCTCCGGACCGTCGTTGTTACCCCAGCACCCGATCAGCCGCGCAGCCCGAGCCTCCAGCTCGTCCAGCAGCGCCACGCTGACCCAGTCCCCGGCGTGAATCACCACATCGGCCTGCTCGATCGCCTCCCACACCGGCTCCGGCAGCTTCTTCGCCCGCACCGGCAGATGAGTGTCCGAGATCAGTACCAGCCACATGCCACCACTCTAAGGTCGTGTCTGGTGCTCCCGCGCCGTCGCGAGCAGGTGCTCGGTGCGGTGCATCGCCGTGCTGGAGTGAAGGCCTCGATGCGGATCCATCGTGGCCTTTGCTCCAGTGCGGCGAGGTGCCGTGCCGAGTGCCGCGCAGTAGGCGCGGGAGCACCAGAGACGGCCTACGCCTCCAGTGACTGGATCAACTCCTGCTCCTTGGTTGGGCTGAGGCCGGCTTTGCGTTCGCGGTCCAGGCCGAGCTCGCGCTCCCAGGCGAGCACGTCCTCCAGGAACGACTGCCGGGACCGGTGGGTCAGACCGGCTGCCCGAGCCGCCGCCCCGCTGCGACTCGACCAGCCTTCGTACCCCGGTGCGGTCAGCCACATCGCCAGCGAGTCCGGCCCCATGTACTGCTCGACCTTCTGGTCCTCCAGCCACTCCCGCGACGCGAGCACCACCGGCCCGGTGTGCCCGCCCACCTGGCGCACCAACTCGATCCACTCCCCGAACGGCACCACCGGACCATGTGTGTCGAAGGTCCCCGTTGTGCCCTCCGTCGCGCAGTCCAGCAACCAGGACGCCAGGTCCCGCACGTCGACGACCGCCGTGGAGAGCTCCGGCGTGTCCGGCACCAGCATCGGCTGCTCCGGCGCCCGCGCCGCCCGAGCCACCCACGCACCGGAGCGATCGCTCTTGTCCCCCGGCCCACCGATCAACCCGGCCCGCGCGATCACCAGCCGGTCCCCGACCGCCTCGATCGACGCCGCCTCGCACGCCGCCTTCGCCTCGCCGTACAACTCCCGGTCGACCACGTCCAGCTCGGTCGGATCCCGCAGTACGGCGGACTCGTCGGCGCCCGGCGTGTCGTACTTCTCGTAGACGTTGACCGACGACACATACGTCCAGTGCTTCGCCCGAGCGCCGAAGGCCGCCAGCGCTCCCCGCACGAAGCCGGGCTGCCACGACACCTCGAACACCGCATCCCAGTCGCGGTCGGGCACAGCGTCGTACGCATCCGGCCGGCTGCGATCGGCCGCGACCAGAGTCGCTCCGTCGGCCACCCCGCCGCTCTCGCCCCGCGCCACGCAGGTGACCGAATGCCCACGCGCCAACGCCTGGGTCGCGATCTCACGACCCAGCCAAGCGGTCCCGCCGAGTATCAGAATCTCCACGCCCGCAAGCCAATCAGGCGCCACCGACAAAACCCAGGCTGCTCTGCTGACGGCAGAACCGAACGCTTCGTGATGCCGCGAGGGCATGCGGTCACCGCCGTACCCGAACCCTTGCGGTCACGCCGATCGGGGCGCAGTGTCGAGGCAGGGACCGCCGAAAGTGGGGGCCATGGGCAAGGGGGAGAAATGGCTGCTTTCGTTCAGATCATCGAGTACCGGACGCAGAAGCCGGACGAGATCGCCGCGCTCAACGACGAGTTCCGCAAGACCCGCGAGGGCTCCGGTGAGGGCTCGGCGCCGACCATCGCGATGACGTGCGCCGACCGGGACGAGCCGGGCCGGTACTTCGCGATCGTCCAGTTCGGGTCGTACGACGAGGCGATGGCGAACTCGAACCGCGCCGACACCTCCGAGTTCGCCGCCAAGATGATGGAACTGTGCGACGGGCCGGCCAAGTACTACAACCTGGACGTGACACAGGCGATGGAGTGACCCGCTGATCCCTCGGGCCCAGTCGCATCGCGAGTCCGGCTGGGCCCGAGCCACGCCCGGGTGGTCGCCGTACTGGTGCCTTGGGCAACGGGGTGGTTTCGGTCGGCCGGTGCCGGAAGGGAGGAGTCGGCACCGGCCACCCGATTCAGACCGGGTCCGCGGCGCCGGACCCGGTCCGGCTCATCGGAACACCCGGTACGACGACCAGCCGGCCGGCGGCGCACCGCCGTACGAACCGCTGCTGCCGTCGCTGTGCAGGGGATCGGGGTCCTGTGGCTCGGGGGCGGAGTGCAGATCCGGCCAAGGTCTCGGTGGAAGAGACTCCCGCGGCGGCAGTCTCAGGTCGGGGTCCGGCCCCTGCTCCGGGTCGAGCCACTCGACCTCGGTGGCGCCGCCGTGGCCGTGGATGGCGACCACGGACTCGATACCGTCCCAGACTGTGGTGGTCGGATAGTCGCCGTACCAGCGGAGCGCGACCGCTCCGTCGGTGAACTGGACGCCCTCGGCGACGGGGCCGGTGCCGCTGACACCGGAGACGTCATGATGGCGGATCAGCCGGAAGCGACGGGCCGTCATTTCGGGGCTACCTCCCAGAGCCGTTCGCCCGGCAGCGTGCGGTCCGGGCCGGGGTCGGCGTCGGGGATCGGGTCACTGGTCACGCGCAGGCCGGCGAACCGGCGCGCCATGGCTGCTGCGTAGCGTTCGGCCAGGTCGGCCTCCGCCCGGTAGTCCGCGACGACGTGGTCCCCGAACCACACCAGTACGCGGCGACGTTGAGGAACAGGATCGGACATCAGTGCACCCGCCTACCCGGCCGGCGCGTTCCCATCAGCGACATCGAAGAACAACCGTCCATACCAATCACTTCCACTTCCCTGTGGGGATGGGTTCAAGGAAGTGACGCCCCCCACAACACTTCATGACGCACTTCGGCGGAACTTCCCCAAACCACACAGAGGTGATTCAGGCAACGACCCAAGGGCGCCAGGAGTCGACGTCGGCGGCGTCCGGCGTGATTCGTTCGTCGAAGGTGTGGGTGCCCACGCCGGGCAGGTGCGCTGCGACGAGCGTGTCGAGGTTGTGGACCAGGAGCATCGGAAGGTCCGGGCGCGAGGTGACGAGCTTGTCGAAAATCAACCGCGCTTCAGCGTGCAGGATGGCTTCCCTGCGCCCGCCCCGGACCTGGATCTCGATCGCATAGGGATCGAGCGCCTGGACGTCCTCGGGCTCCGGATCCACCTCGACGTACCCGTTCGGCTGAGCCACCACCCCGAGCCACTCGTCCACAGTCGTCGCCCGAACCCGCATGCGAACGGCGGCACCGTCCACGCTCCCGCCCTCACACCCGGCGACCTCACGCAGCCACCGAGCCACCTGCCCCGGCGACTCCGCGGTGGCCACGAAGACACAGTCGACGACAGACACGTCAGGCGACGACCCATGGGCGCCAGACGGTGTCATCCGGGATGTCGAGTGTCGTACCGGGCGGGAAGGAGTGCACGCCGGCGCCGGGCAGGTACGTCGCGACGATCATGGACAGGTCGTGGCTGAGGACCAGCGCGACGCCGGGGCGGCCTTCCGCCAGTTCGTCGAACACCGCGCGTGCCTCCCGTGACTGCAACTCCTCGTCCCTCTTGCCCGCGAGGCGGACCTCGACCACTCCCGTGTAGCGGTCGATCGCCGAGACATCCTCGGGCTCAGGATCGGCCTCGCCGTACGTGTTCGGCTCGGTCAACCGTCGTGGCCAGCGGCACGTCCGAGGCGAAGAAGATGTCGTCGTCCGTCGACACCAGCGCACCCGGCTCAGCCGATGACCCAGGGGCGCCAGGTGTCGATGTCGGGGGCGTCCGGGCTGATGGGCTGATCGAAGGTGTGGGTGCCCACTCCCGGCAGGTGCGCTGCCACCAAGGTGTCCAGGTTGTGTACGAGGAGCATGGCGACATCGGGCCTTGACTCGACCAGTTCACCGAAGACCGCCTGGGTCTCGCGCAACTGCAGTTTCTCGTCCTTGCGCCCCGCCAGTCGAACCTGCACATCGATCGGGTACGGATCGAGCGCCTGGACGTCCTCCGGCTCCGGATCGACCTCGCTGTACCCGTTCGGCGCGACCAGCAGAATGAGATCACCCTCGGCCGTCCGCGCCTGGCCCCGGAACATGTACTCCCCGGTCTGCAGGTCCTCAGGATGCAGCGGTTCCAGACCGATCGCCCCGGCCAGCCACTGCGCGAACTGATCGACAGGTTCAGCCGCAGCCAGAAACACGTTGTCGCTGGTGGACATCACTGCTCCTTCGTGTAGGTGACCATCCGCCCGTCACCGAGGATGACATGAACAACGTCTGCGACGGTCTTGCCAGGCTGACCAAGAGCCCGCCGGTATCCGCGGTCCGCGATCGCCTCCGACAGCCCGACGTTCCGTCCGTCGATGACGACCTCACCGCGCGGGCGGTCCTGCGTCGCCTGGCCGGTGCCTTCGAGCATGTTGCGCTTCACCGCTGAGTGAGTGCCCTCGCGAAGCGTCTTGAACTCGATGATCACTCCCTCCTCGGTGCCACTCCTGCGAACCGCCGAGTCCGGATTCTTCCTGTTGCGAGTGGTGTGGTCGGGACGTCGTGCGTCGACGCGCCACCCCTGTCGCTCGAGCACCTTCGCGATCTCCTGCTCCTTGCCGTCGAAGATGCCGTCCGGATCGTGGATCCCAGGGGCGAAGTCGTCGCCGAGGGGGCGGAGGTCGAAGGCTGGGTCGAAGTCGAGGGTGGGGTTGATGTCTACGGCGATCGGGTCGGGATTGTCTTCGGGGTAGTCGAAGGTGGCTTCGATCTGGGTCGGGGTGATCGTGAGCTCGGCGTGGTCCCAGGTTTCGGCTGCGGAGTCGGCCATGGTGGCCAGGAGGTTCTTGATGGGTTCGGTGAGGTCTACCTCGATCTGGAAGTCCTGGCGGAGGTGGTCCTCGCGTTTCTGGTCTTCCTTTTCGTTGCGTTCCTCGATGGTGAGCTCGCCGGTTTCGGTGACGGTGATCTCGACCTCGAGCTCTTCGGGGTCCTCGCGCTGCTCTTCGTCCTTCTCGCGTTGTTTGCGGAACTTCTCGAAGGCTTTGCGGGCGACGGTGACGAGTGGGGACTCGTCGTCGTCCTGCTCGGGGAGTTCGATGTCGTCGTAGCGGGCGGTGAGGCGTTTCGGGCGGCCCTGGGAATCCCGTTCGGAAACGTCGTCCCGGCCGCGGGTGGCCTTGTTGCGGTCGGCGGAGTCGCTGGAGGGCCGGTTCGTACTGCGGGAGTCGCCGACGAGGCGCTCAGCCCAGGCGCGCGCCTTCGGGGGCGCCATCGACAGGTAGTGGGCCGCGGCTTCGCATGCGCGGGCGGCCGCGTCGAGTTGCTGGGCAGCGACCGTGGCGCGGCCGTGGGAGGCGGCTATCGCGGTCGCGGCGTTCTCACGGCAGCGGTCCGCGGTGCGCTGCAGGTGCTGAACCACCTGCGGCACCTCGTCGAGGCAGTCGACCAGACCTCGGGCGACTCGCTGCAGGTCCGAAACCATTTAGATCTGGTCGGCGTAGCTCTTGCATCCGGCCGAGGCGATCTCCAGCGCCTCGGCGGCCTGTTCGACAGCCTTACCGGCGGCGTCCAGGATCTCCGAGATGTCCCGGTCGACGCCGGTCGCCGTACCGGCGATCAGGCTCTCCACCTGCTGGCTGTGCTGGGTGAAGCGGAGCTTGAACCCGGCCAGGCCGCCGGCGGCCTGCTTGGCCTCCATCGACACCTGGTGCAGCTGTTCCTTGAGCCGCTGTACGTCGGACACATCAACCCTCTCCCTCAACCACGCTTCTTCGGCAGCACGATCGCCGTACCGGACACGATCACGGGTACCAGGATCGCCAGCCACCAGGGCAGTCCGGCCGCCATCACCGCGACGACCACGACTGCACCTCCCCAGCCCCACCAGCGCGCGCCGGGCAGCCGCGGCAGCCCCAGCACCCGCGACGCAGCCAGCATCGTGACCGCAGCGATGGCTGCTGCCTCGACGCCGGCCAGGAACGACCGCGTGACCACCCACACCACCACGAACCCGACCAGTGTCAGTGCTGCGCTGATGGTACGGCGCTTGCGCCGCTCCTGCTCCGCCCGGGCGTCAGCGCGGACCTGCTCGAGCTGGTCGACCGCCTCACCGAGCTGCTTGGTGATCCGGGTCGCCGCCGACTCCAGATCAGTCAGCGCACGGATGTCCGGGAACGCGATGTTGACCCGCTTGCCCTCCGCGGGCAGTCCGGCCCGCTGCAGGCTGGCCGCAGCCTGCTCGGCCAGCGCGTTCAGCCGGGCCTCCACCTTGCGGCCGCGCTCGGCCATAGCGTCGGCCTCGGCGAGTGCAGTGGCCTCTGCCTTCGACTTGTGGGCAGTCACCCGGTCCTGCGCCTGCTGGGCGTCCGCCCGGGCTCCTGCGACCTGTCGGAGCGCCCGTGCGTACTCAGCCCACTGCTGCTCTTCCGTCTTCATCGCCGTACCAACTCCACCGCGCGGTCCACCTCGTCGGACCGCAGTGCGGCAAACGGTACGACGACCTGTGCCTCCGGGTGCAGGCCGTCCCACAGCAGTGCCCGGTGCGGTTCAGACGCCCAGCGCACCAGCGGACCGCAGACTGCGCGCACGCCGTCCTGCGGGTGCTTGAGGAAGAGGTGGGTCGCGACGTTGGCCCGCCCGTACCCGAGCTGCTCGGTGCAGACGTGCAGCCGGTTCCACCAGCCGAAGGTGATGAGCCCCTGCGACGGCCCGTCCCGGACGATGTCCTGCAGCGCGTTCGCAGGGCTCTCGAAGAACCCCTCCGCATGCACCTGCATCTTCGGTACCCCGTGGAACCCAAACCCGAGTAGATAGGTCTCCCCACCGATCTGCCCGTTCCGCACCTGGTCCCGCAGCGCGAACAACCGTGGCGCGATGTCGTCATGCTTGTCGACTGTCTCGACCTCGCACCCCAGCTGCCGCAGCGCCTGGATCAACGCCCCCTTGCCATCAGCAACAGCAGGCGACGAGTTGGTGCCGTCGACGAACACGAACCGCGGCGGGTCCACCGCAGCGGCAGCCGCAGACAACGCAAGCCCACTCAGTACGCCGATGGCGTCAGCCGGACCGTCACCCAGCACCAGTACGCCGGCCCCTGGCTCGGGACGCACCTCCACCTGCACCGGCGCCTCAGTCACTGCGATCGGCAGCCCCGTCCATGGCCGCCCCAGCTCAGGCTTGACCGCAGCAGCAGTGTCCGCCAGCCGCGCCGGCTCGGCCAGGTGGAAGATGCGCGGCGGATGCGCCGCCTCCCCCGCCCGCGTCCACAGCTCGCGCCGCAGCTCGTCCAGCACCGGCTTGTCGGCGAAGCTCACCAGTACGTGCTGGTTGTCGTCCGGCGAGCCGAAGTTCGCGTTCAGCACCGCCTCACCGCGGAACTGCAGCTCCGCCGCCGCCGTGTTCCCGCTCCGCAGGATCGCCTGCGCGTCGGCCGGCGTCGTCTTCAGCGCGATCCGGTACGGCACCTGTCCGAAGATCGAGTCCCGCTTGGTCGACAGCCGCTTGACGCCCTCGATCGTCTGCGTCGCCAGTACGACGTGAACGCCGTACGCGCGTCCCAGCCGGACGAGCCGCTCCAGCAACTTGGCCGCCTCGTCAGCAAGCTCGTCGTCGTCCTCCAGCAGCACCTGGAACTCGTCGAGTACGACGAGCAGGCGCGGCGGCCGATCAGGGCCGGCTGCAAGCTCCGCGATGTCGGCAACGTTGCCATGCGCCTTGAAGATCTCGCTGCGCCGCGCCAGCTCGTCCGACAGGTGCCGCAGTACGGCGAGACCGAACGCGCGGTCGCTGTGGATCCCGAGCACGCGCACTTGCGGCAGCCAGTGCTCCCGCTCCGCCGCTGGACCGAGTGCGGAGAACTCGACACCGTGCTTGAAGTCGAGCAGGTACATCTCCAGGTCGGCCGGGGCGTACCGTGCGGCCAGACCGTGGATCATCACCAGCAGCAGGTTCGACTTGCCCTGGCCGACGGCGCCACCGACGAGCACATGCGGCAGCGCGGGGTTGCCGCTGCGCAACCGCACCAGCGCCGGCGTCCGGTCGTCGTACCCGATCACTGTGCTCAGCTCGTCCTTGACCGGTTGCCACCAGGTCGAGCGGTCCGGCAGCGTCCGGTCGAAGTCGATCGTCGGCAGTACGGCGATGTCGGCCAGCTCGGCCACCACGTCACAGATGCCCGCGGCAACGTTCGCGTCGAATTGCGGGTCGAGTTTCGCCGGTACGCCGGGAAGCTGAGCGACCTCCACCTTCTCGCCGGCGATCGCGATCGGGGTCAGCATGTCGAGCAGCTGCTTGGTGTCGACGTCGTTCTCCGGTGTCATCGACGGGTCGTGGTGGACCAGGAAGCAGATGCCCCGCTCGCCACCGGTCGCGGCCAGCCGGAGCAGGTCGCGCTGGGCGAGCGTGTCGATGCCTGCCGGGTAGTCGAACAAGATGACCAGCCGATAGGGGTCAGTGACTCGGCCCGTCTCCCGGATGAGGTCCTCGAACCGCTCGTGCCCCAGTTGTGCCTGCCTGCTGGCGCGCAGCGACGAGACATCGACCAGTCCGGACAGCACTGTGTGCAGCTGCTCGGCGGTGTGCGTTGCCCTGGGCACCAATTGCGGGTACTTCGTGGTCAGGTGACCGAGCAGGCCCATCGTCCCGGTCAGCCGCGGGTCGAACGCGTCTATCCGGAGCCGGAAGGGTTCGGCGGCCGCTACCAGGCGCAGTGCGACGCTCTGCAGCAGCCTGCGGGCGGACTCGTGGCGGTCGGCGGTCACACGCCACCCGTTCGTCCGCAGCAGTGGCGCAGCGACCGGCGTACCAGGGTCTAGCTCGCCCACTCGCACGTACGACGGGATGCCCGCGCCGACGAGTTGCCGCGAGCGCCAGCGTGCGTCGTTGGGCGGTATGGACGCCAGCCCGGGCGCCAGCTTGTCCGCCAGCAGACGCGCGGTCGGCTCGGCACTGGCCAGTGCCTCGGCGGTCTTGGCGTCCACCAGGGCCCGTGACTCGCGTCGGGCGACCGCAGTCTGTTCCTGTAGCTGACGATGCAGCTGCACGGCTCGCTGGTGCTCACCGTACGTCAGTTGTCGGGCGTCCTCCAGCAGCTGCCCCAGCGCGTGTTGGAGACCGCGGATCCGGGCCTCCAGGAGCTCCGGTGAAACCGGTCCGGGCGTACTTCCCCCGTCAGGCTTCTCCGTCACGAGCACCGTCCTTCCACTTCTGCCCCGCGACACCACTTGCCTGGAGTAACCATGTCACACCACCAGACCCAGTGGTCACTCCAGGCATACCTAGTCTCACCAGCTAGTCCGGTGCGACTATCTCGAGCTCGTAGCCGTCCTCGTTGTGCAGGAAGGCGGCGTAATGCTGCGGGCCGCCGGCGTACGGGTGCCGGTCGGCGAACATCAGTGTCCAGCCGTGCCCGGCCGCCTCCGCGACGATCGCGTCGACCTCCGCCCGGCCGGCCGCGGTCACGGCGAGGTGGTTCATCCCAGGGCGGAGCCGGTCGTGCTCCGCCGCCGACATCGCCGGGCTCTGCTCGACGACCAGGTAGCAGCCGTCCGGGGCGATCCAGGTCATCCCGCCGGGCCAGCCGTCACCGTCCTTCCAGCCCAACCGGTTGAGGACCCAGCCCCAGCTGTTCAGCGCCTTGGACAGGTCTGGGACCCAGAGCTCGATGTGATGCACCGCGGCGACCATCGGAGCATTATCGGTGCTCGTCGAAATGGCTCGTCACCACCACCGAGACCAGCCCGGTCAGCACCAGCCAGACCAGCGCCGCGACCAGCCACGGCCACCACTGCCGGCCCTGCGCGGCCTCAGCCACCGCCTTGCCGAACAGACCGCCGGCGGGCGCGAAGACGAGCACGAGCAGCACCCGCGCGATCGACGTCTCCCTGGTCATTTCTTCATTGTGGGAGCGGATCGTCCAGCCTGCAGAAACCTTGGCGTTTCGCGCCCCGTCATCTTTCTGTCCGTGGCAGGGTTTAGCGTCTGCGGTGGAACTTGGACAGATCGGGGGTTTGAGGTGAGCGGGACCCGGATCGAGACGACCGCCTACGGAGCGGCCGCTCTGGAACGCCTGCAGGCCGTCGTCGCGCGGCTGAAGGCCGACGATCCGATGAAGCCTGTCACCTTGCTCCTGCCCAACAACCTTGCCGGAGTCGTCGCCCGCCGCCACCTCGCCGTGTCAGGGATCGCAGGGCTCTACCTGGCAACGCTGGAGCGCCTAGCCGAGCAGTTGGCCGCGGGTGTGCTGTCACCGCGCCGCCCCGCGACCCGGCCGATCGTCGCAGCGACCTGGCGGACGGCGCTGTCCAAGGCGCCCGGCATCTTCCAGGAAGTCGCCGAGCACCCGTCAACCATCCAAGCGCTTGCCTCAGCCCACGAGGAGCTCCGCGACCTCACCGATCCAGCCCTCGAGAGCGTCGCCGGCGCATCCGTGCTCGGCCCCGACCTGGTCCGCCTGCACCGCCACGTGACGACGGAGCTCGCCCCAGAGTGGTACGACGAGACCGACCTGCTCCGCGCGGCCGCGGCACGGATCACCACCGACCCTGGCCTGGTCGCTGAGCTCGGCGCCCTTGTCCTCTACCTCCCGCAGGAGCTCACCCAGACCCAGGCAGCGTTCGTCGAGGCGTTGGGGTCCGCGGCGGCCGATCTCACGGTCATCGTCGGGCTCACCGACGTACGGCGGGCCGACCGAGCGGTCCGCCGTTCGCTGGAACGGATCGGGATCGATCTGCCGTCGTCGATCTCGAAGAACTACCCGGTCGCGACCGAGGTGCTCAACGCGTCCGACGCCGACGACGAGGTGCGCTGCGTCGTCCGGGACGTGGTCGCCTCGCTGCAGAAGACTCCGGCCCACCGGATCGCGGTCCTCTATTCGGCCGCAACGCCGTACGCGCGGCTTCTGCACGAGCACCTGGCCGCCGCCCGGATCGAGGTCAATGGACCCGGCACCCGGCCGGTGCACGAGCGCGCGATCGCCCGGACGTTGCTCGAGGTGCTCGCCCTCGTCGACCAGGACCTGCCCCGCGCCGACGTCTTCCGCGCGCTCGCGAATGCGCCGACGCGTGACTTCACCGGCGAGCGCATCCCGGTGCCGCAGTGGGAGCGGATGTCCCGCGTCGCCGGCGTGGTCCGTGGCGACGATTGGGACGCCCGGCTCGCGCGGTACGCCGAGGCCGAGCGCCGTACGGCGAACCAGGAGGAGGCAGCCGAGGACCCACGACCGGCAGCTGTGCGGCGTGCGCAGTACAACGCAGCCAACGCAGAACGCTTGCATGCGTTTGCTTCCGAGCTCCGCCGCCGGCTTGGTGGTATCGCCGCGCTGGAGACGTGGTCGGAGCTTGCCGGTGGTGTGCTGCAGCTCTTCAACGACCTGCTTGGTGACTACTCGTCCCTGCCGGTCGAGGAGCAGTACGCCGCGGTCGCGGTCGAGGGGTCGTTGAAGGGGCTGTCGACGCTGGACGAGCTGGGCACGCCGGCGAGCCTGACGGTGCTGCGCGATGTGCTGGATCTCGAGCTGCAGCAGTCGCTTCCTCGGGTCGGGACGTTCGGGACCGGTGTTCTGGTGGCGCCGTTGTCGGCGAGCGTCGGGTTGTCGGCCGACATCGTGTACGTCGTCGGGCTGTCGGAGGATCTTTATCCGGGGCGGGTACACGAAGACGCGCTGCTCCCCCATCGGGTCCGCGAGGCGGCGGCGCCCGAGTTGGCGTCGTTCCGGGACCGGTTGGACGAGAAGCAACGGCATTTGCTGGTGGCGTTCTCAGCGGGTTCGCGGAAGGTGGTGGCGTCGTTCCCGCGCGGCGATCTGCGGCGTTCGTCGCGGCGACTTCCGACTCGGTGGTTGCTGGGCACGATGCGGTCGTTGACCGGGGATCACGCGCTCGCCGCGACCGAGTGGGACCAGGCTTCGTACGGCGATCGGCTGCAGACGTCGGCGTCGTACGCGGGATCATTGACGACGGCAACCATGCCGGCGACCGAGCAGGAGTGGCAGGTCCGGGCGGTGTCGGCCCGGTTGTGGCTCGACGACGAGGTCGTGGTTCGGGCGCGGGAGCTGTTGCGTGGGCGGGCGAGCAACGCGTTCACGCGCTTCGACGGGGATCTGTCCGGGGTGTCGGGACTACCGGAGTACGCAGTGGAGGACCGGGTCGCGTCGCCGACGTTGCTGGAGGCGTATGCAACGTGCCCGCACGCGTACTTCGTCGAGCGGTTGCTTCAGGTGGAGCCGCTGGAGGCGCCGGAGGATCTGCTCGTGATCTCGCCTATCCAGGTGGGGAACCTGATCCACAACAGCCTGGACGCTTTCGTGTCACGGCTCGCGGGTTCGCTGCCGTCGTACGGCGAGCCGTGGTCGGCCGAGCAGCGGTCGTTGCTGCTGGCAATCGGTGCGGATCGGGCCGATCAGTTCGAGGCGGAGGGTTTGACCGGGCATCCGCGGTTGTGGCAGCGGGAGCGGTTGCGGATCCTCGGCGACCTGATGGTGCTGCTGAACGACGACGACCACTGGCGGGCCGACCGGGATGCGTCGGTGGTCGCTTCGGAGCTGCGGTTCGGGTTCGACGGCGAGCCGGCGGTGGAGATCCCGGTGCCGTCGGGGCGGGTGCTGCTGCGCGGCAGCGCGGACAAGGTCGACCTCGGGCGGGACGGGACGATCTACGTGACCGACGTGAAGACCGGCGGCTTCTCGCGGTATGAGGCGA
Organism: Kribbella sp. NPDC050820; assembly: GCF_040653975.1. Classification (NCBI taxonomy): domain Bacteria; kingdom Bacillati; phylum Actinomycetota; class Actinomycetes; order Propionibacteriales; family Kribbellaceae; genus Kribbella; species Kribbella sp. NPDC050820. The sequence continues at coordinate 30,950 of NZ_JBFAHB010000069.1, forward strand.
TCGAGTCCGACCCGGTGGCGGGTGGGACGAAGCTCCAACTGCCTGTCTACGCGTACGCCGCGCGCGCCCGGCTCGGTGAACCATCGACACCGGTCGAGGCGTCGTACTGGTTCGTCCGGCGCGGCGGCAAGCGGATCCCGGTGCCGCTGACTCCCGACGTCGAGGCCCGGTACGTCGAGACGCTCGACGTGATCGTGTCGTCGATCGCGGCCGGGTACTTCCCACCGAAGGCGCCCGAGGTGCCGGACTTCCTCTGGGTGCAGTGCCCTTACTGCAACCCGGACGGGATCGGGCACAGCGAGGTGCGAGCGCGATGGGACCGGAAACGGCTTGATCCGACACTGTCCCGCCTGGTCCGGTTGATCGACCCGACTGCGCTCGCGGAGGCCGGCAATGAGTGAGTTCTTGCTGGACAGCGCGGCGCGGGAGCGGATCCAGTCCGACACGTCGGCGACGTTGTTCGTCGAGGCGGGCGCCGGGTCGGGGAAGACGCACGCGCTGGTCGACCGGGTGACGACGTTGGTGCTGCGCGACGGCGTACCCCTGCGGACGATCGCGGCCGTGACGTTCACCGAGAAGGCCGGGGCGGAGCTCCGCGACCGATTGCGGGTCGAGTTCGAGAAGGCGCGGAAGGGGCCGGCCGGGAAGCTGGCGGATGCGGCGCTGGACGACCTGGACTCGGCGTCGATCGGGACGTTGCACGCGTTCGCGCAGCAGCTCCTGCTCGCGCATCCGATCGAGGCCGGGCTGCCGCCGCTCATCGACGTACTGGACGAGGTGGGTTCGTCCGTCGCGTTCGAGGAGCGCTGGGCGGAGTTGCAGCAGCTGTTGCTCGACGACGACTCGATCGCGGAACCGCTGCTGCTGGCGATGGCGGTCGGGGTCGAGCTGAAGCACCTGCGGTCGCTGGCGCGGCTGTTCGGGAACGACTGGGACCTGATCGCCGAGCGGGTGCTGGTCGATCCGCCCGAGCTGGTCGCGATGCCGGATCTCACCGGGCTGGTCGCGGCGGCCGCGCAGATCGGTGCCGTTGCGGAGTCGTGCCTCGATGCCGAGGATCGCCTGCTGCCGAGGGTGCAGCAGATCCGTGAGCTCGGGGTGATGCTGGACGCCGCGACCGACCAGGAGACGCAGCTGGCGATCCTGCAGACGCTGCGCGGGCTGAAGGTCGGCCGGATCGGGCGCAAGGAGAACTGGCCGGACATCAACCGGGTGCGCGGCGACTGCACCGAGGTGGTCGAGGTCGCCGGATCGCTCGTCGAGCTGCTGCTGGACGCTTGCCTCCGGCATCTTTCGCACTGGATTGCGGAGCGGGTGCTGGAGTCGGCGGAGCTGCGGCGGGCGGAGGGGCGGCTGGAGTTCCACGACTTGCTGGTGCTGGCGCGTGACCTGCTTCGGCGGGACGCGTCGGTGCGGTCGGCGTTGCAGGAGCGGTTCGAGCGGCTATTGCTGGACGAGTTCCAGGACACGGATCCGATCCAGATCGAGCTGGCGGTGCGGATCGCCGGTGGTGCCGAGGCGTCGGCTGAGGACTGGCGTGACGTGGAGGTGCCGGAAGGACGGCTGTTCGTGGTCGGGGACCCGAAGCAGTCCATCTACCGGTTCCGGCGGGCGAACATCGCGACGTACCTGACGGCCCAGGACCTGCTCGGCGAGACGGTCGCGTTGACCACCAACTTCCGCACGGTGTCGCCGGTCCTCGACTGGATCAACGCGGTGTTCGGGTCGTTGATCCAACCCCAGGAGGCGGCCCAGCCGTCGTACCAGGCGCTCGCTCCTCATCGCGCCGGCCCGTCCGCGGATTCTCCCCGGGTCCCTTCTCCGCAACCAGCTGACGTCAGCGGGGACCAGCTCTCGCTGCTCGGCGACCTGTTCGACTCCGCCGACGAGCCTGCTCTCGCGACGGTGCTTCCCTTCCGGCGCACCACCTCCGACGACGACACCCCTGTCGCCGGCTTTGACTCCTACGACGAGCAACTGTCCGGCCCTGCCGTCACCGTCCTCGGCGCCGAGCCGCACGCCGACCTCCCCCGCGCACAGGCGTCCGTCCTCCGCGAGCGCGAGGCGGTCGACGTCGCGGCGACCATCGAACAGGTGTTGACCAACGGCTGGCTGGTGTACGACGAGCGCACCCGTGGCTGGCGTCCAGCGGAAGCCGGCGACATCGCCGTACTCGTCCCTGCCCGCACCTCACTCCCCTTCCTGGAAGACGCCCTCGACCGCGCTGACATCCCGTACCGCGCCGAGGCCAGCTCGCTCGTCTACCAGACCGCGGAGGTCCGCGACCTCCTTGCGTGCGCACGCGCCCTTGGCGACCCGAGCGACCAACTCGCGCTCGTCACCACCCTGCGCTCGCCGCTCTTCGGCTGTGGCGACGACGATCTCTACGTCTGGAAACGATCGGGTGGCTCGTTCACCCTGACCGCGCCGGTGCCTGACTCATTGCTCACTCATCCGGTCGGCGAGGCGATGGAGTGGCTCCGCCGGACGTTCTACGCCGCCCGCTGGATGACCCCGAGTGAGGTGCTGGCGAAGATCGTCGCCGATCGCCGGATGCTCGAGGTCGCCGCGATCGGGGCGCGGGCGCGGGACGCGTGGCGCCGGGTCCGGTTCGTGGTCGATCAGGCGCGGGCGTGGTCCGAGGTGGAGCACGGCGGCCTCCGTTCGTACCTGGCGTGGGCCGCGCACCAAGGTGAGGAGGCGTCGCGAGTCGCGGAGGCCGTCCTCCCCGAGACCGATGCGGACGCCGTACGCGTGATGACGATCCATGCCGCGAAGGGCCTGGAGTTCCCGATCGTCATCCTGTCCGGCATGACGGCCGCGCCGAACCGGCAGCGCGGTGTCCAGGTGCTGTGGCCGCCGGACGGCGGGTACGCGGTCAAGCTGAAGTCGTCCGTGCAGACCGAGGACTTCGACCTCGTCCAGCCGGTCGACGAGCAGATGGACGACTTCGAACGCCGCCGCCTGCTGTACGTCGCCGCCACCCGGGCGCGCGACCACCTGGTCGTGTCGCTGCACCGGTCCGGCAACCGACGCCACTCCAGCAATGCCGAGCTCCTCGCGTCGGCCGGCGGCGTCGAGGCACCGCACGTCACGCTCTTCGACAGCCCAGCTCCGGTCGAGCGCGAGCCCCGGTCGTCGGCCGACGTCACCCCGCCAATCGCCCGTACCGATTGGGAGAACCGCGTCGCCGCCGCCCGATCCGCCAGCCGCCAGCGCTCGGCCCAGAGTGCGTCCGGTCTGGAAGGGACGGGGCCGGACGTCGCGTTAGCTGACGTCGACCCCGGCACGGCCAAGGCAGCCCGCGACCTCGAGCTCCCACCGTGGTCGAAGGGCCGCTACGGTACGGCGATCGGTCGTGCCGTGCACGGCGTCATGCAGGTCGTCGATCTGAGCACCGGCGCCGGCCTCGACGCCGCCGTCGCTGCGCAGTGCCTCGCCGAGGGCGTCCTCGAGTACGCCGACGTCGTGGCCGCGCTGGCGCGATCCGCATTGGCGGCCGACGTGGTGAAGCGGGCCGCCGTACGCGAGCACTGGCGTGAGTCGTACGTCGGCAGTCTGCAACCGGACGGGACGATCCTCGAGGGCTTCGTCGACCTCATCTACCGCGAGGACGACGGCCGTCTCGTCATCGTCGACTACAAGACGGACGCCGTACCCGCGGCCGCGCTGGACAGCCGAGTCGCGTACTACGCGCCTCAACTCCAGGCCTACGCAGCCACGATCCCGAACTCCGGGACACCGGTGCTGCTGTTCCTGAACCCGGCCGGCGCGGTTGAACGTTTGCTCTAGGCAGCGAGATTGACGGCCAACGCGGCAATCACCAGGCTCGAACCGAGGGCGCTCAGCAGCCTGCCTCGGTGTCCGGTCAGCACTCGTCCGAGCAACGCACCACCGCCGGCGAGCAGCAGTTGCCAACTAGCCGACGCCGCGAACGCCGCTGCGACGAACACGGCCCGCTCGACCGCAGTCATCGAGTTGGACCCGCCCAGCACGAGGGCGGCGAAGTAGATCACCGTCATCGGGCTCAAAAGGGTCATGCCGAGCAGGCCGCCGTACGCCTTCAATGCACTGACCGGCATCTCCTGCTCGATCCCGGTCAGTCGATGCGCCCGATATCGCCGTACCGCTCTCGTTGCGCCGCTCACCGCGAACGCGAGAAGCACCGCGACCGACGCCCATCGCAACGGGACGACGACGGACTCGATCACGGGCGCCAACGCCGTGCCCGCGACCGCAGCCACCAACGCGTAGATCCCGTCCGCCGACGCGATCCCCAACGCCGCACAAGCGCCGACCCGCCACGAACTCCGCTCCGTCAACGCCACCAGATAGGTCCCCACGGGCCCGACCGGCATGGCAATCCCATACCCCGCCAGCAACCCGGCGACCAGCACCCCGATCACAACACGACCGGGTTCGCCCTCCAACCACGACCGGCCTGCTGACCCCGAGCCGCCCCTCCGGCAGCACGGTTCATCAGCAACACTTCACGGGTCGTCTCCATACCCGCATCATCAGCGCCCGTCCCAGACCCAGCAACCCAGTTAGCTCGTGCATACCGCATCTGGCCTGACGACGTACCACCAGATCAGCGCCTTGTTCGACGACGACCCGACGCACCACGAATCCGAAGCCTCCTGGCATGCCTCCCTCGCCACGTCTCCCGTCCGCATCCAGTGGGCCCCCGCCGCACGTCCCTACCCCCTCCCCTCCCAAATAGCCGCCACCACCTAGCCCCCGCGTACACCGGAGAAGGCTCCGGTGGCGATCGGTCAGGAATCGAGAAGCCCCCGCGGCGGGCCCGCTCATAGCGTTGCCACCAGAGAAACCACCACGAACTCTGGAGAGGCACCGATGACGACCAACCAGCAGACCGCGAAGCGCAAGCCTGGCACCCCCGGCCCGTTCTCCCGCTGGATCCAGCGGACGATGAACGCCCGTACCTCCCGCAAGATCCACGCCGGCCGCGACAAGATGATGGGCATGGACGTACTCGTCCTCCAGACCATCGGCCGCCGCAGCGGCGAACCCCGCGAAGTCCCGCTGGCCTGGTTCCCCGACGGCGACAACGCCTGGCTGGTGGTCGCCTCCGGCGGCGGCAGCCAGCACCCCGACTGGCACGCCAACCTGATGGCCCACCCCACCCAAGCCACCATCACCTTCGCCGGCGGCACCCCCCTCCCCGTCACCCCCACCCCCCTCGAAGGCCCGACCCGCACCGAAGCCTGGCACCGCATCACCACAGCCCAGCCCCGCTGGGCCAAGTACCAAGCCAAGACCCCCCGCCAATACCCCATCATCCGCCTAGCCCCCCGCTGACCTCACCCACCGACCACCACCAGAAAGAACCCCCATGTGCACCCCAGGCCACGCCGGCCCACCCCACCGCGCCACCGACCAAACTGCCCCGGCAACTCCTGCCGACGATCTCCCGCACCCCCAGCCCAGCACCGCCATCGCCGCAGAGAACCCCGCCGCGGCCAACCCACTATCCCCGCCCACCGCCCCCACCCAGCACCAACCAAGCCACGCCACGTGACAGCCAACTCCCGCCCCCGCTCAGCACGCGTTCTCCGCGATCGCGAGCCTGAGCGTCGGCCTGGTCCCCTGGGCCTACAACGCACTCCCACCCAGCCGTACGCCGACACCACAGCAGTCTCCCTCGACCAATCCCCGGTCGGCGTCGTCATCTCGTGCGACGCGACGCGACGCAAACGCCGTACGGCGTCACACTCGACGCCAGTCAGACACCCAGGCAACGACCACCGCCCACCCGCCGTCGGGCGCTCCGCCACGGACCGAGAGGGCGGCCCGGTCAGTCCGGCCACATGCCGGTGGCGTCCGCGAGGCCGCTCGCGTGGTTTCTGAGCGCTACGAGGATCTCGTCGATGGCTCGAGCAACAGGACGGTCCGGATCCAACGGCAGTCGAAGTCGCCGGCATCGGTCATCCACGCGAGGACTCCCCCAGCCATACAGACAGGATCGAACAGACCGGGCGGATCACAGAACGGAATTCCCTCCGCTCCGACCCAAGCCACACAGCAACCCCAGTCGATCATCGCACGCAACGTCCGACGCACTGCGGACACGAACTCATGACCGGTGGGCCAGATACTGACAGGCACGTCCCACCTCATGACCTCCCACGTCACGCCGTACAGCATGAACTCGCTGACCTCGGGCGCCCCCACCCACGCGTCAGAAGGAAACATGCTCGAGTGTCAGCCACAACGCGTGGTCAGCCCGTACGTCGTCAGGCCCGGGACTTCCTCACCATCGGCCACGACTCTCAACACGTCCTGAGCACGAGACGCACTCAGCGAATCCCCCAACATCTCGAGCTGATTCGGCGATGGCACGAACGAAGACGCAGGCGCACTCCCATACCCGCGATCATCTTCGTCTCATTCACCCCGATCACCAGCTCAACCACAGCGCCCATCAGCCTCCGCACTCCCCGCGATGCTCGTCGAACGACAGCGCCTCCCAGCCCTGGAATGGTTGGTCATTCAGCAGTCAAGCCACACAGACGTCGGCCCCAAGTCGGCGACGCGCCGGAATCTGCCAGGACATCAAGACGCCAGCGAACGCACGGTGGCCCGGAATGTCTGCGCGAGGCCGCCGAGTGTCTGATGCTCAGCAGGCCTCGCTCAACCGTCCTCGATTCCTGCTCACCGACTCAGAGCTCTTCGACTGCGGTGGCTCCGGCGGCCTTCAGTAGCCAACGCAGCGCGCCGTACGGCGCGGGCGACCCGTCTGTCTCCAGAAAGATCCGGAGATCACGAGAGTCAATCACTTCGGCGCCAAGCCAGTACCAGGTGCGTTGAGCAGGCTCCAGCCACCATAACCAGTCCGAGAGCGCCCAGCGCTTTGCCTCCGTAGCAGCCGCTTGCTCATCCGGCGGTAATGCTCTCCACCAACTCAACCACTCCCGAGCTTCCTCCACCGTCCGCTCCGGTCCACAGGCATCCACGAACCAGCCAGGTAGTTGGCTCCGCCACACGTCCAGAGTCGGCCAGTCTTCCCCTCCGAGCTCGAGGACCCTCAGCAGAACCGACCGGCAGCGCGCGAGGACCGACTCGCTGTCCGAGGATCTGACCGAGAGCTCAAGCCCGACCCCCAACGACGCCGGGGAATGGCCTACGCCCTCCAGATAACGGCGTTCTACATCGCGATTCAACAGATGATCCTTCCGCTCCCAGGTTGTATCTGTTGGATCAACTCCGGGACGTGACACTGTCTGAGTCCGAATTGATCCCTGGCTTTGGTCGCGTCGACAAGCAGCGGCGCATCCGGAGCAAGCCGTGCTTCGCTCTCGGGGACAGCCGATCGACGCAGAGAGTCAACGTATGACTGCGGGACCTCGAATGCCTTCATCTGAGTGTCGCCGTATCCCTGTGCGTGTCGTCTTTGGTAGTAGCTGAGCGCACGATCTTTGTCGCCGAAGTTGAGGAACAGCATCCCGTTACCTCTGACGCTGACATCCCCGGACTGCCCGATCCTCAGCCGCTGATTGCCAGATCCTTCGACACGATAGACCGTCACCATCCCCGGACCGGCACGTTCGGCCAGTCCTGCGGCAGGGAGCCGGCTCGCGACGACGCCAACGGCAAGCTGAGCCGTCAGCGCGGCGCAGTTGCCCTTCACAACACACGCCTGGGCGTCCAGGACTCCGGCGGTGCCGGCGGAGGCTAGGCCGGTGGCGGCGGAGACTTGCATGAGGATGGGGACGGCGGGGGCGCAGGGGCGGGCGAGGGTGCAGATGACGGCGCCGGTGAGGGCGGCGGTGGAGGCCCAGCCGGTGAGGTGGGAGACGTCGGTGAGGGTGCCTTCTATGTCGGACAGGCCTTGGAGGTCGGTGGATTTGAGGGGATTGCCGGAGGTGTAGGCGTAGGGATTGGGGGATCCGCCTTGGTCGGGGGTGAGGAAGGTTCCGGTGGAGGGGTTGTACTCGCGTTGGCCGAGTAGGTAGTTGCCGTTGGGGAGTTTGAGGCCGCCGATATAGCCCGGGCCGGCTGACGTGGAGCCGTTGGTGGGGGTGCGCGGGAGGCCGTACGGGTCGTAGGTGTGGTGGGTGGGGGTTGGGGTGGCGGTCGTGAGGACGGTGCCGGTGGGGGTCGTGGTCAGTGGGGTGAGGGATGGGCCTGCCGCTGTCGCCAGCAGGCCTTTGCCGTAGAGGTAGCGGGCGGTGTTGGTGGCGAGGATCTGGGGTGAGAGCGGGTCCCAGAGGTAGCTGGTGGTTTGGGAGCCGGTGGTGGAGGTGGCCCGGCGGCCGTCGCCGGTGTGGGTGTAGGTGGTCTTTCCCGTGGCAGTGGTTGAGGTGATGGGTTTGCCTGCGGCGGACCAGGTGTAAGTCGTGGTTCCGTCGGAGGTCAGGTTGCCGTCGGGGTCATAGGTGGAGACCTGGGACCTCGGCGGGTCGAGCGGGTACGTCGCGGGCGCGGTGATGGATGCGAGGAGTTCGCTGCCGGGGCCGTACAACGACCAGGTGCTCCCGGTGGGGCGTTGCTCCCAGGTGCGGTTGCCGATGGGGTCGTAGTCGTAGCGGATGAAGTCCTGGGCGTCGTCGGTGCACTCGTCGACGCGGTAGCAGACGCCGGTCAGGCGGTTCAGGACGTCATAGGTGTACGACGACTTGCCCGCAACCGAATCGTCGGAGCGGATCACGTTGTCGGCGGCGTCGTACGACGAGGTGATCGACCGGACCGGGCCGCCACCACGAACCACCGTCAGCGAGGTTGTTCGGTCTCGCAGGTCGAGTGCGCGGGTCTCGACGAGTCCGCCCGGGAGCGTAGTCGTGATCGTGCCGCGCGGGTCGTAGCGGTACGACGCCAGCGGCTTCCCGTCGACCGAGGCCGACGAGAGACGGTCGACTACATCCCACGTGTAGCTCTCGGTACGCCCGGCTGCGGTACGCCCGATGAGGTTGCCAACCGCATCCCACCGATAGGCAACCGAACCGGCTGACGTCAGTTGGTCGAAGGCGTCGTACCCGAAGCGGGTCGTGCCGAGTGCGTCGGTCATCGAGGTACGGCGGCCGACTGCATCCCACGCGAAGCTGACGGTCGGGGTCTTGTCGGAATACGCGATCTTGGTCACCGCGCCACGCGGATCCAAGGTGAACGACGCGGACTTCCCCGACGGCAAAGTCGTGCGGATCAGCCGACCGGCCTTGTCATAGCTGAAGCGCCACGTGCGACCACCGAACGTCGTGTCGACCGTCCGCCCGGCGGCGTCGTACGAGAAGGTCTGCTCCCGGCCGCTCGCGTCCACACGTTTGGTCAGGCGCCCGGACGCGTCGAAGGTGGCGGTGGCCTCCGGCAACGATGGTCGGGTGACGCCGACCAGGGTGCCGGTGTCGTCGTACCGAAACCGGGTGGTGTTGCCGCGGCCGTCGACCATGGTCGCCAACCGGCCTTGGCCGTCGTACGTCTGCCGCGTCGTGACGTCCAGCGGTCCACGTTGCTCGAGCGGCTGGTCATCCGGCGTGTAGGTGTAGGTGCTGACGCCGCCCCGCGGTGAGGTCGCCTTCGTCAGTCGACCCCAGCCGTCCACCTCATAGCGAGCGACTCGCCCGGCCGGATCGGTCACGCTGACGAGGTCGCCATCCTCGGAGTACGCGAACCGCGTGACCCGCCCGAGCGGATCCCGTGATTGCGTCACCAGACCTCGGCCGTCGTACGCGACCGTCGACGTCCGGCCGGCGTACGTCGCCCCGACCGAGTTGCCACGCGCGTCGTAGGAGTACGTCGTACTGCGGCCGAGCGGATCGATCGTCGCGACCACGTCGTTGAAGCCGTTGTAGGACCGGCGGGTGACGTTGCCGCCGGCATCCGCCGACGAGACGACCCGGCCGAGGGCTTCGTAGGTGTGGCGTGCGCCGTGACCGAGGCTGTCGAAGACGCGGATGAGGTTGCCGGCCGAGTCGTAGTGGAAGGTGACCGTGGCGCCGGTCGGGTCGACCTGGCGGACGAGCCAGTTGCGCTCGTACTCATTGATCCACTTCCCGCCGGTCGGGTCGGTCATCGTCGACGTACCGCGGATGCCGGCAGGGTCCCAGGACCAGGTCGACTTGCCACCCTTCGCGTCCGTCTGGGCGACGACCCGCCCGTCACCGTCGTACTCGGTCACGAAGGACGGCTTTGCCGAGTCTCCGACCGTCTCCGACTGCAGGCGACCGTCGACGTACGCGTACCGCGTCCGCACGCCACCATGCGACGTCACGCCGGTCAGCCGCCCATCGTCGTACTCATAGCGCACGGTCCGCGGCTCGACGCCCGGCCCCGACAGCCGGACCGACGTGATCAGGCCGACTTCGTTGTAGTCGTACGACAACGAGCGCCGGCCGTTCGTCACCGTTGCCACGCGGCCGGAGACGCGCTCGACCGCCACACCCTGACCGTTCCGGTCGAGGATCGACACCAGCTCGCCAGCCGGCGAGAACCGCATCCGCAACTGGTCGAAACTCGTCAGCAAGTACTCGTTGCCGACTCGCGCCAGGCCGAACCGCGCAACGCCGCGCTCGACGACGAACCCGGTCCCCTGCCGCTCGAAGCCGATCTCCCGTCCGTCCGACGCCACGTACCGCGCGCCACGCGCGTCGAGCGTCAGCCGATCCGAGTACGACGGACGCCAGCCGCGACCGAGTGGACTGGCAGCCGAGTCGTTGGAGTTGTAGGTCCGCGCCACCGTCAGCGGGACGCCAAGTCCGTTCACGGAGGCATCTGATTCGGAAGCGACCAGGGCGCCGGTCAGCGAGTTGACCGGGTCGGACTGCAGCGCGAACGGACCGAAGAGACCGCGCGCCTGCAGGTCCGGCAGGACGAACCCGGGGGCACCTGCGTAGATCATCACGTTGCCGCTCGCCGAGCCCTTGCCGTTGGTCAGCGATGCGCTCAGCAAGCCCGGCGAGCTCGTCAGCGCACAGTCGACCGGCACCGTGATCGACCAGCTCAGTGACTGGGTCCGCGCGGGCTTGGGCGCCGGACGGTTCTCGCACGGCCAGGCGGTCGCCTTCCAGGTGCGCAGGTCGGCGAGCTGGATGGTGCAGATGTTTCCTGACGGCGCGAAGGTTCGCGCCGTGAAGGTGAACTTCTGCCCGGTACCTGAGTGGGCGAAGCCGCCGTCGTGCGCGATCTGCGGGCCCTTGGTCAGGAGCTCGCCGCTCGCGGTCACCGCGACGTCGACGTGGACACACGTGCCCGGTGGTGCGGCGTGCGCGACTGGGGCAGGCTGAACCGCCAGGAGCACACCGACCAGCAAGGCGAGCAATCGCCGGACAGGGTTCATGGTCGCCTCCGCTCGGTTGATCTCCTGTCACTGAGAGTTTACGGAGATCGGAGGCTCTCCGGAGCGGATGATTACCGGCTGTGGATAACGGGAAGTGACCCTGGCGTGTGGGTGAGCGGGGTGTCGCCTACGATCTGCGAAAGCGTGTCAGGGAAACGTTCGGATGACGGTCTGTCTGCTGGCGGGTCTGCCACCAAGAGTGTGAGGGTGTGGCTCATGAACATCGGTACTCGGAAGATCGTCGTCGACGAGGCGATTGCGCAGTTACGGCTGTACGCCGAGACGAACGGCGCCGTGCTGCAGTACTACGACGGTCTGCCGGGGATGACGTGCGTCGGAGGGTCCGACCCGAACCGGATCACGCTCGAGGACCTGGCCCGGACGATGGTGATCGGCGCCGACCTGCGCGCGATGGACATCCCGTGGCTGCTCGAGGTGGAGGCGGAGAAGGAGCTCGCCGCGATCCCGGTGGACGCGCGGCTGGAGGACGCGGCGCCGGGCAGTGAGCTGTTCGAGGCGGCGATGGCGCTGGACGAGAAGTTCACCGGCCACCGCGGGTTCGGGCACGCGAAGAAGTCGAAGCTGCTGCACCTGAAGCGGCCGTTCCTCTACCCGGTGACCGACAGCTTCATCCGGATGACCTACGGCTCGGCGTCGGCCGGCGCCGAGTTCCTGACCGCGGTGCACAACGACCTGGTCAACCCGGCCAACGTCCGCGACTTCAAGCTGCTGCAGGTCCGGCTGATCGCCGAGCCGGCGACGTCGGCCGCGCGGCTGCTCGGTGAGGTGCCGACCCTCCGCCTCCTCGACATCCTCGCCTCCCTCCTCGGCGAGGCCAAATAGGGGCTAAATGACCCCGAGCCGCGCCAGCGGCTCCACCAGCTCCCGCTCCTCGTAGGACAGGTGCGAGAGCAGCGTGTCGTCCAGCAGGTCCACGGCCGACCGCAGGCCGTCGATGCTGCCTGACCCGTCCACCAGCGCGACCAGAGCCTTGTCCACGCCTTCCAGTACGTCGTGGATGATCCGGTGCTCCTCCTCCAGCCGGTCCACGACGGGCGCCAGCGCCGGATCGGCCCGCCGCAAGTGCAGGAACAGCGACGTGTCCTCCAGCGTGTGGTGAGTGGTCACCAGCCGGCAGTACGACTCGCAGTACGTCCCCAGCGTCCAGTTGTTCTGCCGCATGGTCATCGTGTTGATGTGCGACCGCGCCTGCCCGACACCGATCGAGCCGGCGGCCACCTGCTCGACCAAGTCCCTGATCTGCTCGAGCTCAGCACGCAGATGGTCGTGTACGTCGATCAGGTGCTGACCAGACTGCAGCTGGTACGGCGTATACGTCCGCTCCGGGTCCAATGCCGGCCCGGTCGGCCGCTCCGACTCATCCAGCACCTGTACGGCGCTTCGTCGTACGGCAGGAGCTGGAGTCGGCAGCACGGCAAACGCACCGGAATCGGGAGCAGCACGCTCAACGACCGCACCGGAGCGAGCAGCGGACACGGCCTCGCGGACACCACTGGCAACCTCAGCGAACCGGCGGATGTCGTCAGGGTTGTCGGAGCCCAGGATGTAGGTGCTCATGCCCTCGCCCAGCGTCAGTTCGGCGAGCTGGTCGATCCACAGCTCCTCCGGACCTTGCAGGAACCCGCCACCACGACCGTCGAACCGCCCAGACAGGTTGTAGAGCCGCCGCACCGACGCAGGGTCGCGCCCGGCCTCCACAGCGGCCTCGTCGATGATCTTGTTCATCGCGGCGAGCTGGTCCGGTCCGGCGTACGCGCTGCTTGGCAGCCAGCCGTCGGCAAGGCGCCCTGTGACCGCGAGCATGCGCGGCTTGTAGGCGCCGAGCCAGATCTCGACGTCGTGCGCAGGCTGCGGACCACGCTTGGCGCCGGCGAGGGTGTAGTGCTTGCCCGGCAGCCGGATGCCGCCGCCCTCCGGCGTCCACACCTCACGCATGATCGCGATGGCTTCTTCCAGCGCGCCGATGCTCTGCCCGGCGGTCAGTTGAGGACCCGCGTTCGCAGCGACCGCCTCCAGGAAGCCGCCGGCTCCGAGCCCCAGCTCGACCCGGCCACCGCTGATCAGGTCCAAGGTGGCGACGCTGCGGGCGAGGACGACCGGGTGCCGCAGCGGGAGGTTGGCGACGTTCGTCGCGACCTTGATGCGCTGGGTCTGGGCGGCGACGACGGACAGCAGGGTCCAGGCGTCCATCAGGCGCGGCTGGTACGGGTGGTCCTGGAAGGTGACCAGGTCGAGGCCGACCTGCTCGGTCAGTTGCGCCAGCGCGATCACCCGGGCCGGGCTGTCGACCGCCGGGGTCAGGAACGTGCCGAAGACCAGCTCGTGGCCGTAGTCCATGGTTCACCTTTCAGCGTCTGAGTGACCACCAAACTACTTCGGCGCACAAATAATCTCAAGCGCAGAATATCTACAAGAGATCAGAGCAGACGAAAGGCTTGCTCCGGGGACAGGGTGGTCCCGGCGGCGTGGGCGAGCTCGTACTCCTCGTCCCCCAGCACCGCGCGGGCTGCCGACGCAGAACGGTCGTAGTCGCCGGACTCGGCAGGGGCGACCAGGAAGCCCTCGGCAGCGCGGGTCGCGTCCACCGAGCCCAGCAGCTGTGCAGCAACACGTTTGTCCGGCAGGCAGGCGGCGATGCCCTCCAGCGACCAGCACATGCCGCGCACCGACTCGTACTCCTCAGAGATGCGGAAGGCCTCGAGGTGCAGCTCGAGCGCCGTCGACGGCTCGCCACGCAGCTCCACGACGTACGCGAGCTCCGTCAACACCATCGACAAGTAGAGGACCGGGTCCTTCTGCTGGCGTGCTGCATCCACCAGCGCGCGCAGACGCGTCTCTGCCTCGTCCAGTGCACCGGTACGGCGGGCCGCGTAAGCCAACACGATCTCCGCAAGGGCCTGCGTCGACCGCTGGTCCTGCTCGGTCGCCAGGCGCAGCGCACGCTCGCCATGCGCTCTAGCAGCGTCGTAGTCGCCCTGCCTGATCTCAGTCCAGCCCAGCATCCCCAATGAGCCAGCGAGCTCCGGCCAGAGCCCAAGCTCGTCAGCCAGCTGCGCACCTTCGCGCTGCAACTGCGCTGCCTTGTCGAAGTCGCCGACGAACTCTGCATGCGCACTGAGCCAACTGGTCGCCTGCAGAACACCCCACCGGTCCCCCAGCGTCCGGAAGATGCGTGCACTCTCGGATGCATCCGCATGCAGCGCGGCGGCGTCAGACCGCACATGTGCATGCTTGGCGCGCGCCGCCAGCACGGCTGCGACACCCCACTGGTCGCCGTCCGCCTCGAAGGTCTTCAACGCGACCTCCAGCAGCGCCTGGCAGGTCACCAGGTCGCCGACATCGCTGCCAGCAAAGGCGATCCACCACTGCGCACGAGCATCTGCCGCCTCAAGCCACCGATCCCGCTCCGCGGCAGCAGCACTGTCGCCCTGCACGTACATGAACCCGACTCGCCAAGCACCAGCCCGCTTTGAGCCCGGCACTGCCGCCAGCGACCGCAGCGCCTCAGCGATCCGCCCACGCAGGTACCAGTACCAGGCCAGTGCGTCCACCAACCGCTCAGCCAACTCAACCTGGTCGGTGGCGACAGCACGGTCCAACGCAGACCGCAGGTTGGCCGCGTCCTCGTCCAGCAGCTGCAACCACCTACCCTGCGCACCGCCGTACAGCTGCGGCCGAGCCTCCTCGGCGAAGGACGTGTAGTACTCCAGATGCCGTTGCTGCACGGACTCCAGCTCGTCCGCGGCACGCAGCTTCTCCACGCAGTACGCCGCCACAGACTCCAGCAGCCGGTACCGCGGCCCTTCCACGCCCTGCACCGGTACGACTAGCGACCGGTCCACCAACCGGATCAGTACATCGAGTACGTCGAAGCCGCACACCACCGACGCAGCCTCTGCCGTGCACCCATCCGCATGTACGGCGAGCCGCCGCAACACAGCCTGCTCGTCCGGGCTGAGCAGCTCCCAGCTCCAGTCGATCATCGCGAGCAGCGTCTGCTGCCGCGGCGCAGCCCCACGGTGCCCGGTCGCCAGCAATCGGAAGCGATCGTCCAGCCGCGCAACCAGTCCACGGACACCAAGAGCGCGTACGCGCGTCGCCGCAAGCTCCAGCGCAAGCGGAATGCCGTCCAGCCGTCTGCAGAGCACGGACACGTCAGCAGCGTTCTCATCGGTCAGAGTGAAATCACGCGATGCTGCCGAAGCCCGGGCAACGAACAACTGCACCGCGCTTCGCTCGCTCAGCACCTCGAGCCCGTCATCTCGCGACGGCACGTCAAGCGTCGGCACACTCCACACGACCTCGCCGGCCAGACCCAGCGGCTCGCGACTCGTCGCCAACACTCGCAAGCCCGGAGCAGCTGCCAGCAAGCGATCCGTCAGGTCAGCGACCTCGGACACCACCTGCTCGCAGTTGTCGAGCACCAGCAAGCGAGAGCCCATCACGGCCGCCAGCCGCTCCACCACGGTCTCAAACGGTCCGGCAATGTCCCGCACGTCCAGTGCAGCCTGCACAGCGTCAGTCAGCGAGTTACTCACCGACAGCGCAGCAGGGGTCACCGCCGCAAGCTCGACGAAGACAACACCGTCAGAGAACCGGTCAGCCACTTCAGCGGCCGCGCCCAGAGAGAGCCGGGTCTTACCCACTCCCCCTGGGCCGGTCAGCGTGACCAGCCGCGATGCGGCCAGGCACGCGCTGACGTCGGCCAACGCCTCGGACCGGCCGATCAGCTCGGTCAACTGCGCAGGCAGGTTGGAGCGCCGGCTGGGAAGCTCCTGCGTGAGGATCGACTGGTGGAGCGCGACCAGCTCCGGACTGGGATCCAGCCCCAGCTCGTCGGCCAGCAAGCGTCGCAGCTCCTCGTAGCTGTCCAGCGCCTCAGTCTGTCGACCGCTCCGGTAGAGAGCACGCATGTGACTCGCACGCAGCCGCTCACGCAGCGGGTGCTCAGCAACCAGCGCAGCCAGCTCATCCACCGGCGCATCGGCCCAGGTCTCGACCGCATTGAGCCGCTGCTCGTCCAGCCGGGCCACAGCCGTCTCCACAAACGCCTCGTCCGCGAAGTCGGCGTACGCCGGACCACGCCACAACGCGAGCGCCTCGCCCAGCCGTCCCGCGCCAACTCGGTCCGCGAAGGTCAGAGCGTCGTACGACGAGCTGTCGACGGTCAGTGAGTAGCCGGCCGGGCCGGACTTCACCAATGCGCGACTGCCGGGCTCGGCGTCCTCGAAGGCGCGGCGGAGCTGCGACACCTTGGCGGAGAGCGTGCCGGCCGGATTGCCGGGGAGCTGTGAGCCCCAGAGGTCGTCGATGAGGCGGTCGGCGGGGACCGGGCGGCCCTCGTGGACGAGGAGGTCGGCCAGCAGGGCACGGACCTTCAGGCCCTGGATCGTGACGGGCTCCCCCGCGTCCGTCCAGGCAGTGACCGGCCCGAGCACCCCGAAACGCATGGCCGCACCCTAACCGCCGGACCGGTCTTACGGCGCCACCCCGGTCGACCGGAAAGAAACCGTAAACGGGTTCCGGCAGAGTCTGGGTCATCAGAAAGGAGGCAGCAGATGCGACTGGCAGTGATCATCGGCAGCACCCGCAACGGACGCTTCGGACCGACCGTGGCCCACTGGCTCGCCCAGCAGGCCGGCAAGCAGTTCGAGGTGGACCTGATCGACCTGGCCACCGCGAACCTGCCGACCACACTGCCCGACACCGACGACGAGACCCCCGCCGAGGTCGCCGTACTGGCTCCGCGGCTCGCCACCGCAGACGCGTTCGCCGTGGTGACCCCGGAGTACAACTGCAGCTTCCCGGCACCGCTGAAGACCGCACTGGACTGGTACTACGAGGAGTGGCACGCCAAGCCGGTCGCGATCGTCAGCTACGGCCGGGAGACCGGCGGACTGAACGCGACAGCGCAGTTGCGACAGGTCTTCTCCGAGCTCCAGGCCGTCACCATCCGTCACACGGTCGCACTGCCCTGCTACTGGGAGCAGTTCACCGCCGACGGCGACTGGCCGCGAGCGTCGGCCGGCTACGAGGCCCAGGCCAAGCTCATGCTCGACCAGCTCGTCTGGTGGGCCCGAGCACTCCTGGATGCACGCACCGCACGTCCCTACCAACAGTAAGGAAAGAACAATGAGGAAGCTGATCGAGACCACCTTCATGACCACCAACGGCGTCATTGACAACCCGCAGGACTTCTCCCCGCCGTACTGGGACGACGAGCACGCCGCCTACTCCCAGGGCCTGATGGAAGGCGTCGAGGCCCAAGTGCTCGGCCGGGTCACCTACGAAGGCTTCGCCGAGGCCTGGTCGCAGCGCAGCGGCGACCCGTTCACGGACAACTTCAACGCGATGCCGAAGTACGTCGCCACGCGCACCCTGACCGAGTTCACCTGGAACGCCCGCCCGCTCGAGGGTGACGCGGCCGAGGCGGTCAAGCGACTCAAGGCCGAGGACGGCGGCGACCTGATCAAGTACGGCACGGGTGAGTTCTCGAAGACGCTGCTGGAGCACAAGCTCGTCGACGAGTACCACTTCTGGATCTTTCCGGTCCTGGCCAGTGGGGCGAAGCTGTTCGACGGCGTCGACGTCGCCATCACCCACCTGGAACTGCTCGGCACCACCACCTTCAAGTCCGGCATCGTCGTCCACAAGCTGGCCCCGAAGGCCTGACTCCCTCCGCGTCCAGCCGGCCACCCGCAGTCCCGGGTGCGCCGGCTGGACGCTTGTCTGCGTTTGGTGTGGGTACCGGCTGTGCCTCGGGGATGTGAGGCGGCGCTGGAGACCGCCTGCCGAAGGTCCTCGCGATCGGGTTCTCCGGATCGCTCGGACTGCTCAAGTGACTGGAGGTCTGATGGATACCGCCCTGACAGTCGTCATCGTCGCCGTGGTGGTGCTCGCGGCGGCCGCGCTGCTGTTCATGTACCAGCGCAGGCGCTCGGGTGAGCTGCGGCAGCGGTTCGGCCCGGAGTACGAGCACACACTCGAGGAGTCGGGTGACCGGCGGAGCACCGAACGCGAGCTGCGCGAGCGCGAGCGCCGGGTGTCGAAGCTGGACATCACTCCGTTGAGCCATGAGGCGGCCGAGCACTACCGCGCCGAGTGGGCGCACGTGCAGCAGAGCTTCGTCGACCAGCCCGCAGCCGCGGTCGCCGACGCCGACCAACTGGTCGTGCGGATGATGCGCGAGGCCGGCTACCCGGTCGACGAGTTCGACCAGCGGGTCAGCGACATCTCGGTGGAGCACCCGGAGGTCGCAGCGCACTACCGCGACGCGCACCGGGTCGCGGTGGCCCAGGCCAAGGGCGAGACCGACACCGAGGAACTACGCCAGGCCGTCACCGCCTACCGCCATCTGGTCGAGGCACTGCTGGCCGACAGCACGCCCTCAACAGACGTGAAGGAGCAAGCATGAGTGCACAGGACAACCGCACGCCGGATCTCCGCGACGACGACGTCATGACGCAGAACACGCGTGACGACGACATCGGTACGACGAGCACACACATGGACGACATGCGTACGCCGGACGCGCGTCACGACGACATGGATCCGACGGACACCCGCGAAGGCGACGCGAGCATGACAAGCGAGCGAGACGCGAGCATGACGAGCGGGCGCGGCACGGAGTGGACAGCGGTCGACGGCACTCAGCCGTTGCTGGCCGAGGACCGGGTGGTCGATTTCAGGACGCGCTGGGAGGTCATCCAGCAGGGCTTCGTCGACGACCCACGCCAGTCGGTGAGCGAAGCCGACCAACTCGTCGACGACGTGCTCAAGCGCCTGTCGATGAGCTTCGAGGAACAGCACCAGGGCCTCGAGAAGCAGTGGTCCGACGGTGAGCCCTCGACCGAAGACCTGCGCTCCGCGCTGCAGAAGTACCGCGCCTTCTTCCAGCGCCTGCTGGCCATGTAGGACGGACGCGCGCCGGTACGGCGAACCG
>NZ_JBFAHB010000070.1:0-47927 GCF_040653975.1 Kribbella sp. NPDC050820
TCAACGGCTCGGTGCACCGGAGCAACACGGTGTCCAACATGGCCTTCAGCCCGGCCCTTGACACACACCACCACGACTAGCACCATCAAGCAGCCCGGAGCCGCGCCCCCACGCCGCCAGTCCGCCAACCGCCCCAAACCGCTCACCGATCCACGCCGCGCCGAAGGCGCCAACAAACAGCCGCCGCCGAAGGCGGTGACCTTTGCACGTCCCCTCCGCCGAGTACCTTCAGACGTTCAGCGGTTTGCGGCGCGCCGAAGGCGCCAGAAGAACAGCCGCCGCAGGCGGTGTCCTCTGGGCGGGGCTGTCCGCCGAATACCTTCACGCGTCCCGCGCTGTGCGGCGCGCCGCAGGCGCCAGAAGAACAGCCGCCGCCGCAGGCGGTGTCCTTACGTCCGGCGGTGGGCGGTTATGGCTCGGTGGGCTTCGTTCCACCAGAGGAGGAGGGTGCAGAAGGAGGCTGAGGCGAGGCCCCAGGCGGCGCCGCGGGCGCCCCAGAGGTAGGCGCCGCCTACTCCGCACAGGATGAGGATGACGGAGGAGATCAGGCGGACTCGGAGGCCGCGGGTGGCGGCGGTGAGGGCTCGCATGATGGCGAAGGCGCCGGCGTTCGAGGCGCCAAAGGCCTGCAGGAGGATGACGGGGATGAGGACGCTGTGGGCTTGTTCCCAGACGCCGGGGCCCAGCAGTTCCCGGCCGACGACCGGTGGGAGCAGGAGGAAGATGGCGCCCCAGGCCAGCGCGCCGGCGCCGACGCCGAGTGAGATTGCGAGGCCGACGAGCCAGAGGCGGCGGTAGGAGTGCCGGAGTGCGCGGGCGGCTTCGGGGACGGAGATCATCCGGATGCCTTGGTTGAGCACGTTCACCGGGCCGAGCAGGACCTGCGCACCGCGGATGCCGGCGGTCGCGGCCAGGCCGGCGGCGGCGGTGATGCCGAGCATGTAGACCTGGATGGTGCCGGACACCGCGAGCATCTCCCCCATGTACTTCGGGGTGAGGTCCCAGTGCGCCTTCACCCACTCGCGGATCAACTGCCGGCGAGGTGACACACCCGCCTGGAACCGCCCGGCGATGGCTGCGATCACTGCGCCAAGCCCCCACCCAAGCGTCAGCGAGAACGCAGTCGCCGTACCGGTCAAGTAGAGCCCGCCGAAGATCGCGAGCATGGCGAGCAACCAGATGAGGTCGTTCACGAAGGCCCGTCGGCCCTCGCCGACGACGAAGAACGCCCACCGCCACGCGTCCTGCAGCAGCAACCCCGGCATCGTCACCGCGAATGCGATCAGCACACCCCTCGACGGCACCCCCGGGAAGGCCGCGATCGCGAGACCGACGAGCAGCCCGGCGAATCCCATCAGCAACGCGGTCGCCGTACTGGCCCGAACCGCCCGCTCCCAGGCCGGGTTGCGTTCACCGGAGTAGCGGACCGCCAACGGCTCGGTGGCGATCGCCCGGGAGACGTTCAGGGCGATCGTGTATCCGCCGAAGGCGAGTGCGTAGACACCGAAGTCGGCGACCGTGCTGGACCGCGCGACCACCACGCCGACGGCAAGGTTGCTCAGGCTGGACAGCGCCTGGTCGGCCAATCCCCAACTCGCCCGGCCGGCCGGTCCGGCCAGTCGCCGGAGCTTCGGCCGCCGGGGGAACTTCACGACAGCACTCTATGAGACAGGTGCCGGGGGTTTGCGCAGGACGCCGTACAGGAAGCGTGGGATGCCCAGGACGTAGCGTTTCCACAGGCGGCGGGGCTCCTTGTAGAGCCGGTAGCTCCACTCGAGGCCGGCGCGCTGCATCCACTGCGGCGCGCGGTCGAGCCGGCCGGTGTGGAAGTCGAACGCGGCGCCGACTCCGATCAGGATCGCGGCGTTCAGCCGGTCCCGGTGCTCGGCCATCCAGCGCTCCTGCTTCGGCGCGCCGAGCCCGACCCAGATGATGTCCGGTCGGGCCTCGTTCAGCCGCGCGACCATCTCGGCGTCCTCGGCCTCGGTCAACGGCCGGTACGGCGGGCACTCGACGCCGACCACCTTCAACGCCGGGTGCCGCTCCTGGAACCTGTACCGCAGGTCCTCGGCAACTCCCTCGGCGCCACCGTAGAAGTACTGCGTCCAGCCACGCTCGGCCGCCTCGGCCATCACCCGCTCGAGCAGGTCCGGCCCGGCCACCCGCGCCATCTGCTCGAACCCGGCTCGCTTGCCCGCCCACACCAGCGGCATCCCGTCCGGCACGGTCAGCCCTGACGTGTTGAACACCTCGGTGAGCTGTTCGTCGGCGCGCGCGTGCAGCAGCGAGTTCATGTCGGTCACGCAGACCAGGTGCCGCTCGTCGCGGTCGATCCAGCGGCCGAACGTCTCGACGGTGTCGTCGAGGTTCGTGACGCTGACGTGGATGCCGAGTACGTCGACGCGGGCTGCGGTGTCGATGGCCGTCTGCATGTCAGTCCTCTTCGGTCAGTGCGGCCAGGTCCGCGTCGACCATGATCCGGACCAGCTCGGGGACGTGCACCTGGGCTTTCCACCCGAGCTCGGTGTTGGCTTTGGACGCGTCGCCGATCAGCGAGTCCACCTCGGTCGGGCGCTCGTACCGCGCGTCGTGGTCGACGAAGTCCTCCCAGTCCATCCCGGTGTGCTCGAAGGCCAGGCTGACGAAATCGCGCACCGAGTACGACGTCCCGGTCGCGATCACGTAGTCCGCCGGGGTGTCGTGCTGCAGCATCCGCCACATCGCCTCGACGTACTCCGGCGCGTACCCCCAGTCCCGGCAGGCGTCCAGGTTGCCCAGGTACAGCCGCTTGTCCAGGCCGAGCTTGATCCGGGCCACCGCGCGGGTGATCTTCCGGGTCACGAAGGTCTCGCCGCGGCGCGGGCTCTCGTGGTTGAACAGGATGCCGTTGACCGCGAACATGTCGTACGCCTCGCGGTAGTTCCGGGTCATCCAGTAGCCGTAGAGCTTAGCCGCGCCGTACGGCGACCGCGGGTAGAACGGGGTGTCCTCGTTCTGCGGCGGTGGCGTCGCGCCGAACATCTCCGACGACGACGCCTGGTAGAACCGGCAGTCCAGCCCGATCATCCGGATCGCCTCGAGCAACCGCGTCGTACCCATCCCGGTGGTATCACCGGTGTACTCCGGCTCGTCGAAGGACACCCGGACATGCGATTGCGCGGCCAGGTGGTACACCTCGGCCGGCTGGATCGACGCCAGCAGTGTCACCAGCCGGGACCCGTCGGTCAGATCGCCGTAGTGCAGGAACAGCCGCTTGTCCTCAGCCTGCGGACCCTCGTACAGATGGTCGATCCGGCGGGTGTTGAACGTCGACGCACGCCGGATCAGGCCGTGCACCTCGTACCCCTTGGCGAGCAGCAACTCGGCCAGGTACGACCCGTCCTGACCGGTGATCCCGGTGACGAACGCCTTCTTCACACGGCCTCCTGCAGGTACCAGGCGTACGTGGCGGCGACACCGTCTTCGAGTGAGATGGACGGCTTCCAGCCCAAGGCGTTCAGCCGGCTTACGTCGAGCAGCTTGCGCGGTGTCCCGTCCGGCTTGGACAGATCGTTGCTGATCGCACCTTCGTAACCGACCACGCGGGCCACCAGCTCAGCCAGCTCGCGGATGGTCACGTCCGCGCCGACGCCGACGTTGATCGGCTCCGGCTCGTCGTAGTGCTCCAGCAGGTGCATGCACGCGTCGGCCAGATCGTCCACATGCAGGAACTCGCGCCGCGGCGTACCGCTCCCCCACAGCACGACCTCGGGCGCATCAGCCTGCCGCGCCTCATGGAACCGCCGGATCAGCGCCGGCAGCACGTGCGAGCTCAACGGATCGAAGTTGTCGTGCGGTCCGTAGAGATTCGTCGGCATCGCCGAGATCCACCGCAGCCCGTACTGCCGCCGGACCGCCTGGACCTGCATGATCCCGGCGATCTTCGCGATCGCGTACGCGTCGTTCGTCGGCTCCAACGAGCCGGTCAGCAGGCTCGACTCGCGGATCGGCTGCTCGGCGAACTTCGGGTAGATGCACGACGACCCGAGGAACAGCAGCCGCGGCGTCCGCACCTCGAGCGCGGCGTCCATCAGGTTGACCTGGATGCGCAGGTTGTCGCTGAGGAACTCGGTCGGGTGGTCCCGGTTGGCCAGGATGCCGCCGACCCGGGCCGCCGCGTCGATCACCACGGCCGGCCGGTGCTCGCGCAGGAACGCGAACGTCGCCGCCCGGTCCCGCAGGTCCAGGTCGGACGACGAGGCGCCGATCAGGTGCTGGTAACCGGCTCCTTCGAGCCGGCGCCAGATCGCCGAACCGACCAGGCCACGGTGGCCGGCCACATAGACGGGTGCATGAAGGTCCATCAGTACGCTCCTGCGCCGTAGATCACCGCGCGCACGGTCTTCCAGAGAATCAGCAGGTCGAGGGTCATCGACCAGTTGTCGACGTACCGCAGGTCGAGCCGGACCGACTCGTCCCAGGACAGGTCGCTGCGGCCGCTGACCTGCCACAGGCCGGTGATGCCGGGCTTGACCAGCATCCGGCGGGAGTCGTCGGCGGCGTACAGGGCGACCTCCTCCGACAGCGGCGGCCGCGGGCCGACCAGGGACATGTCGCCCCGCAGCACGTTGAACAGCTGCGGCACCTCGTCGAGCGAGAAGCGGCGGATCCACCGGCCGAGCGGGGTCATCCGCGGGTCGTCGCGCATCTTGAAGTGCACGCCGTTGCCGTCGCTGAGCGCGTAGAGGTCACCGAGCCGCTGCTCGGCGTCGGAGTACATACTCCGGAACTTCAGCATCGTGAACTCGACACCAGCGCGACCGACCCGCTGCTGCCGGAACAGCACCGGCCCCGGGCTGGACAGCCGTACGGCGATCGCCAGGCCGAGGAGCACCGGCGACAGCAAGGTGATGAGACCGAGCGCGAACACCCGGTCGAAGACGGCCTTCATCAGGTGCGGTCCGCCACTCACCGACGGGCGCTCCAGGTGCAGCAGGGACAGGCCGGCGACCGGGCGGACGGAGATCCGCGGCCCGGCGACCTCGATGATGCCCGGTGACACGATCAGCTCGATGCCGCGCTGCTCGAGCGCCCAGGACAGCCGGCGCAGCGACTGCCCGGCCAGCTCGGGGTCGGTCGCGATCGCGACCACCTCGACCGCGTGCCGGTCGGCCGCGGCCAGGATGTCGGGTTCGTCCAGTTCCTCCGGCTGCATCGGCCCGGTCGAGTGCCCGTCGCCGCGCGGCCGGCAGGTGGCGACCACCCGGAACCCGTCGGTCGGCCGGCTCTCGAGGTGCTCACACAAGGTCGCGGCCGGACCGCTGCGCCCGACCACGAGAACCCGATGCATGCAGCGACCTCGGACCCGGTGCCGGTGCAGGTCCTTCCGCAGCGCATAACGCAGTACCAGCGCCGTCCCCACCATCACCGGAATCGCCAGTACGACGAAGCCGCGGGCGATCTCGGTCTTGGTCACGTACGACGCCATCGCGACCGCAGCCGTGAGCCCTACACCGGAACGCAACAGCGACCGGAACTCGTCCGGCCCGGCTCCGAAGTAGCGGGGGTCGTAACCCTTCGACAGGGCGACCGCACCCACCCAGGCCAGCGGGAGCACGCTGCTCACGATCAGGTAGCCGCTGCCGACGTGGTACCCGAACCGGGTCAGCAGGGCGACCGAGACACCGACCATCGCGGCCAGCAGGTCGCCACCGACCGCGGCCCAGCGGTAGACGCCGACCCAGCGGGGTTCGGTCGAGCGGGACGGCAGCGGAACGATCGCGGGGACCTCGTGCGGCACCACCCAGAGCGGACGGCGGCCATCGACCGCATCCGGCGCCTCTGCTCCGCTCACTCCGGCCTCTCGTCTCACGCTGCGACTGTTGGGTCACGGTATGTGCCCGCCGCAGTCTGCAGTCTGCCCTACCCACTGTCAAACGGAGATCGCCACCGAAGGTGACGGAACAACTGCGTTGCCTGAATCCCCAGAAATTCACCCGCCGGTCGGCGGCGCGACATCGCAGAGTACTACGCGCGAGGGCCGCCAGGGACGGAGACGCGGGGATGCTTGGCTAGAATTTGCGTGGGAGTGGAGTGGGGGAAATGACACAGGACGACATCGGGCGGTCGCGTCTGCCCGCACGCCCGGCGCTCGCGCCGGCGGTGCGCCGGCCGGTCGTGGCGTTGGCGCTGCTCGGGCTGGTGGCGCTGGTGGTGCCCGCGCTGATCTTCGCCGGTGACACCGGTCCCAGCCGCTTGGACCTCCGCGTGGAGAAGGCGGTCGTCGAGAGCGCACCGGGCGGCACGTACGACCTGATCCGCGGCATCGACTGGCTCGGCGAACCGGTCGGCCGGGCCCTGCTGCTGGTAGTCGTCACACTGGCCTGCCTGGCCGCAGGTCGCCGTGCGCTGGCGCTCACCAGCGTCGTCGGCATAGTCACCGTCACCTTGCTCGCCACTGCGCTGAAACCGTTGGTGGGCAGGCGCATCCACGCCGGCTTCCTCTGCTACCCCAGCGGCCACACCGCAGCCCTCACCGCGGCCGCACTGATCGTGGGACTACTCCTGGCCGATGTCCTGAACCTCGGCCCGATCGCGGGTACGGCGGTCATCCTCGGAGTCACTGTGGCCGGAGCCGCCGTGACCTCGTGGGCGCAGATCGTCCTCGACGCCCACTACCCCACCGACACGGTCGGCGGTTTCGGCCTGGCCCTGGCCGTGGTCCCGGCGACCGCGCTGCTGACGGACGCAGCGCTCAGGCGAACCGGCGGAAGACGGGCTTGACCGAACGTCCGCCCATCCACGGTGTCGGATCGTCGCCGTCCAGTGCCTTGCGGTACACGACGCAGGCCTGGCCGACCACGTCGACCGTGTGCGCGATGTCCGCGTCGGTGAGCGCCGCGCTGACTACGAACGACGGCCCGATCACCCCGCCGAGGATCAACTCGCGCAGGAACAGCGTGCGGAACTCCTGCGACGGCTGGCCTTCCTGGTCAAGAGTCGCGAAGACCATGTTGCTGGGCCGGCCCCGGACGACGACGTGGTCCTCGACCCCGGCTGCCGCCGCGACCTCCCGGACCCCGGCCGCCAGTTGGTCGCCGAGCTCGTGCAACCGGGCAGCGATGCCTTCCTCTTTGTAGACGTCCATCACCGCGATGGCAGCCGCGAGCGCATGCGTCTCGGCGCCGTGTGTGGTGGACAGCAGGAACACTCGCTCGTGGTCGTCGCGCAGACCGCCGCGCTCCATGAACTCCCGCTTGCCGGCCAGCGCCGACACGGCGAACCCGTTGCCGAGGGCCTTGCCGAAGGTGGAGAGGTCGGGCGTCACGCCGTACACGCCCTGGGCGCCGGCTTCGGAGAAGCGGAAGCCGGTGATCATCTCGTCGAAGATCAGCAGTGCGCCGTAGTGGTGGGCGAGGTCGCGGAGTGCCTCGAGGTAGCCCTCCGGCGGGTCGTGCTGGGTGGCCGCCTCCAGGATCAGGCAGGCGATCTGGCCCTCGTGCCGGGTCAGCAGCTCCTCGGTCGCGGCCAGGTCGCCGTACGGGAACGCCACCGTCAGCTCGCCGATCTCGTCCGGGATGCCGGCCGCCATCGGGGTCCGGGTGATGAACCAGTCGTCGATCGAGAAGAACGCGTGGTCGGAGCAGATCGCGACCAGCGGCTTCCCGGTGACCGCGCGGGCCAGCTTCACCGCGGCGGTGGTGGCGTCGGAGCCGTTCTTGGCGAACTTCACCATGTCCGCGGTCGGCACCGAGGCCAGGAACCGTTCGGCTGCCTCGAGCTCGACGATGCTCGGCCGGACGAAATTGCTGCCGCGGCCGAGCTCGCGCCGGACGGCCTCCAGCACCTTCGGGTGGGCGTGGCCCAGGCTGACCGCGCGCAGGCCGGAGCCGTACTCGACGTACTCGTTGCCGTCGATGTCCCAGACGTGCGCGCCGAGGCCGTGCGAGATCACCGGCGCCATGTCCTGCGGGTACTGGTCGTCGCCCTTGGCGTAGGTGTGCGCGCCACCCGGGACGAGCTCGTGCAACCGGGCGTTGGCCCGGTACGACTTGCCGAACGACTTGGTCATGACAGTCTCCTGGTGGCTTCGGCGAGCGAAGGCGCGGCCTTGTCCCGCTCGGACATCAACGTGACCGGCAGCGGCCACTCGATCGCCAGGCCGGGATCGTCGAAGGCGATCGACACGTCCTCGCTCGGGTCGTGGGCGCGGTCGATCCGGTACGAGACGTCGGCCGGGTCGGTGAGCGCCTGGAAGCCGTGCGCGCACCCGGCCGGGACGTAGACGGTGACCTGGTTGTCGCCGGTCAGCTCGAAGTACTCGACGTTGCGGTAGGTCGGCGAGTCCGGTCGCAGGTCGACGACGACGTCGAGGACCGCGCCGTACGAGCAGCGGACCAGCTTCGCCTCACCGGCGCCCGCGCGCACGTGCATGCCGCGGACGACACCCTTCACCGACCGGGAGATGCTGTCCTGCACGAACGCGTCCGGGTCGAGGCCGGCCGCCGCGACCACGTCGCGGTCGTACGTCCGCGAGAAGAAGCCGCGCTCGTCGCGGTGCGGGGTCGGCAGGAACATCAGCCCGCCGGCGATCCTCGGTACCTGGATGACGTCCATCGATCCTCCTAGTGCCTGCTCACCCGCACCGACGAGCCGGCGTCGAACACGGTCTTGGACAGCACCGCGAACTGCTGCTCGAGCAGGACGGCGTACTCGGTGTTCTTCTCGCGCATGGCGGGCTCGAGCCGGTTCGCCCGCGCCTCGAGCGCGCGGAACTGCTCGATCAGCCGCGGCACGCTGAGGGTGCGGATGGACTGGCGGAACTCCGCCAGCCGCATGTCCTCCATCAGGATGTCGTTCTTGCTGGCATAGCTGATCGAGATGGTCGGCTTCGACAACCGCAACGCGGACTGCACGTTGTGGTAGCGCGAGGCAACGACCAGGTCGGTCCCGGCCAGCCGGCCCATCAGCTCGCCGAGCGAGTCCGCCGGTTCCCGGACCAGCCGGGACTCCACCAGCTCGGGCCGGTTCTTCCGTAGGTCGTCGTACACGGCGGTCACCACGACCTCGTCGGCCGGGTCGCCGGTGACGAGCCGGATCCGGTAGCCGTCGTCGACCAGCCAGCGGGCGAACTCGACGATCTTGGCCTCGTACTCGGCGTAGATCTCGTCCGCCCGGCCCCGGTCGGCGCTGGTGCCGTGGTACTCCATCAGCCCGAGCCCGACGGTCTTGCGCGGCCGCAGCGACGGCTCGGGCGGGATCGGCTCGGGCAGCGCGAAGGCGAGGTCCGGGTAGACCTCGTCCTGGCTGACGTCGACGCCCATCGCCCGCATCGAGTCGCGCGACAGGTTGTCCCGGTACGAGCGGTACGTCGCCAGTCGTGCCGCGCCGGTGTAGAGCCACCGGATCGACCGCTCCCGGGCCACGTTCGCGCCGACGCTGACGAGGGCGACCTTGGCACCGCCCATCCGGGCAGAGACGCACATCAGGAACAGTGCGTACGGCCAGCCCCAGGGGTTCAGCTCCAGGGTCGTCTCCAGCACGCCCATGCCGGGCACCACCACGACGTCGTACCGGCGGAACAGCCGCGGCATCCGGACCAGGTCAGCGACCTTGCCGAACAGCTTGCGGAAGACCGTGGTGATCCGCGTCCGGCCCGGACCGTGGGCGCCGTACCAGGTCATCGCCGTCGACGGGATGCCGTACTGCCGCTCGAGCTCCTCAGGGCCGGAGCACACACAGCTGATCTCGGCATCCGGGTGGCTGGCCCGGAGGAACCGCAGCATCGCGTCGAGCGACCCGTGGTTGCCCAGGTTGCCCGATCCCAGCAGGCCGAAGATCGCGATCCGTAGCGGCCTGCGAGTCTCCGCGGTAGTCATTCCTAGGAAGCCCTCCGCTGACCGGCGACCGCGGAACTCTCCGGGATCGCGGTCGGGGCGCTGGGCGATGCGCTGTCCTCGATCCGGCGCGACGACGAGCCGGGCATCGCCCGGTCCCGCAGCCAGTGCGCCAGGTGGCCGTAGCACTTGCGCCGGTCCGACGACGACAGCGGCGCGCGGCGGATGCCGCCGACGAAGCCGCCGACGTACTCGGCCAGCAGCCGGGCGGTCGGGTGCTTGAGCCGGCTGGCGCGGCGGGGCTCCATGTTCGCCGACCGGGACCGGATGGTCGGCTTGGCCCGCTCGGCCCGGTCCGGGTGGTCCCGGCGGAAGAACAGCAGCTCGGGCACCTGGTGGAACCGGCCGTACAGGCACAGCTCGGCCATGATCGTCCGGTCGGAGTGGTGATAGCTGCCGTTCAGCGGCGTCCGGCGGAGGATGTCCGAGCGCATCACGCCGTAGAAGTCGTCGCCGCCGACCCCGAACAGCAGGCTCTTGAACCGCTCCGGCGCCCGCGGGTCGTCGGTGGCCAGCGGGTAGTCGACCTTCAGCACGATGTCGCCGTTGCCGTCGATGATCGCCTGGTGCGCGTGCGCCAGCACCAGCGCCGGGTCGGCGTCGAGCGCCTCGATGCAGCGCAGCAGCAGGTCGCGGCCGTACAGGTCGTCGTACGACGCCCACTTGAACAGCTCGCCGCCGCTGTGCTCGAAGGTCCAGTTGTGGTTCGGTGTCGCGCCGATGTTCACCGGCTGCCGGTAGTAGCTGATCCGCGAGTCCTTGGCCAGGTACTCGCGGCAGATCTCCTCCGTGCTGTCGGTCGAGGCGTTGTCCGAGATGACCAGCTCGAAATCGCCGTAGCTCTGTCCCAGCAGGGCGTCCAGGGACTCGGCCAGATACTTCTCCCCGTTGTAGACCGGTAGACCGACACTCAGCCTTGGTACCGCGTTCATGTGCTCCTCATTTCTGGCATCTGTACCCGGTCCGCCGCCCCAGCCGGTTCCGGTTCTGTCTCATGCCGCCGTTCGCGGATGCCCACCCCGAGACTCCACCACCAGACGATCGCCCCGACGAACGTCGCGCCCGCCGTCCCCCAGGCCGACCCGAGGGCGCCCCCCAGCGCCCCGCCGCCGACCCCGCCCACCAGGTACGCCGCCGAGGCGTACAGCTGGGCCCGCAGACTCCGCCGAGCCACCCCGAGTGCGCGCAGGCCTGCCGACGCACCCGTGTAGAAGCTGGCGAACATCACCGACAAAGTTGCCGGCACCAACAATGGCTCGGTCGCGTCCCAGACCTCGCCGAGCACCACGTGCCCCCACGCGTGCGGGAGGAACAGCACGAGGGCCAGGCCCCAGGTCAGCGCCGCCAGTGCCTGGGCGGTGCCGAGCAGCAGGCAGAACTTCCCCAGCGCTCGCAGTGAGCGGCGCAGCATCCGCGCCGCCTCCGGAACCGCCACCAGACCGATCCCGGAGAGCACGATGAAGAACGGCCCGAGCATCATCTCGGCGCCGCGGACGGTGCCGACCGCGGCCACGCCGGCGAACGCGCCGAGGCCGTACATCTTCAGCTGGTACGCGCCGCTGATCGTGGTGTTCTCGGCCAGGTACCGCAGCCCGAGGTCCTTGTGCTCCCGCAGCCAGTGCAGAGCCTGGAACAACCTCGGTACGACGCCCGCCTGCAGACCACTCACCAGCGCAGCGAAGATCCCGGCCGCACCCCAGGCCAGGACGAACTTGGTCACGCTCGGACCGTCGTGCTTGGCCACGTAGAGCAGCGGCACCAGCGCGAACGCCCAGGTGATGTCGCTGAGGAACGCCTTGCCGCCCTGGCCGGAGGAGAAGAACGCGAACCGCCAGCTGTCCTGCAGCATCAGTCCGGGCAGCACGCAGCCCAGCGCGATGAAGGCGGCGCCCGGCCGGCCGCCTATCACCAAGCCAACCGCGGCACAGATCGCGCCGGTCGTCAGACCGACCGCGATCGCCATCCCGGACGAGCGCGCGACGGCCTTCTTCCAGACCTCGTGCGGCACGCCGCTGAACCGCACCGCCAGCGGATCGGTCGCGAGTCCACGGGAGATGTTGACCACCAGGCCATACGTCACCCAGGCCAGGCTGAAGGCGCCGAACTCTGCAGCGCCCAGCGAGCGGGCGACGACGATGCCGACCACGAAGCTGACCAGGCTGGTGACAGCCTGGTCAGCAAGTCCCCAGGTAACGCGGCGCAGCACCCCTCGCATGGGTCAGCCCACGACTTCGTGCGGTTCGGGCAGCGGGACAAGGTACGTGGCGCCCCAGCCGCCGGCGGACTCGAGCTGAGTGATCACTTCGTCGGCGATGTCCCAGGTGAGCACCAGGACGACGTCCGGCTTCGCGGCCCGCAGTTCCTCGATCGGCCGGATCGGGACGCCGCAGCCGCCGGGGATCCGGCGACCGTGCTTGCCGGGGGCCAGGTCGACCGTGAACGGCAGCAGGTCGGTGGTGACCTTGCTGAGGTCCAGGAGCACCGGCGCCTTCGAGGGGGCGCCGTACCCGAGGACCGTCCGGCCGGCGGCCTGGTGGCGGGCGAGCTCCTCGTGCAGCACTCCGGCCGCGTGCCACGCGGCCTCCTGGAAGCTGCCGAGCTGAACCTCGTCGGCGATGCCGGCCGCTTCCTCGTCCTCGAGCACCACGTCGACCGACGGGTCCGGCTTCGCGTCCGCGGTGTGCCGCAGCATCACCATCAGGCTGCCGCCGAACATCTCGACCTGCTTGACCGACTCGACGGTCAGGCCGTGCAGTGCGGCGACGCGCTGCAGCGCCCGCAGCGAGATGTACGACCAGTGGCCGTGCCGGATGGTGTCGAACTGGTTGCCGATGAACAACGGCAGCAGGTGGTGGAACTCCATGACCAGCAGACCGCCCGGGGCGAGCCGGTCCGCCCGCAGCTTCAGCAGGTCACCGAACGCGGGCTCGTGCACGATCCCGTGGACGTCGACCACCAGGTTGGCCCGCTTGCCGTCACCGGCCAGTCGGCACCCGGCGGCGTACAAGTGCTGCAGCCAGGAACCGCCGTGGTGGCTGGCGAACTCGAACACGACGCCGCCGATCAGCTCCGGGTAGTCGGCCAGGATCTCCTTCACCGACTTCTCCGCGTGCGCGATGCTGGTCGCGGACTCGACCGCCAGCGGCTCCTCCGGCAGCTGCGGCTCGACCGGGCCGAGCTGGACCAGGGTGCAGTCCCGGCACAGCCACAGCTCGAGCGGCCAGCGCGGATCCGGACCGGGCGTCTCCGCCGGCGGGAAGTAGTCGGCACACGGCTGCGCACCCAGGTCCACCACGGGTACGACGTCCTCGCCCGCGCAGCCACGACACTTGAAGCTCACTCGCCCATCCCCCTCGATCACCATGTCAATGTCGCCTTGGCCGTGGTGAACGCCTCCGCGTACGGCGCCCGGCACTCCATGCCGCGCAGCCTCGCCAGCCCGGCGAAGACCTCTTCGTCGAACCAGTCGTGCGGGACCTGGGACGGGTAGGCCTTGTGCAGCCGGGTGATCTTCTCCCGCAGCTGCTCCTCGGTCAGGTCGACGTACAGCCACGGCCGGCCGATGTCGCCGTCCCACTTGGGGATCTCGTAGTGCAGCACCAGGTGGCTGCGCCACACCGTCGGCGCGAGCTCCGCGATCAGGCGGTGGTCCTGGTGCGCGTCGGTGCGGCTCGGCGCCAGCACCAGGTCGGGGCTCCTGCTCCCCCGGGCCGTTGCCTCGAGCAACTCCTTGGTCTCGTTCCAGAACGCCGGCAGCCGGCCGTCCGGCAGCTCGGCCGAGGTGACGGTCACCTCGCACTCGGGCAGGAACAACTCCGCGGCCCGCCGGGCCTCGTCGAGCCGGAGCGGGCTGCCGGTCGCGATCACGAACTCGGCGGTCAGCTCCGGCACCGACTCGGCCAGCTTGAGCAGCGTGCCGCCGCAGCCGATCTCGATGTCGTCCGGATGCGCGCCCAGGGCCACCAGGTGGACCGGGCGCTCGATCAGGCCGAGCTGGAACGGCAGCATCAGATCGCCACCACCATGGGCGAGTCGTCGGACAGGAACTCCGGCTTCTGCAGCACCTGGGCCCGCTGCTCGCGGGTCTCGTGGCTCCACAACGCCCACGGCTTCTTGCCGGTGCGGTACAGCTCCTCGAGCTGGCTGCGCTCCTTGAGCGTGTCCATCGGCGCCCAGAACCCGTGGTGCGGGATCGCCTCCAGCTTGCTCATCGCGGCCAGCCGCGGGAACGCGTCCCCGACCAGGTCCTCGTCCTCGTGCAGGACGTCGAAGATCTCCTTCTTGATCACGAAG
This sequence comes from Kribbella sp. NPDC050820, assembly GCF_040653975.1. Taxonomy (NCBI): domain Bacteria; kingdom Bacillati; phylum Actinomycetota; class Actinomycetes; order Propionibacteriales; family Kribbellaceae; genus Kribbella; species Kribbella sp. NPDC050820. Next base: position 14,169 of record NZ_JBFAHB010000070.1, read on the forward strand.
TAGCCGCCGTTGATCCACATGTTCAGGTCGGCGGCCGAGCGCAGCCCGGTGATCCGGGCGTCGGTGCCGAACTCGACCACGTGGAAGGAGGCCTGCGGCGGGACCGCGAGCAGGCTGGCGGTGATGTCGCTGGTCATCACGTGGTCGACGATCTTGTCCATCGGCGCGTCGGTCAGCACGTCGCCGTAGTTGGCCAGGAACGCGTCGTCGTCCTCCAGGTACGGGCGGACCCGGCGCAGCCGCTCCCCGATCGAGGTGTCGATCCCGGTGTCGACGAAGGTGATCTTCCACTCGCTGATGTCGGAGTCGAGCAGCTCGATGCGCTGCCCGCCCTTGGTCATCACGAAGTCGTTCGACACGGTCTCGTCGTACCGCAGGAAGTACTCCTTGACCGCCGAGCCGCCGAAGCCCAGGCAGAGGATGAACTCGGTGTGCCCGAAGTGCGCGTAGTAGCGCATCACGTGCCACAGGACCGGCCGGTCGCCGATCGTCATCATCGGTTTCGGTGCGGAGTCCACCCCGCTGCGCATCCGCAGCCCGAACCCCCCACAGAAGATCACGACCTTCATTGCTGTTTCCCTCCCCGGGGTCGTGTTCAGATCACTTCGAGGCGCGGGATCGGTACGACGAACTTCGCGCCCCACTCCCGTGCGTAGGCCAACTGGTGGACGATCTCCTCGCGCAGGTTCCACGGCAGGATCACGATGTAGTCCGGGCGCGCCTCGGCCAGCCGCTCCGGCGCGTGGATCGGGATGTGCGTGCCGGGCAGGAACATGCCGTGCTTGTGCGGGCTGCGGTCGACCGTGAACGGCAGCAGGTCCTCGCGGATGCCGCAGTGGTTCAGCAGCGTGTTGCCCTTGCCTGGAGCGCCGTACCCGGCGACCGACTTGCCGGCCCGGGCCGCGCTGACCAGGAAGCTGACCAGGTCGGCCTTGATCGCGAAGACGTCCTTGGCGAACCCGGCGTGGCCCTCGACCGTGTGCAGCCCGGCGTCCTCCTCGTCCTTCAGGACCTTCAGCACCAGCTCCGACGGCTCCCCCGCCGTCTCCACCGGCTGGGACATCAGCCGCAGCGAACCGCCGTGGCTGACGAGCTCCTGGACGTCGGCCACCTTCAGCCCCGCCTTCTCCAGCGCGGCCGCGGCGGTCTTCAGGGTCAGGTACTGGTAGTGCTCGTGGTAGATCGTGTCGTACTGGCGGCCTTCGATCAGCCGGAGCAGGTGCGGGAACTCCAGCGACACCAGGCCGTCGTCCTTGACCAGCGCCCGCAGGCCCTTGGCGAAGTCGACGATGTCCGGCACGTGCGCGAACACGTTGTTGCCGACGACGAGGTCCGCCTGGCCGTGCCGGGCGGCCGCGTCCCGGCCGGTCTCCTCGCCGAGGAAGTAGCTCTCGGTCCGGATGCCCTTCTCGTTGGCGATCTCGGCGATGTTCGCGGCCGGCTCGATGCCGAGCACCGGGATGCCGAGCGCCACCGCGTGCTGCAGCAGGTAGCCGTCGTTGCTGGCCGCCTCCACGATCAGGCTCTCGGCGCCGAGGTCGAGCCGCTCCTGCATGTCCACGACGAACCGGCGGGCGTGCTCGACCCAGCTGGTCGAGTACGACGAGAAGTACAGGTAGTCGCTGAACACGTCGTCGGCCGCGACGTACGCCGGCAGCTGGACGAGCAGGCAGTTGTCACAGATCCGGACGTGCAGCGGGTAGAAGGTCTCACCGCTGTCGAGCTGGTCGGCCCGCAGGTAGCTCTCGCACGGCGGTGACATCCCCAGGTCGACAAAAGTACGGGTCAAGGGCTCGCCGCACAGGCGGCAGGCGACTGGTTCCCCCATCAGTGCTTCTCCTCGGCTGCGTCATTCTTGGTGAACACTGGTGCCCCCGGTCCCGGGAACTGGTCATCGGTCTGCCGGCGCAGCTGGTCGTCGACCAGCCCCGCGGACAGCAGCTGCTGGATCCGGCGCAGCCGGACGAACTGGGCGGAGTCGAAGTCCGCCTGGGTCAGGCCGTGCCGCTGGTACGCGGCGGCGAGCTCGTCGACGCCCTTGCGCACCGTCCACTGCAGCTGCAGGTCCGGGAAGGTGTCGTTGAGCTTGGCGAAGTCGACCTTGTAGTTGCGCAGGTCCGGACCCGCCCCCTCGGCGATCGACAGCGTCGAGCCCGGTACGGCGTCGCGGACCATCTCGGCGATGTCGCGGACCTGGACCACGTCCTCGGACCGGCCGACGTTGAACGCCTGGTCGTGGATCACCTCGCGTGGCGACTCGAGCACCTTCAGGAACGCCCGGCTGATGTCCTCGATGTGCACCAGCGGCCGCCACGGCGTGCCGTCGCTCTCCAGCCGGACCTGGCCACTCGTCATCGCGATCGCGGTCAGGTTGTTCACCACGATGTCCAGCCGCAGCCGGGTGGAGGCGCCGTACGCGGTCGCGTTGCGCAGGTACGTCGGGCTGAAGTGGTCGTCGGCGAGCTTGGACAGCTCCGCCTCGGCCAGCGCCTTGGTCTCGCCGTACGGCGTCACCGGGAACATCTCGGCGTCCTCGGCGACCGCCTCGGAGCCGGCCGCGCCGTACAGGCTGCAGGAGGAGGCGAACAGGAACCGCTCGATGCCGGCTTCCTTGGCCGCGCGGGCGACGTTCAGGGTGCCGTCCAGGTTGACCGAGTAGGTCGCGTCCCGGTTCAGGTGGCCGAGCGGGTCGTTGGACAACGCGGCCAGGCAGACGACGGCGTCGTACCCCTGGAGCTCGGCGGAGGTGACGTCCCGCATGTCGCGCGGCTTCCGGGAGCCGATCGGGTCCGGCCCGCCGAGCAGGTCGCAGCCCTCGTACAGCCCGGTGTCCAGCCCGTCGACCTGGTGCCCGGCGTCCCGCAGGAACGGCACCATCACCGCACCGATGTACCCGCGATCCCCGGTGACCAGAACTCTCATCCGCCCGCTCCTCCGCTCGGCTCTGTCGTCGCTGTAACAGATCACCGAGCGGGCGCGGTGATACACCGCCCGCGGATTCGATTCCGGCAAGTCCGGTGTATCAGCGCCGGAGGGTGACTGCTCCATAGAGGGCTGAGACCAGCAAGGGGCCAAGTTCAATCGCAGGGACACGCTCAATTGGGGGGCGTTATGAAGGTTGCCGTATTCGGCTTGGGCTACGTGGGGTCGGTGACGGCGGCCTGCCTGGCTGCTGCCGGCCACGACGTCTGGGGGGTCGACGTCGACACTGCCAAGGTCGGACCGATCACCGAGGGACACAGCCCGGTGGTCGAACCCGGCCTGGACGAGCTCGTCGCGGCGGGCGTCACCGCGGGCAGACTGCACGCGACCACCGACCCGCGACTGGCGCTGGACGGAGCGGACGTCTCCCTGATCTGCGTGGGGACGCCGTCGACACCGGCCGGCAGCACCGACCTCACCTACATCCGGCGCGCGGTCCGCGACATCGCGGAGGCGGCCGGCGTGGTCGCGCCGCCGGCGTCGGGCTTCCACAGCATCGTTGTCCGCAGCACCGTTCCGCCGGGCACCGTCGACGAGGTCGTCGAGCAGGTGCTGGCCGAGGTGCCCGGCTCCGACGACTTCACCTTCGGTACGGCGATGTGCCCGGAGTTCCTGCGGGAGGGGTCCGGGCTGGCGGACTTCTACGACCCGCCGTTCGTCGTGGTCGGCACCCGGAACCCTCGGGTCGGTACCGCTCTGACCGACCTCTTCGGCTTCCTCCCCGCCGAGGTGCAGGTGGTCGACGTCCGGACCGCCGAGGCGCTCAAGTACGCCTGCAACGCGTTCCACGCCACCAAGGTCTCGTTCGCGAACGAGATGGGCCGGATCTTTCGGTACTACGGCGTGGACTCGCGGGAGGTCATGCGGCTCTTCGTGCAGGACACCAGCCTCAACATCTCGCCGTACTACCTGCGCCCCGGGTTCGCGTTCGGCGGCTCGTGCCTGCCGAAGGACCTGCGCTCGGTGCTGCACCTGGCCCGGGTCAACGACACCGACCTGCCGCTGCTGGCCGGCACGCTCGCGACCAACGAGCTGACCGTCCGCGACGTCGTGGACCGGGTGGTGGCCGGACCGGGCCGGGAGGTCGCGCTGCTCGGCCTGAGCTTCAAGACCGCGACCGACGACCTGCGCGAGAGCCCGAGCGTCGAGCTGGCCGAACGGCTGATCGGCAAGGGCTACAACCTGCGGATCTACGACGCGATCGTGAACCCGAGCCGGCTGGTCGGCGCCAACCTGCGGCACGTGAGGTCGAAGCTGCCGCACCTGCAGCGGGTGCTCACCGCCGACCCAGTCGAGGCGCTGCGCGACGCCGACGTGGCGCTGGTCTCGGCCACCGACCACGCGGCGATCAGCGCGCTGCTGACCACGCCCCCGGCCCGGACCATCGACCTGAGCGGCCGGCTGGGCGCCGAGGTCGAGGCGCTGTCCGGATACGAAGGAGTGGGCTGGTGAGCGGTCCGCGCGTCCTGATCATCATCCAGAACCTGTGGGTGCCGTTCGACCGCCGGGTCTGGCTGGAGTGCAAGGCCCTGACGGCGTCCGGGTACGACGTGACCGTGGTCTGCCCCAAGGGCCCGGGTGACCCGTCGTACCAGGTCCTCGAGGGCGTCACCGTGCACAAGTACAAGGCGTACGCGCCCGGTGGCAGCAAGCTCAGCTTCGTGGCGGAGTACGCCTACTCGTTCCTGATGACGCTGCTGCTGGTGCTGCGGGCCCGCAAGGCCGGCAAGTTCCAGGTGCTGCAGGCGTGCAACCCGCCGGACATCTTCTGGCCGATCGCGATCCTGCTGCGCCGCCTGGACCGGACCAAGTTCGTCTTCGACCACCACGACCTGTGCCCGGAGCTGTTCCAGTCCCGGTTCGGCGGTACGACGAGCCCGGCGTACAAGGGACTGCGCTGGCTGGAGCGGCGCACGCACCGGACGGCGGACCACGTCACGTCGACCAACGACTCCTACCGGCACATCGCGATCACCCGGAGCGGCAAGGCCAACCACGACGTGACCGTCGTGCGGACCGGCCCCGATCCGGAGCGGTTGCGCCGCGGCGCACCGGACGAGTCGGTGCGCCGCGGGCACCGGTACCTGGTCACCTACATCGGCGTGATGGGCCCGCAGGACGGCGTCGACATCGTCGTCCAGGCCGCCGACGTGGTGGTCAACAAGCTCGGCCGCACCGACATCGCGTTCACGCTGATGGGCGGCGGCGACGCGTTCGACGACGTGGTCGCGCTGCGCGACCAGCTGGGCCTGCAGGACCACGTCGAGTTCACCGGCCGGGTGCCGGACGAGACGGTCCGCACGGTGATGTCGACCGCCGACCTCGGCCTGTCGCCGGACCCGAAGAACCCGCTCAACGACGTCTCCACGATGAACAAGACGATGGAGTACATGGCGTTCGAGCTGCCGGTCGTCGCCTTCGACCTGATCGAGACCAAGGTCTCGGCCGCCGACGCCGCGGTGTACGTCGAGCCGAACGACGTGACGAAGTACGGCCAGGCGATCGTCGACCTGCTCGACGACGAGGTACGGCGCCGCCGGATGGCCCGGTTCGGTCGCGAGCGGGTCGAGCAAGTGCTCGCCTGGAAGCACCAGCAGAAGGCCTACCTCGAGGTGTACGACCGGCTCACCGGCCACCCGAGTGCCGTCGGCGAGTTCCCGAAGGCTGCGGGGTCCTGATGTGCGGCATCGCCGGCTGCTACCAGCAGCACGACGGTCTCGCCCTCGCGCAGACCATGAACGACCGGATCGCGCACCGCGGTCCGGACGCCGACGGCGTGTACCGGTTCGAGGACGGTGACATCCGGGCGTACCTCGCGCACCGCCGGCTGTCGATCATCGACCTGTCCTCGGGGGCCGACCAGCCGTTCACCAAGCGCGGCCTGACGATCAGCTACAACGGCGAGCTCTACAACTACAAGGAGCTGCGCGCCGAGCTGGTCCGGGCCGGGGTGACATTCCGGACGCACTCCGACACCGAGGTGGTGCTGGAGGCCTGGCGCCGCTGGGGTCCGGCGGCGCTGTCGCGGTTTCGCGGCATGTTCGCGTTCGCGATGCTCGACGAGGACAGCGGCAGCCTGTTCCTGGCCCGCGACCCGCTCGGCATCAAGCCGCTGTACTTCCTGCGCCGGCACGGCGGCGTCATCTTCGCGTCCGAGCTGAAGGCCCTGGTCGCCGCGATCGGGCCGGAGCTGCGCACCGATCCCGGCGCGCTGATCTCCTCGATGCTGTACTACTGGCTGCCCGAGCAGCGCTGCGCGATCGACGGCGTGGAGAAGCTGCCGCCGGGTTCGTGGTCGGAGTTCCGGCCGGACGGGAGCAGCCGGCACGAGACGTACTGGCGGGTGACCGACGTCGCCACCGAGGCGGCCGCCGGTCCGCGCGCCGACCTGCGCACGGTCATCGAGGAATCGGTCGCCGCGCACCTGGTCGCCGACGTCGGGGTGTCGACGTTCCTCAGCGGCGGGCTCGACTCCAGCCTGGTCACGGTGCTGGCCAAGCGGCTCGACCCCGGCATCGACTCGTACACGATCACCTTCCGGGCTCAGGACCAGCGGCTCGAGGCGATGCCCGACGACGCGATCTACGCCCGCAAGGTGGCCCAGCAGTTCGGCATCGACCTGCACGAGATCGAGATCGCGCCCGACGTGGTGAACCTGCTCCCCCGGATCGTCGACGTGCTCGACGAGCCGATCGGCGACCCGGCCGCGATCAACACGCTGTTGATGTGCGACGCCGCCCGCGACGCCGGGGTCAAGGTGCTGCTGTCCGGCATGGGCGCCGACGAGCTGTTCGGCGGCTACCGCAAACACCTCGCCTGCGTGATGGGAGCGCAGTACCAGCGACTCCCGGGCGTGCTGCGCAACGGTCTCGTCGGTCCCGCCGTCCGGCGGCTGCCGGTCACCGCGAACGGGCGCGGCCTGCGGTACGCGCGGTGGGCGAAGCGGTTCCTGACCTTCGCCGACCTGCCCGAGGAGGCCGCGTTCCGGCGCAGCTACACGATGTACGACGCCGACGAGCTGGCCTGCCTGCTCAGCCCGGACCTGGAGCCGTACGTCGGGAAGCTGATCTCCGAGCACAGCGACATCTACCACGACACCACGCTCGACGACCACGTCAACCGGATGTGCCTGGCCGACGCGCGGATGTTCCTGCCCGGCCTGAACCTGGCCTACACCGACCGGTCCAGCATGGCCGCGTCGACCGAGGTCCGGACGCCGTTCGTGGACCCGATCGTCGCGCGGGCCGCGTTCTCCATCCCGGGCCGCGAGAAGATCCACCGGCGCCAGGGCAAGCTCGCGCTGAAGAAGGCCGCCGAGGCCTGGCTGCCGAAGGAGATCATCTACCGGCCGAAGGCGTCGTTCAGCGCGCCGCTGCGGGCCTGGGTCCGCAACGACCTGCGCGAACTGGTGGACGACGTGCTGCTGCGCGGTGAGCTGGTCGGCAGCGGTTTCCTGCAGCAGGCCGCCGTACAGCGCCTGGTCGACGACGAGCGGGCCGGGCGGCAGGACTACTCCAAGCAGATCTGGCAGCTGCTGACGCTCGAGACCTGGATGCGAAACATGCGCTCCCTGGGCTTGACGTCCTCCCCATCCTGAAGGTCGGGGATTTCACAAACTACGCGGAGGTAGCGTGTTGAGGTTCACGCTTCGGCGAGACCCGTACGGGCGTCTCTCGGCGTGCGCTGACGGCCCGTCCGGCCGCGATGTTGACAGCGGCGTTCACGTCGGCATTCGCCCGATGTCCGCAGGCCGTGCATCGGAAGACCGCTTTGTTCTCGCGGTTCTCCGACGCACGGTGCCCGCAGACGCTGCAGGTCTGCGACGTGTACGCAGGGTCTACTTTCTCGACCCGGCCCGGCGCCTTGTCCTCCAGCCGGGCCACCAGGCTGCCCCAGCCGTTGGCCAGGACGCCCCGATTGAGCCCGGCCTTGGCCCGGCGACGATTCGGCAGGTACCCACCTCGTCGGTCGGGGTCGGGCTTGGGCTTGGGCCGCCTGGTCAGCTGAGCGATGCGCAAGTCCTCCACCCGGATGACATCGAACCTCGTCGCGAGGTCGGTGCTGGTCTTCTCCACCCAGTCCTTCCGCCGGTCGCCGGCACGGGCGTACAGCTTGGCGATCGCAGCCTTCACTCGGTGACGCCGGTTGGAGCCGCGACAGCACCGCGACAGCCGACGTTGCAGACGCTTCAGCCGTTCGGCTTCACGTTTCGACAGGCCAGGGCAGGTCAGGCGTTCGCCGGTGGAGAGGGCGGCCGAGACTGTGATGCCGCGGTCGACGCCGACCTCTTCGCCCGTGCCCGGTGCGGGGATCGGCGGTGGGATCGCGGCGAAGGCGAGATGCCAGCGTCCCGCCGGGTCGCGGGTGACGCGGTAGGACTTGGCGGCGGGAACGGCGCGCGAGAGCCGGAACCGTACCCAGCCGACCTTGGGCACCAACACCCGTGCCCACTTGCGGTTCAGCTTGACGACCCGGGAAGCCCTGGGGCCGACGATGCGGAACCCTTCGTGCCGCCCGGCTTTGCGCCAGGTCGGTCTTCGGTGCGTTCCGGCGTAGAAGCTCTTGGCGGCCTGGTCGAAGTCCCGCAGCGCCTGCTGTTGCACGATCTGCGACCCGGCGCGCAGCCACGCGAATTCAGCTCGCCCTTCGGTCAGCTGCCGACACTGCTCGGCAAAACCCGGCACCGGGCCTTTGTCGCGAGTCCACATCGACCATTGCTCGAGCGCCAGGTTCCACATGTACCGGGCATGCCGGCACTGCTCCAGCAATGCAGCCTGCTGCGCGGGCGTCGGGTACATCCGGAACCGAGACATGCCAACCACCCAATCAGCAGGGACCGACAGTCCCCGATCTTCGAGGGGAGGGCGTCGCGGTTCCTCCCGTCTTGAGTGACGGGAGCCCCCGCGACCCATCCGATGAAACAGGTTGCACAGAACTACAAGTCCGGCGAGCTGGCGGTGCTCGACGTGCCGCCGCCCACCTGTGCGCCCGGCGGCGTGCTGGTCCGCTCGCTGTACTCGCTGATCTCTACCGGCACCGAGCTGATGAAGGTCGGCGAGGCCAAGCTGTCGATGCTCGGCAAGGCGCGGGCCCGGCCGGACCAGGTGAAGAAGGTGCTGGACTCCGTCGCTCAGCAGGGTGCGCTCAACACCTACAAGAAGGTGATGAACAAGCTCGACTCCTACACGCCGCTGGGCTACTCACTGTGCGGTGTCGTGGTCGAGGTGGGCGCCGGGGCCGAGGAATTCAGCGTCGGCCAGCTGGTCGCTGCCGCGGGCAACGAGTTCGCGCTGCACGCCGAGTACAACTGGGTACCGGTCAACCTGTGCGTTCCGGTGCCGGACGGGGTGCCGCCGGAGCAGGCCGCGTTCTCGACCGTCGGCGCGATCGCGATGCACGGCGTCCGGCAGTCTGAGGTGCAGCTCGGCGACACCGCGGTCGTGATCGGGCTCGGCCTGGTCGGACAGCTCGTGGTGCGGCTGCTGGTCGCGGCAGGCGTCCGCGTGTTCGGCATCGACACCGTCGAGGACCGGTGCCGGATGGCGGAGAAGGCCGGCGCGCTGCACTGCTCGTCGGCGGACGAGGCGGGGATCGCCGTACTCGAGCGGTCGTTGCTGGAGGCGTCGAACGGGCTCGGGGCGGACCACATCCTGCTCGCCGCCGGCGGTCACACCAACGGCCCGGTCGAGACTGCGGCCCGGCTGGCCCGCGACCGCGCCCGGGTGGTCGACATCGGCAAGACCAAGCTCGACCTGCCGTGGAACGCCTACTACGACAAAGAGCTCGACGTCCGCTTCTCCCGCTCCTACGGCCCCGGCCGGTACGACGACCGCTACGAGCTCGAAGGCATCGACTACCCCGCCGGCTACGTCCGGTGGACCGAACGCCGCAACCTCGAGTGCTTCATCGACCTGATCGCCCGCGAACAGATCGACGTAGGCTCCCTGGTAGCCAGGGTCTTCCCCATCGCCGACGCCACCGAGGTCTACCAACAGCTCTCCTCCGGCGCCTTCCAGGGCGTCGGCTTCTTGTTCGAATACCCGAAGCCCGAGCCGCAAGGCGAGGGCGAGCCCGCCGCCACCCGCGGCCCCGGCGCCTCGACCACCGGCCAGGGTGTCGCCGCCTCGACCACAACGCGCCGGCGGGAGCCGGCCGGCAAGCCGGCTCACGCCGGCGCAGCCCGGTTGGGGTTTGTGGGTGCCGGCAATTACGCGTCTTCCATGCTTCTTCCGCACCTGCACAAGAACGAGGATGTTGCGCTCGCGCACGTCGCGACCAACAAGTCGTTGTCGGCCGCGAACGCCCAGCGCCGGTTCGGGTTCGAGCAGATCTCGACGGATGCCCAAGCAGTGCTGGACGACGAGTCGCTGGACGCGATCTTCGTGGTGACCCGGCACAGCACGCACACGGACCTCGCGTGCAAGGCACTCGAGACCGGCAAGGCCGTGTTCGTCGAGAAGCCGCTCGCGTTGAACGACGAGGACCTGGACCGGATCGTCGCGACCGTCGAGCAGACCGGCAACGACCGCCTGATGGTCGGGTTCAACCGCCGGTTCGCGCCGCTGCTGACCGACCTGCGGGAGCGCTTCGGCACCCCCGGCGGCGGCTCCTCCCTGCGCTACCTGGTGAACGCCGGCCGGCTGGACCCGTCCAGCTGGTACCTGGACCAGGACAAGGAAGGCAGCCGGTTCGGCGGCGAGGGCGGCCACTTCATCGACACGGTGAGCTGGTGGCTCGACAGCCCGCCCACCGAGGTGTACGCCGTACCCGGACCGGACGCCGGCGACGTCATCGTCAGCCTGCGGTTCGCGAACGGGTCGGCCGCCACGATCAGCTATGTCGGCGGCGGCAACTCGCGGTTCCCGAAGGAGACGCTGGACATCACCGGTGGCGGCCGCAACGGCCGACTGGACAACTTCCAGAGCGCGTCGGTGTGGGCGGGCCGGAAGCCGTCGACCCGCAAGGCTCGCGGCACCGACAAGGGCCAGCGAGTCGAGCTGGAACGCTTCGTCCAGGCGGTGAAGTCCGGTGGACCGATGCCGATCCCGTTCGACTCGCTGGTCGCCACCACCCGCGCGACCATCGCCGTCGACCGCAGCCTCGCCAGCGGCAAAGCTGAGCAAATTCTGCCCCCATCCCACCGCCCCGGTCAGGGAACCATATGAGCCGCCAGCCCTTGGGTTGGTACGTCCGCCGCCTGCGCCGGATGTCCCCCACCGAGCTGGCCTGGCGAACGCGTGACCACGTACGGCGTACTGCCTGGGCTTACCAGCAGGTCCGGCCCGGGCAGGACGCCGACATCCAACTGCCACTGTGCCGGGAGCTGACGTTCCCGGCGGTGCTGCCGCCACACGCCGCCGACGGCGTACCCGACGAGGCGCGTACGGCGATCATCGAGACCGCCGACGCGATCCTGGCCGGCAAGCTCGAGGTGCTCGGCGTCGACCGGACCGACCTGAAGGCGCCGGACTGGTTCCGCGACCCGACCACCGGCCGCCGGTCGGACCCGGCGGAGTACACGTTCAAGCTCAACCACCGCAACGAGGACCTGGTCGGGAACATCAAGCAGGTCTGGGAGTTGTCCCGGCACCACCACCTGACCCAGCTCGCCGCGGCCTGGTACCTGACCCACGACGACACGTACGCCGACCGCGTCGCCGACCACCTGAACGACTGGTGGCGGTCGAACCCGTTCCTGTCCGGGGTGCACTGGGCCAGCGGGATCGAGATCGGGATCCGGCTGATCAGCTGGGCCTGGATCCGGCGGCTGCTCGACGACTGGCCCGACGTCACCGACCTGTTCGAGCACAACGAGCTGGCGTTGCGGCAGCTGTACTGGCACCAGCGCTACCTCGCCGCCTTCGAGAGCCGCGGCTCGTCGGCGAACAACCACGTGATCGCCGAGGCCGCCGGCCAGCTGGTCGGCGCCTGTGCCTTCCCCTGGTTCACCCCCAGCGACAAGTGGCGCACGAACGCGGCCGAACTGCTGGAGCGCGAGCTGGACGCCAACACGTTCCCGTCCGGCGTCAACCGCGAGCTCGCGACCGACTACCACCGCTTCGTCTCCGAGCTCGGCCTGTACGCCGCTGTGGAGGCGGACAAGGCCGGTCATCCGCTGAGCGGGCAGACCTGGGCGCTGCTGACCCGGACCGTCGACGTGGCCGCGGCGATCGTCGACAACACGCTGCGCCCGCCGCGTCAGGGCGACGACGACGAGGGCATGGTGCTCGTCCTCGATCCGCCCAACGTCCACAGCTGGTCGGCGTTCCTCTCTCTCGGTGCCGCGGTCGTCGGGCGCGCCGAGTGGTGGCCGGACAGTCCGCAGACGGCGGCCGCCGTACTGGCTGGGAGTCTGGTCAACGGCGCGCAGCCGCATCGGCCGGCTCAGCGCCCGGACCACTTCGCCGACGCCGGGATCACGATCCTGCGCAGTCGAGACGAGGGTCCCGAGATCTGGTGCCGCGGTGACGCGGGGCCGCACGGATTCCTGTCCATCGCCGCGCACGCGCACTGCGACGCGCTCTCGCTCGAGGTCCGGGTGGGCGGCGTCGACATCCTGGCCGACCCGGGGACCTACTGCTACCACGGCGAGGAGGAGTGGCGGAACTACTTCCGCTCCACGATCGCCCACAACACCGTCGAGGTCGCCGGCGCCGAGCAGTCCGTCTGGGGCGGCCCGTTCCTCTGGCTGCGCGGCGCAACAGGCCGGGTACGGCGGTACGCCGCCGACGGCGACGTGGTGACCTGGGATGCCGAGCACGACGGCTACCGGTCCGGCGACACCCCGATCACGCATCGGCGGACCGCCGTACTGGATGCGGGCGTGCTGCGGGTCGAGGATCAGCTGGACGGCTCGGCCGACGTACGGATCGCCTGGCATCTCGGGCCGGAGGTGACGGTCGACCTCGACGGCGCGACCGGGCGGCTGAAGTGGCCGAACGGATCCGCGGTCGCCGAGTTGCCGGCCGGGTTGAGCTGGACCGCCCACTGCGGTGGCGACGATCCGTTGCTCGGCTGGTACTCACCGCGCTTCGGCCGCAAGGTGCCGATCACCACCCTGGTCGGCTCCGGCGTACTCGGACCGGACTCCCCCGCGGTCAGCAGCTTCCAGTTCCGGTCCTGACCGGAGTCTTGCTGTATCACCCCCGGTTTCGGTCCCTCTATTACTCGAACCGTTCGTGACGTTCGACTGGAGGGGCGGGGCCTGTGAGTTCACAGCAGCTCGACGTCAAGAAGTCCTGGCGTGCCATCCGGCGGCACCGACTCATCGTCGCCGCCGTGGCAGCGGTCGGCCTGCTCGGCGGGCTGGGCTACGGCCTGCTGGTGCCGCCGTTGCACACGGCCACCTCGCTCGTCGTGCTGCCGCCACCGCCCGCTGCGGACCCGCAGAAGGCCGAGGGCACGCAGAGCATCGAGACCCAGGTGTTCATCGCCGGGAGCGAGCCGGTGCTGAAGAGCGCCGGCCAGAACCTGAGCCCGGCGCTGTCCACCAAGGTGGTGCGGGAACGGGTGAAGGTGACGGCGTTGACCGACGACGTCATCAAGATCGACGCCAAGGGCGAGACGGCCGCGCAGTCGATGCGGCTGGCGAACGCGGTCTCCGAGGTCTACCTGGTCTTCATCACCACCGACCAGGTGCTGCCCGGCGACCTGGGAAAGAAAACGGGGGCTCGGGTGCTGGAGCAGGCGACAACCGCGAGAGGTGGCAACCTCGCGGTCCATCTGGGGATCTGGGGACTGCTCGGCGCGCTGATCGGCGCCGTCGCAGGCTCGATCGGAGTACTGGCCAAGGTGCGCGGTGACCGCCGGCTGCGGTTGCGCGACGAGATCGCCGACGCGGTCGGACTGCCGGTGCTGGCGTCCGTCTCGTCGTACCGGGCGACTGACGTGTCCGACTGGACCTATCTGCTGGAGCACTACTCGCCGACCTCGGTCGAGGCGTGGAGCCTGCGCAAGACGCTGCACCACCTGAACCTGGATCTGAAGGGCGGCACCCAGCAGTCGCTGACGGTCATCTCGTTCGCCGGCGACGACAAGGCGCTCCCGCTCGGCCCGCAACTGGCCGCGCTGGCGACCTCGATCGGCATCACCACTTCGATCGTGGTCGACACGCACCAGGAGCCGGCCGGGGAGGTTGCCCTGGACATCCACCTGGTTGTGGTCGACAAGGACGCCCCGCACCTGGCCGGCACCACCCGGACGACGCGCACGATCGTCGCGCTGTCGGCGGGCACGGTCACGGCCGAGGAGCTCGCCCGACTGGCGGTCGCGGCCGCGGCCGACGACCGCATCATCGACGGCCTGGTCGTCACCGATCCCGACCCGTCCGACCGCACCATCGGCCGCGTCTCGCAGTCCGTCCGCCGCTCCGGCTCGCGACTGCCCACTCTCCTCACCGGCACCACCGCGAGGAGGACCAAGTGAGCAACCAGCCCTACAACCAGCCCGTCGCCACCGATCCCGGCTGGACCGACGACGACGGCCTGTTCGCGACCGAGCCGACCAACGCCTACCCGCCGGACAGCCTGGTCACCTTCCGCTTCCTGCGCGACGCCCTGCGCCGGCACCTGCGGATCTGGCTGATCCTGGCCGCCGTCGGCCTGCTGGGCGGCCTGGCGTCGACGTTCGTCCTGCCGCAGCCGCACGTGTCCTCGACCCGCCTGGTGCTGACGCACAAGGACGGCGAGGACCCGGCCAAGGCGATGGCGACGGACGTCAGCCTGGCGACCACGCACACAGTCGCGCAGCGGGTGATCGACCTGCTCAAGCTGCCGGAGACGCCGGACGACCTGCTGAAGCGGTACACCGCGACCCCGAAGACCGACCGGGTGCTCGAGGTCGCCGTCCAGGCCAAGACGACCGACGAGGCCACCAGGCAGGCGACCGTCATCGCCCAGGTGTTCCTGATCTTCCGCAAGGAGCAGATCGCGCTGCAGGACGTGCCATTGGGCCGCGACCTGACCGCTGCGACCTCGGCGGTCTCGGTGGCCGAGGCGGCCGTCCGGGCGGCCGGCGACAACCCGGACGAACCGGACCGACCGAACAGCACGCAGATGATCCGGCTCGGGGTTGCCCGGGACCGGCTGCAGTACGTCCGCCAGCAGATGCTGGACCAGGAGGTCCAGGCCTCCCGGATGAACAGCAGCCGGATCCTCGACGTGGCCGCGCCGGTGCCCGTGTCGGCCAAGCGGACGCTGGCGATCAACGCCGGCACCGGCCTGCTCGCCGGCCTGTTCATCGGCATCGCCTTCGTGATCGTCCGGGCGCTGATCTCCGATCGGCTGTGGAAGCGGCAGGACATCGCCGGCGCCCTCGGCGCGCGGGTCCGGCTGAGCAGTCCCCGGCCGTCCCGCCTGCAGTTGCTGCCGTTCCCGCGCTACCTGCGTTCGTCCCAGCGGCGGAACCCGGAAGTCCGGCTGATGGTTCAGCACTTCGGCCAGCGCATCTTCTGGGGTGAACGGCCCACGCCGGCCACCGTCGTGGTGAGCGTCGACGACGTCCGCACTTCCGCGCTGGTCGTGGCCGCGCTGGCGGTCTCGCTGGCCGAGGAAGGCAAGCACGTCCTGGTGGCCGACCTCAGCGAGACTCGGCTGCTGGCGATGATGCTCGGCGTCAAGGCGCCGGGTACGCGCGAGTCGCGGTTCAGCGAGCCGCAGCGGCGGATCGACGTCTACCTGCCCGATCCGGACGGCGGTCCGGCGCAGGGTTGCTACCTGCGGCTGAGCGAGACCAGCCGGCCGGAGAGCAGCGGTGACATCGCGCTCGACGCGGCCTGGGAGGTCGCCGACGTGGTGCTGACGCTGGCCACGCTGACGCCGGAGCTGGGCGCGGACCACCTGGGCACGTGGGCCTCGCACGCTGCGGTCGTGGTGACCGCGGGCCGGTCGACCACCGCCAAGATCCAGGCCACCGGCGAGATGCTGCGGCTGGCCGGGCTCGAGATCGACACCGCCGTCGTACTGCGGCCGGACCGCACCGACGAGACCGTCGGCGTCGCCGAGGCCGAGGCGGCCCCCGCCCGGACCGTGGATGTGGAGATGTTCGGCCGATGACGACCGGACTCAGCGAACGACTGGCGACCCGGATCGGCCGCCGGCCGACCCGGCGGGTGCGCGCGCCCGAAGTTCGCCGGCGTCGCCGCGTCCAGCTGGTCTGGGCGCTGCTGGTGCTGAACGTGATGACGTTCTTCGCCGGCGCGCCGTACCTGCTCCCGATCCCGGGCATGATCGGCAAGCTCATCGCGCAGGGTGCGCTGGTGGGCGCCTTGGTGGTCGTCCTGATGGTCAACCGGCCGGTCCGGGTCCGGCCCAGCGTCTTCATCTTCCTGCTGCTTCTGCTGGCGTCCGTGGCGTTGCTGTCCAGCATCCGGGCCGAGTTCCTGTTCGGCGCGCTGTTCCGGGCCGGCCGGCTGCTGACGTTCGCGATGGTGCTGTGGCTGCTGACGCCGTGGTGGACCCGGCGCGACCTGCTGCTGGTCCGGACCCACTTGATGGCGTTGTGGGGCATCCTCGGCACGGTCGTGCTCGGACTGCTGGTATCGCCGGGCACCGCGATGTTCGAGGAGCGGCTGCACGGAGTCATCTGGCCGATCCCGCCGACCCAGGTCGGGCACTACGCCGCGGTGGCGACGGGTCTGACGGTCGTGCTGTGGTTCTCCGGACTGCTGAGACGCAGTGTCGCCTTGGCCAGCGTGCTGGTGGCCGTCCCGGTGCTGCTGCTGACCCACACCAGGACCGCGTTGGTCGCGCTGCTGGCCGGCGTACTGATCGCTGGGTTGAGCCTGTTCACCGCGCGCACCCGGGCCCGGCGGTTCCTCGCGGTCGGTGTCATCGTCTTCACCGTCGGGGCGCTGACGCTCGGCTCGGTGGTGACCACCTGGCTGGCGCGTGGGCAGGACTCCGAAGAGGTGACCGCGCTGACCGGGCGGCGGGCGGTCTGGGAGTCGATCCTGGCCGCGCCACGGTCGACGTTCGAGACGTTCTTCGGGTTCGGCCTGTCCAACAAGTCGTTCAACGGGCTCCCGATCGACAGCAACTGGCTCGGCACGTACTACGACGTGGGCCTGGTCGGGGTGGCGATCACGATCATGCTCGTGCTGTTCGTGCTGACCGCCGCGTGGTTCCGGCCGCAGGGACCGCAGCGCGCGCTGGCGCTGTTCCTGGTCGCCTACTGCGTGGTCGCGTCCTTCACCGAGAGCGGTCTCAGCGAGGCCTCGCCGTACCTGCTCGAACTGACGCTGGCGGCGTCGCTCGTGTACAACGTGAACACCCGTGAGGGAGCGCGATGAAGATCCTGCTGGTGCACAACAGGTACCGGTCGACCGCTCCGAGCGGGGAGAACCGCGTGGTCGACCAGGAGAGCGCGGCGCTGGCCGAGCACGGCCACGATGTCCGGCACTTCGAGCGGTTCAGCGACGAGATCGAGGACTGGCCGGCCTGGCAGAAGGCCACGCTGCCGGCCCGGGTGGTGTGGAACCCGGCCAGCAAGCGCGACCTCGCCGCGGAGCTCGAGCGCTTCCGGCCGGACGTCGTCCACGTGCACAACACGTTCCCGCTGCTCAGCCCGTCGGTGCTGTACGCCTGCCGCGACGCGGGCGTGCCGGTCGTGATCACGCTGCACAACTACAAGCTGCTCTGCGCCAGCGGCGACTTCTTCCGCGACGGCGCGGTCTGCCACGACTGCGCCGGCGGCAACCCGCTCCCCGGGGTGAAGCACGGTTGCTACCGCGGCTCCAAGCTCGCGACCGCGACCACCGTGCTCAACACCCGCGGCCATCGACGGACGTGGCGCAATCTGGTCTCGGCGTACGTCTTCATCTCCGAGTCGCAGCGGCTACTCATGAACGGGATGGACTTCGACCCGCACCGCTCGTTCGTCAAGCACAACATGGTCCCGTACGACGGACCACTCGGCGGCGCCCGGGATCGGCAGGTCAGCTACGTCGGCCGCCTGGACGCGGCCAAGGGTGCTCCGCTGCTGATGAAGGGCTGGGACGCGTACCGGGCGATCGCCGGGGACGACGCCCTCCAACTCGTCGTCGCGGGCGGTGGGCCGCTGCAGGACGAGGTGACCGCCTGGGCCGCCGAGCGGCCGTCGGTCCAGCTGGGCGGCCTGATGAGCAAGCAGGAGGTCTTCGAGCTGATCAGCCGGTCCCGGGCCGTCGTCCTGCCGTCGGAGTGGGAGGAGACGTTCGGGCTCGTGGTGGTCGAGGCGATGGCGGTCGGGGTACCGGTGCTGGCGTCCGGTCACGGATCGTTCCCGGACCTGGTCGAGCACGAGGTCGACGGCATGCTGTTCGAGCCCGGCCGGCCGGACGCGCTGGCCAAGCTGCTGCTCGACGTCGACACCACGCCGGACCGGTACGAGGAGCTTGGCCGCCGCGCCCGCAAGACCTACGAGGAGAAGCACCAGCCAGAGCACAGCCTCGAGCAACTGCTCGAGATCTACCGGTTCGCCGTCCGCAACCCGGCCTCGGCGCACCGCTGAGTCCCCGGAACAACTGCCCCTGAAGGATGTGTCATGGAGCATCGCGACCCGCCCCCTCCGGCCCCTGGGCGGAGCACCGCGTGGTACCGCGACCGTCGGATCCTCGGCGCCGCGGCGCTGATCGTCGTCGCCGCACTGGTGGCGATCGGCCTCGCCGTCACCGGCGGTGATCCGGCACAGGAAGAGGCACAGGCCAGTCCGGCGACGACGCCGACCGCGCCGCACAACCAGCCGGCGCCGCCCGCTCCGGCCACGCCGCCGGCGAAGATCTGCGGCAACACCACCGCCCTGGCGGGACCGGCCCAGGCGCCGGCCGGCGCAGTCGTGGTCAGCACGACCCAGAACCTCAACCAGCTCACCGAGGCGAGCCCGGCCGGCACGACGTTCTACCTCACCGCCGGCACGCACATCCTCGGCAACGGCCCGTACGCCCAGGTGATCCCGAA
The DNA here is from genome assembly GCF_040653975.1 of Kribbella sp. NPDC050820. Lineage (NCBI taxonomy): Bacteria > Bacillati > Actinomycetota > Actinomycetes > Propionibacteriales > Kribbellaceae > Kribbella > Kribbella sp. NPDC050820. The sequence continues at coordinate 33,083 of NZ_JBFAHB010000070.1, forward strand.
GGAGGGCAACACCTACGTCGGCGCACCCGGCGCGGTCCTGGACGGCCGCAAGCGCAACCGGTACGCGTTCACCGGGTACGCCAACGGCGTCACGGTGAAGAACCTGACCATCCAGAACTTCGGGGCGCCGCGGAGCAACAACGACGAGGGCGTGGTCAACCACAACGCGTCCGGCCGCTGGACGATCCAGGCCAACACGATCCGGCTGAACGCCGGCGCCGGGGTGATGGTCGGCGACCACAACGTTGTCAAGGGCAACTGCCTGCAGCAGAACGGCCAGTACGGGTTCAACGCCTACCACCCGGAGAAGGTCAACGGCATCACCATCGAGGGCAACGAGATCGCCGGCAACAACACCGACGACTGGGAGAAGCTGAAGGTCGGCTGCGGCTGCACCGGCGGCGGCAAGTTCTGGGAGGTCACCGGCGCGATCATCCGGAACAACTGGGTGCACGACAACCTCAGCGCCGGGCTGTGGGCGGACACCAACAACTCCGGCTTCGTGATCGAGGGCAACTACATCTCGAACAACCTGGCCGAGGGCATCGTCTACGAGACCAGCTACAACGCCGGTATCCGGGGCAACTCGTTCGTCCGCAACGGCCTCGGCAAGGGCCCGCTGAACCAGGGCTTCCCGACCCCCGCGGTGTACATCTCCGAGTCCGGCAGCGACAACCGGGTGCAGAGCGTGTTCAACCAGACCTTCGAGATCGCCGGGAACGTGTTCACCGACAACTGGTCCGGCGTGATCCTGTGGGAGAACTCCGACCGGTTCTCCGGCTCGGCGGCCAACACCAGCACCGGCGCCGGCACCCTGGTCAACCCGGCCGTCGTCACCGCCAAGACCTGCAACGCGGACAACATCCGGAACGAGCCGTACCTGAGCGACTGCCGGTGGAAGACGCAGAACGTGCGAGTGCACGACAACGTGTTCTCCCTCGACCCGGACAAGATCGGCAAGACCTGCGCGTCCCGGGCCGGCTGCGGCTACAACGGCCTGTTCTCCAACTGGGGCACGTTCCCGACCTGGTCGCCGTACCACAAGGCCACCGTGCAGGATGCCATCACCTACAAGCAGGGCAACAAGTTCTACGAGAACACCTACGCGGGCCCGTGGAACTTCATCGTGCACGAGCAGGGCAACCGGGTGAACTGGGCGGCCTGGCAGGGCGCGCCGTACGGGCAGGACCCGGACAGCGTGATCAAGGTGCAAGGGGAGCGCTGAGGGCGATGATCGGGCCTCCTGAGCGTGCCGCCGGCGAGCAGATCGCACTGCTCCGCTCGGTCGGCTACGCCGCGTTCGGGCGGCACGAGCGGAACCTCGACGTCCTCGACCTGGTCTTCGACAGCCTGGTGGACGCCCCGGAGAGCTGCCGCGACGAGGTACGGGCGCTGCGCTTCGCAGGCCACGGCATCACCCTGGACGTCGACGTCCGGGGCCGCGGCGACCTGACCGTCGAACTGCGCGTCTCCCCCGCCGGACCGGTGGTGGTCGAGTCCCGAGGTTCGGAGGACGGCCCGACGAACGCCCGGCTGGTGAGCTTCCTGCTGCGCTGGCCGGGCACGGCACAGCGGCCGGTCCGAACCGCGTGGGTCATGCTCTGACTCGCGCGGCCCGAAACCGGCCGCCGGCTAAGCCGGGCCCGGCAATCCGCAGGGAGTTGCCGGGCCGGGCCCGTCTGCTGCTTCAGGAGGCAAGCAGCATCCGGAGCTTCTCCAGGCACCGGCCGCGGATCGGGCCGATGCTGCCGATCGGGATCCCGATCGTCGCGGAGATCTCGGCGTACGGCGCCGGCGGGTCGGCCATCAGCATGCCCATCAGCTGCTGCCACCGATCCGGGAGGCTCTGCAAAGCCCGCCGTACGTCATCGGCCCGCTCGTCGGCGAGCAGGTCGGCGTCCAGCTCCGGCTGGTCACCGGCCACGCCCTCGAACGCGGCGGACTCGTAGGTCAGCAGCACCCGCTTGCGGAACGCCAGCACCCGCAGGCACTCCCGGCGGGTGGTGACGACCAGCCAGGCGCCGACCCGCTCGGGGTCGACCCGGTGGATGTGCTCGAGCAACCGCAACCAGACCATCTGGGAGACGTCGGCGGCATCGCTGTCGCTGAGCCGGAAGCTGCGGGTGACCGCCCAGACCAGCCGGGCGTAGTGGTCGACCAACCGGCTCCACGCGCCCTGGTCGCCGGACGCGGCCTGGATCACCAGGTTCGCGGCCTCGGACCGGCCGGACTGGTCGCCGGGCATAGGTTCGTCAGTGCCTGATGGGGCACTGAGTTGCTGCAACATTGGATTCCCCCCTCGGGAATGCACCGCTGTCGTCCTCAGATGTGTGGTGCTTGTGATGCCGCCCGGCCGGCAGATGGCCGGGGGCGGATTCAGTAGGCGCCGTCGCGTCCGAGGACAGCGCGGGCGGTCTTCCACAAGATGAGCAGGTCCAGCGCGATCGACCAGTTGTCGGCGTACCGCAGGTCGAGCCGCATGGACTCCTCCCACGTCAGGTCGCTGCGCCCGCTGACCTGCCACAGGCCGGTCAGTCCGGGCTTCACGAGCATCCGCCGCTCGTCCTCGATCGCGTAGCGCGCCACCTCGGCCGGTAGCGGCGGCCGGGGCCCGACCAGTGACATGTCCCCCCGGAGCACGTTCACCAGTTGCGGCAGCTCGTCGATCGAGAACCGGCGCAGGTACTTGCCGACCCTCGTCACGCGCGGATCGTCACGGAGCTTGAACAGCACCCCGTTGCCCTCGTTCAGCTTCTGCAGCTCCGACTTGCGTTCCTCGGCGTCGACCACCATGGTGCGGAACTTCAGCATCTGGAACCGCTCGCCGGCGTGGCCGACCCGGGTCTGCTTGAACAGCACCGGTCCGCGGCTGGTGATCTTCACCAGGAACGCGGTGACCAGCAGGACCGGCAGCACGCCGACCAGGATCAGGCCGCCGACGATCCGGTCGAAGATGCTCTTCAGCAGGTGCGGCCCGCCGCTCACCGACGGCCGCTCCAGGTGCAGCAGCGACAGGCCGGCGACCGGGCGGATCGAGATCCGCGGGCCGGCGACCTCGACGATGCCGGGCGAGACGATCAGCTCGACCCCGCGCTGCTCGAGCGCCCAGGACAGCTTGCGCAGCGAGTGCCCGGCCAGCTCCGGGTCGGCGGCCACCGCGACCACGTCGACCTCGAACTGGTCGACCGCGGCCAGGATGTCCATCTCGGTCCGGCCCAGCTGCTCGGGCTCGGCCTCGTCGAACGCGTCCCCGCGCGGCAGGCAGCTGGCCACCACGACGTACCCGTCGGCCGGCCGCTCCTCCAGGTGCCGCCGCAGCGTGGTCACCTGGTCGTTGCGTCCGACAACGAGCACGTGGCGCATGCACCGGCCGTCGAACCGCCGCCGGGAGATGGCGCGGTGCAGCAGCCAGCGCAGGAACATCGCCGCCAGGCAGGTCATCGGGACCGCCAGCACGACGAAACCACGGGCGACCTCGAGCTTGATGGCGTACGACGTGATCGCCACCAGCGCGGTCAGTGCCACCGCGGCCCGGATGATCGAGCGGAACTCCTCCGGACCGGTGCCGAAGTACCGGCTCTCGTAGCCGCGTTCGAGCGCCACGCACGCCAGCCAGGCGATCGGCAGGACGGCGCCGAGTATGAAGTAGCCGAGGTTGATCTGGCCGCCGAACCGGGCGGCGAGGGCCAGCGACCCACCGACCAGCGCGGCGGCGACGTCACCGGCGAGCGCGGCCCACCGGTACTTCGACACCCAGCGCGCCTCGGTGAGCCGGGCAGCCCGCGGCACGATTGCCGGGACCTCGTCCGGTACGACCCAGACCGGCCGGCGTCGTTCCCCCGACGGCGCCGGCCGAAGGGCAGCCGAATCGGCCAACCCTTCCTCGGACATGACAAATTCAGTCACGCACAGTCACCCCCCACAGGTGAATCCGAAGCACGTGACCAACCCACACCCCGTCACGAACTTCGATGAAACGCCGCCCCCACAACGGCGTGATCCAGAGAGTACTACGTCACAGCGGCTGCGCACAGTAGCAATCGCGAGTGTTTACCCGTGCGCAATCACCAAGCAAGAGAAAGACCCCCGGGGCCCAGATACGGGTCCCAGGGGTCTCGTTTCGACTACTTCGGGTGACCGGCCGCCGGGTCGGGGCGCCGATCGGGGTGGCTGTCAGCCGGCGATCAGGCCGTCGCCGCTGATCAGCTCGCGCATCTCGGCCAGCGAGCTGTCGCTCGGCGGCAGGATCGCGTCGGAGTCGTGCAGTTCGTCGTCGGGCAGCCGGTCGCCGGCCCGGACGAACTCGAGCAGGGCGGCGAAGGCGGCCTTGAAGGCCTCCTCGTCGCCGGCTGAGACAGCCTTCTCGAGCTCGCCGTCCACCTTGTTGAGCTCGTCCAGCTTCTCGTCGGCCAGTCGCCACTGGCCCTCACTCATGATCCGAACGATCATCGGGCGTCTCCGTCCTGAGGTCGCACCGGCTCGGCGGCCGGCTGCTGCGTGGGCTGTGCCTGGGCGGATCCCGGTGTGGCGTCACCGGACAGTTCCTTGGGGGCGCTGCCGCCGGAGATCTGGGCCTTCATCGCGGCCAGTTCGTCCTCGACGTCAGAGTTGGACGACATCCGCTCCAGCTCCAGGGTGATGCTGTCCTTGCTGGTGCCGGTGGCGTCGTCGAGCGCGCCGGAGGCGAGCAGCTCGTCGATCGCGCCGGCCCGAGCCTGCATCTGCTGGGTCTTGTCCTCGGCCCGCTGGACCGCGAGGCCGACGTCGCTCATCTCCTCGGAGATGCCGGAGAACGCCTCGTTGATCCGGGTCTGCGCCTCGGCCGCGGTGTAGGTGGCCTTGATGGTCTCCTTGCGGGTCCGGAACGACTCGACCTTGGCCTGCAGCCGCTGGGAGGCGAGCGTCAGCTTCTCCTCCTCGCCCTGCAGCTGGGCGTGCTGGGTCTGCAGGTCGTCGATCTGGCCCTGCAGCCCGGACTTGCGGGTCAGAGCCTCCCGGGCCAGGTCCTCACGGCCCATCGAGAGCGCCTTCTGGGCCTGCTCCTGCAGCTTGGCCGACTGGGACTGCAGCTGAGACGCCTGCAGCTCCACCCGCTTCCGGCTGGTGGCCACGTCGGCCACACCCCGCCGCACCTTCTGCAACAGCTCCAGCTGCTTCTGATACGAGTAGTCAAGGGTTTCGCGAGGATCCTCGGCCTTGTCCAGGGCGGAGTTCGCCTTGGCCTTGAAGATCGTCGACATCCTCTTGAAGATGCTCATCGATATCCGTACCCCTTCTGTGCCGGCGACAGTCGACCCGGCGTGCGTGTCAACCACCCTATGTCTCCACGGGTCACCACACCATCAGGACCGGCCCGGATAAAGTGGTGGTCAGCTCCGGGGACTCCCCCGAGTCGCGACCTGCCCTGCCGAATGAGGTTCAGACCCCGTGTTCCGTCGTACCAAGTCTGAGACAGATACCACCGTACCCGCCGAGCCCCAGGCCAAGCCGGGCGGTAAGGGACGCCCCACCCCGAGCCGCCGGGAAGCCGAGGCGGCTCGGAAGGCGTCGTTCAAGAAGCCGCGCAACCGCAAGGAAGCGTCGGCGCTCCGGCGGGAGAAGATGCGCACCGAGCGCGCCAAGATGCAGTCGGCGATGCAGACCGGTGACGACCGGTACCTGCCGGCCGCCGACAAGGGTCCGGTCCGGCGGTTCGCCCGGGACTACGTCGACGCCCGCTACTCGGTGATGGAGTTCGCGCTGCCGATCCTGCTGGTGGTGTCGCTGCTCGGCGTGGTCTTCTCACCGGCCTTCCCCTGGCTGGCCGGGACGGTCAACCTGCTGTTCCTGGCGATGATCCTGCTGATCGCGGCAGACTGGTTCCTGCTCACCGCGGGCCTGAAGAAGGCGGTCTCGGTGAAGTTCCCGAACGAGTCGGCCAAGGGCGTCGGCTTCTACGCGGTCCGCCGGACCATGCAGATGCGCCGCTGGCGGCTGCCCAAGCCGATGGTCAAGCGCGGCGAGAAGCCCAGCTGAGACTCGACGGGTACGACGCGGGCACGGGCAGTAGGGTCGGGGTATGGACTTCCGCTATCTCGGCAACAGTGGTTTGAAGGTCAGCGAGATCTCGTACGGGAACTGGCTGACGCACGGTTCCCAGGTGGAGAACGATCAGGCCAAGGCGTGTGTGCGGGCGGCGCTGGAGGCCGGCATCACCACGTTCGACACGGCCGACGTCTACGCCAACACCAAGGCCGAGTCGGTGCTCGGCGAGGCGCTGGAAGGCGAGCGGCGCGAGTCGCTGGAGATCTTCACCAAGGTCTACTGGCCGACCGGCCCGGGCGGACCGAACGACGTCGGCCTGTCCCGCAAGCACATCCACGAGTCGATCAACGCGTCGCTGAAGCGGCTCAAGACCGACTACGTCGACCTCTACCAGGCGCACCGGTACGACTCCGAGACGCCGCTGGAGGAGACGATGGAGGCCTTCGCCGACGTCGTCCGGTCCGGCAAGGCGCTCTACATCGGGGTGTCGGAGTGGACCGCGGAGCAGCTGCAGGAGGGCCACCGGCTGGCCCGTGAGCTGCGCATCCCGTTCGTCTCGAACCAGCCGCAGTACAGCATGCTCTGGCGGGTGATCGAGGCCGAGGTGGTGCCGGCGTCGGAGGAGCTCGGCATCGGCCAGGTGGTGTTCTCGCCGATCGCGCAGGGGGTGCTGACCGGCAAGTACCTGCCCGGCCAGCAGCCGCCGGAGGGCTCCCGGGCCACTGACTCCAACGGCGCGAACATGATCAAGCGGTTCCTCAACGACGACGTGCTCAGCCGCGTGCAGGAGCTCAAGCCGGTGGCGGAGTCGGCCGGGCTGTCGCTGTCCCAGCTGGCCATCGCCTGGGTGCTGCAGAACCCGAACGTCTCCTCGGCGATCATCGGCGCGTCCCGGCCCGAGCAGGTCGTCGAGAACGTGAAGGCCTCCGGCGTCCGGCTCGAGGAGGGCCTCCTGAAGCAGATCGACGAGGTGCTCGGCAGCATCATCGAGCGCGACCCGGCCAAGACCGAGCAGAACGCTCCGCAGACCCGGCCGGGCTCATGAGCTGGAGCTGGCGGTTCGAGACCGCTTCCGGCGCCGTCGTCGACCCGGGTGAGGTCGGCGGGGCCGAGTTCTCCGCCCAGGGCGACGCGGAGAGCTGGCTCGGCGAGAGCTGGCGCGATCTGGCCGAGCACGGCATCGGCCAGGTCTTCCTGCTCGAGGACGGCCGCGAGGTCTACGGCCCGATGAGCCTCGCCGCCCCGGAGTAAGCAGCTGTTGGAACCCGTACGACGTCCTGGGCGGCGTCGTACGGGTTCCTGCTTGTTAAGCTGCGGCTGAACCACTCCTGTGTTCGCAGGGAAGCCGGTCGAAGTCCGGCGCTGACCCGCAACCGTAGGCCACCTCCCCGGTGGCGAGCCGGAACACTGTGACGCAGGCAGACAGGCTCAACTACCCGCCGTGGTCCGCGGGTGGAGCCCCACCCTGCCGACGCAGGCGGGACTTCCTCCACCGGGCACGGCCCGATCGAGGACATGACATGACTGCATATCGCCGGACCGTACGACTGGTCCTCAGCCTGCTGGCGGGTCTCCTGCTGGCGGGGACAGTCGCCACCACCGCGCAGGCCGAGGACGGCTACCGGTTCTGGGGCTACTACCAGTGGAGCGGCGGCCAGTGGGCCTTCGCGCAGAAGGGCGCCGACGGCGTCGTACCGGCCGATGGAGCCGTGGAGGGCTGGCGGTACGCCCTGGGCGGCGCCAAGCCGCGGGTGCCGCGCGCAGCCGGTGACTTCCAGGCGATCTGCGGCAGCACCCCGGCGGAGTCCGGCAAGAAGCGGGTGGCTCTGGTGGTCGACCCGGGTACGCCGGCCGACGCGCTGAATGGTCAGACTCCGGGGCCGGCCACCGGCACCTGCGTGGTCACGGACGTGCAGGCGACCGGCGCGAAGATCCTGGCGGCCGTTGCCCCGGTGCGCATCGAGAAGGGTCTGACCTGCGGGATCGCGGGCTACCCGTCCGCGGGCTGTGGTGACCAGGTGAAGAACATCCAGGTCCCGGCCACGGACGACCCGGTCACGCTGCAGATCGGCGCCGCGGTCGGGTCCAGCGCCGCGCCCTCGCCGACCACGTCGCCGGCTGCCAGCTCCTCCGACTCCGGTGGCGCGCCGTGGACCGGCATCATCATCGCCGCGGTGGTGGTCGTCGTACTGGCTGGTGGCGGTCTGGCGCTCAACCGTCGGCGTGCGAGTCAGCAGAGCTAGGTGCGTACTGTCCATCACCTGACGCTCCCCCGGGCTCTGCACCCGGGGGCCTGGTGGTTGTGGGCGCTGGGCATGGCAGTGGCCGCCAGCAGGACGCGCAACCCGGTACTGCTGGTGCTGATCCTCGTGGTGACCGGCTTCGTGGTGTCGGCCCGGCGGAGCGACGCTCCCTGGGCCCACAGCTACGCCGCGTTCCTCAAGCTCGGCCTGGCGGTGATCGCCGTCCGCGTGGTGCTGCAGGCGTTGCTGTCGACACGCTCACAGGGCAACACAGTCCTGTTCGTCCTCCCCCACGTCCCGTTGCCTGCCTGGGCCAACGGCGTGAAGCTCGGCGGCGAGGTCACGCTCGAGGCGTTGCTGACCGCGCTGTACGACGGCCTTCAGTTGGCCGTGATGCTCTGCTGCATCGGCGCGGCCAACGCACTCGCCAGTCCACGGCGGCTGCTCAAGTCGTTGCCTGGAGCCCTTTACGAGATGGGCGTGGCCTGTGTGGTCGCGCTGACCTTCGCACCGCAACTGGTCACCGACGCCCGTCGGATCCGCGCCGCCCGCCGGCTCCGCGGCCGCACCCGCGGCTCCTTCCGTACGACAGCCATGCCCGTGCTGGAAGGCGCGTTGGACCGCTCCGTGGAGCTCGCCGCCGCGATGGACTCCCGCGGCTACGGCCGTACGGCGCATGTCCCACGACTTCAGCGCCGGATCACCGGGCTGTGCGTGCTGCTGGGGTTGCTGGGCATCCTGCTCGGTGTCTATGCGTTGCTGACCGACTCCATGGCGTTTCCGTTCGCCGCTAGCGTGTTGCTGGTCGGACTGCTGCTGGCGGTGGGTGCCATGGCGGTCGGGCGGCAGCGAGTGACACGCACGCGCTATCGACCGGACCCGTGGGCCTTGCCGGAGTGGCTGGTGACCTTGTCCGGTGCCCTGGCTGCTGGGTCGATGATCGCCGCCGCGACTCGGGGCGTCGAAGGGCTGGTGCTGGCCGGTCCGCTGGTCGTGCCACCGGTCCCGGCGCTGCCAGTGATCGGCATCCTGCTCGGATTGGCTCCCGCGGTGGTCGCGCCGCCCTTGCCCTCTCGACGTGAGCTGGTGACCGCATGATCGAGTTCGACCGGGTCACGATGACCTACGACGGCGCCGAGGCGCCTGCGCTGCAGGACGTCAGCTTCATGGTGCCTGAGGGTGAGCTGGCCCTGGTGATCGGGCGGACCGGCTCCGGCAAGTCCACGTTGCTGCGGGCAATCAACGGCCTGGTGCCGCACTTCACCGGCGGCACGCTGTCCGGCCGGGTCGTCGTCAACGGCCGGAACACCAGCGAGTACCGCCCGCGTGACCTGGCCGATGTGGTCGGCATGGTCGGTCAGGACCCGATGGCCGGGTTCGTCACCGACACGGTCGAGGACGAGCTCGCCTACAGCATGGAGTCGCTCGGGGTGGCTCCGGACGTGATGCGACGCCGAGTCGAGGAGACGCTGGATCTGCTGGGGCTGGCCGACGTACGGGATCGTGCGTTGACCTCTCTGTCCGGCGGACAGCGGCAGCGGACCGCTATCGGCGCTGCCCTCACCTCTCACCCCGCGGTCTTGGTGCTGGACGAGCCGACGTCGGCTCTGGACCCGCAGGCGGCTGAGGAAGTGCTCGCCGCGTTGCAGCGGCTGGTGCACGACCTGGGCGTCACTGTGGTGATGGCTGAGCACCGGCTCGAGCGAGTCATCCAGTACGCCGACCGGGTGATCGAGGTCCCAGGCGGCTCGGCTGCTGTCGCTACTGGGCTTCCAGCCGAGCGGATGGTCACTGCGCCGGTCGCACCGCCCGTGGTGGAGTTGGGACGGCTTGCCGGCTGGTCCCCGCTGCCGCTGTCGGTGCGGGATGCGCGGCGGGCTGCGGTCTCGCTGCGCACCCGGTTGGACTCGGCTGTGCCGCAGCGGTCATCGGCAGACCCTGGCGTCGAGCTGGCGCGTTGCAAGGACCTAGTGGCCGGGTACGGCGGGGTCACTGCGTTGCGTGGGGTGTCGCTGAGCATTCAGGCCGGTGAGGTCGTTGCGCTGATGGGTCGCAACGGCGCCGGCAAGTCGACGCTGCTGAATGCGTTGGTCGGGATCGTGCCGCCGCGGTCGGGGACGGCAGCTGCGGCTGGGGCGGACCCGCGCCGTACGCCGCCTTCCAAGCTGGTGAAGGCGGTTGGGCTGGTCCCCCAGGAGCCGGCTGACCTGTTGTATGCGGCGACGGTGGCTAACGAGTGCGCCGGGGCCGACGAGGACTTCGGGGTCCCGGCGGGTAGCTGCCGGGCGCTGCTGAAGCGGCTGGCTCCGGACATCGACGTGGCGATGCATCCGCGGGACCTGTCCGAGGGACAACGGCTGTGTCTTGCGCTGGCCGTCGTACTGTGTGGTGCTCCTCCGCTGTTGCTGTTGGACGAGCCGACGCGAGGGCTGGACTACGGGGCCAAGCGGCGGCTGGTGGCGATCCTGCGGGAGCTGGCTGCCGCGGGTCATGCCGTCGTGCTGTCTACGCATGACGTGGAGATGGTGGCTGAGGTGGCCACCCGGGTGCTGGTGCTGGCTGAGGGTGAGCTGGTGAGTGACGGGGAGACTGCGACCGTGATCGCGGGGTCGCCGGCGTTTGCGCCGCAGGTGGCGAAGATCCTTGCGCCGTTGCCGTTCCTGACCGTCGGTGAGGTCGCCACAGCTCTGGAACGCGCGTCGTGAAGCTTGTCCGGCTCAAGCCACGCAGTACTGCGGCCCTGCTGATCGCCTCCCTGGTCGGGTTGCTGGCTTTCGGGTGGCCGCTGCTGTACATCACCGACCAGGCGGGTGAGTCGGCGATCGGGCACACCACTGATGCGCCGTGGCTGTTCGTGTTGCTGCTGCCGTTGCTGGTGGCCGTCGTACTGGCTGAGCTGTCCGAGTCGGGGATCGACGCCAAGGTGATTTCGCTGCTCGGCATGCTGGCGGCGGTGGGCGCTGCGCTGCGGGCGCTCGGTCCTGGCACGGCTGGGCTGGAGCCTGGGTTCTTCCTGCTGGTGCTGGCGGGCCGGGCGTTCGGGGCCGGGTTCGGATTCGTACTGGGCGCTGTGTCGTTGCTGGGTGGGGCGCTGATCAGTGGTGGGGTCGGGCCATGGATGCCGTTCCAGATGTTCGCCTGCGCGTGGGTGGGGTGCCTGGCCGGGCTGCTGCCGCGGGCGGCTGGGCGGCTCGAGTTGCTGGTGCTGGGGGCGTACGCGCTCGTGTCGGGGGTGCTGTACGGCGTGCTGATGAACCTGTGGTTCTGGCCCTACGCGACGTTCGGCAGCGACTTCTCGTTCATCCCGGGCGACGCGCTGACGGAGAACCTGCACCGGTACCTGCTGTTTGTGGTGGCGACGTCGCTCGGGTGGGACATCCCGCGTGGGGTGCTGTCCGCGGTGATGGTTCTGCTGCTGGGGCGGCCGGTGCTGGCGGCTTTCCGTCGTACGGCGCGGAAGGCGGCCTTCGACGTACCAGTGGTGTTCGAGTCGAGGAGGTCTGATGGCTGAGCAGCGCACGTTGATCCTGGGCGGCGCCCGGTCCGGCAAGTCGATCGCCGCCGAGCGGCTGCTGAGCGACGAGCCCGAGGTCCTGTACGTCGCCACCGGCGGAGACGGCTCGTCGGACCCGGAGTGGGCCGAGCGGATCGCCAAGCACCGCGCCCGCCGGTCGGCGTCCTGGGGCCTGGCCGAGACGATCGATCTGGTCCCGCTGCTCGCCTCCCCCGGTCCGCCGCTGCTGATCGACTGCCTGACCCTGTGGCTGTCGCGGACGATGGACGCCCTGGACATCTGGTCCGACCTCGGCCGCGCCGGCCTGGTCGACCAGGCCATCGAATCCCTCGCCGAAGCCTGGTCGGGCACCCCGCGCCTGGTGGTTGCCGTCAGCAACGACGTCGGCTCCGGCGTGGTCCCCGCCGACCCCGGCACCCGCCTCTTCCGCGACCTCATGGGCCGCCTCAACACCACCATCTCCCTCAACTCCACCACTGTCCTTTGGACCGTGGCCGGCCGAACCATCCCGCTCACGTGAGCTCCGGCGGCAGCGGGCGGGGTGGATGGGTGGACGGCACCTGGTTGGCACTTGGGACGCTCACCGTGTTGCCGGCTCGGATGCCGTCGCGGGTGGATCGGGTGGTGGGCGGACGGGCGATGATCCTGGCACCCGCGGTCGGGGCGCTGATCGGCGCGATCTCAGCGGGTGTCGTAGCGCTGGCTCAACTCTTGCGGCCGGATGCGGAGTACCTGGCCGGCGTGCTGGGGGTGCTGGTGGTTGTGGTGGTGTCCGGCGGGTTGCACCTGGATGGGCTGGCCGATTTCTCGGATGCGCTAGGGAGCCGGCGGGACCGCGAGACGATGCTTCGGATCATGAAGCAGAGCGACATCGGCCCGTTCGGAGTGGTCGCGATCGTCGCGGTGCTGCTGCTCGATGTCGCCGCGCTCACGGCGTGCATCCAGGCCGGCTTCGGCTGGCAGGCCGCGCTCATCGCCGTCACCGCGAGCCGCCTGACGCTCCCCTGGACCTGCCGTACGACGGTCCCGTCCGCACGTCCCGGTGGTCTCGGCGCAACCGTCGCCGCGACCGTCCGACCGATCGCAGCAGTCCTCACAACCATCGTCGTACTGGCCGGGGCGCTCGCCCTCGCTTGGTTTGACAGCGCGCGACTGGTCGGCAGCGCGAGCGCCGTACTGCTGGCTGTCGTAGTCAGCCTGCTCGTCACCCGGCGGGCTCGATCGGCGCTCGGTGGTGTCACCGGCGACGTACTCGGCGCTGCCATCGAGCTGGCTCTACCAGTCACTCTTCTCACCCTGGCGCTCACCGTCTGATGCGGCGCGAGCCCGCCTGGCGTGCCCGCACCCCCGCGCGGCCTCCGTGCATTACTGTCACCGGGGACGCAGCTGTGGGGCAGTGATTGGCGAGGTCGGATGGCGATGTTGAGGGTTGTTCAGCGGCAGTTGGCAACGAAGGCCTCGCGATCCGTTATGTTTATGTAATGAACGCAACCCGCCCGGCGCCTGGGTCGCAGGCTTCGCTGCGCGAAGCCAACCGCGAGCGCGTTCTGGGAGTCGTCCGGCAGCACGGCCCCCTGACCCAGGTCGAGATCGCCGCCGCCTCCGGCCTGTCCGCCGCGACCGTGTCGAACATGGTCCGCGAGCTCGACCAGGCCGGAATGGTCGGCCTGTCCCGGAGCATCCGCAACGGCCGCCGCGCCGTACTGGTGTCGCTCGCGTCCGGCGGCGGGCTGCTCGCCGGAGTCGCGTTCGGCGAGCGGGACGTCCGGGTCGCGATCGCCAACGAGTCCCGCGAGATCCTCGCCCAGCAACTGATGCCGCTGCAGGCCGACCACGTCGCCGACGACGGGATGGAACGCGCCGCCCGGCTGCTCGCCGACCTGGCCGAGACGGTCAGCTCGGGCGTCGAGGACATCGCCGCGATCGGGTTCGGCCTACCCGCGCCGGTCGACTCGGTCAGCGGTGAGGCCGGGTCGGACGCCGTACTGCCGGGCTGGCGGGGCGTCAACGTCGCCGAGGCGATGGCCGGGCATCTGCGCGCGCCGGTCGCGCTCGACAACACCGCCAACCTGGCCGCGCTCGGCGAGCTCCGCAACGGCGCGCTGCGCGGCGTGCGGCACGGCTGCTACCTGAAGTTCTCGTACGGCGTCGGCGCCGGGATCGTCCTGGACGGCGAGGTGTTCCGCGGGTCTGCCGGTACGGCGGGTGAGATCGGGCACGTCACCATCGACGAGAACGGGCCGATCTGCCGGTGCGGGAACCGCGGGTGCCTGGACACGTTCGTCGGGTCGCGGGCGCTGATCAACAGCCTGGCCGCGTCGCACGGTCCGCTGCGGTTGAAGGACATCGTCTCCCGGGCGTTGCATGGCGACCTCGGCTGCCGCCGGGTGATCGAGGACGCGGGCAGGCGGGTCGGGGTCGCGGTGGCCGGGCTGGTGAACCTGCTGAACCCCGAGGTGATCGTCGTCGGCGGCCTGATGGCCGAAGCCGACGACCTGATCCTCGCCCCGCTCCGCGAGGCCCTGGACCGCTGCGCCATCCCCAGCGCCGCCGCCACCGTCGAGCTCCGCCCCGCCGAACTCGGCGACGAAGCCGACATCCAAGGCGCCATCCACCTAGCCTCAGTCCTCAGCCACACCACAGCCACCAAGTCCTTCGCCTAACCCCACGTCGGGGGCAACCCCTCACCCGGGGGGTTGACCGGCTCATGTGACTGACGTGTGGGTGGGTTGGTTTGGCGGGCGAGCGGTGCGCTGATCTGGCCGGGCCGTGGGTGAGTCTGCGGTGGCGGCGAGACGTGCATTTCATCAGGTAGTGCCCAGCCGCCGGTAGTGCGGTTGAGCGCGGTCGGCTCGGTGTGTACGGCGTCTCGCCGCTGCACTACCTGTCCATCTGTCCCCGGCCGCCCACGCAACGTCGCCCGCCGCCGGACGCCACCACACCTGCCAGCCTGCGGGCCGCGGCCGGCGGGGCTCCTGTGGCGGGGATATCCGGTGCTGTTGTGGGGGGGGGGGGCCGGTCGGAGCTATTGGAGGTGAAATAGATAGAAAAATATACGAAGATC
>NZ_JBFAHB010000071.1:0-47907 GCF_040653975.1 Kribbella sp. NPDC050820
CGGCTTCCGCCTGTTACGGCGCGGGACGCCTGGCGTGCCGCGGTACGGCGGTCACTGGGCGCCGGCGGGCTTCAGGTTCAGGACGATCTGCAGCGCGTTCTGCTGGGTCGGCTGAGCAGGCGCGTACTGGTTCTGCTCGTCCGGCCAGCCCTCCCAGTTCTTGGTGCTGTAGAGACCGCCGACGTTCGAGGCCGAGGTCGGCACGACCGGCATCTGCTCGACCATGATCTTCTGCAGCGTGTTCAGCGCCGCGGTCCTGGTCGCGTCGTCGGTGGCGTTGGCGTACTGGTCCAGCGCCTTGGTCGCCTCCGGGCTGCTGAACCGGCCGTAGTTGCCGCTCACCCCGCCCTTGCCGACCGGCTTCAGGATCTTGCCGTCCATGATGTTCTGGTAGATGTCGTACGGCGTCGCGCCGCCGTTGGTCCAGTGCATCCCGGCGTCGAAGTTGCCCTCGTCGAACGCCTTGAACCAGGCGTCCTGGTTGGCCTTGTCGACGGTCGCCTTGATGCCGATCGTGGACAGGTTGTCCTTGATGATCTCGAGGTCGGTGATGTAGTCGGACCAGCCGGCCGGGTCGGTCAGCGTGATCGTGACCGGCTTGCCGGTCGGGTCCTTGAGCACGTCGCCCTCGAGCTTGAAGCCGGCGTCGGCGAGCTCCTTCTTGGCGCCCTCGACGTCGACGGAGTGCAACTTGTCCTTGAACTCCGGCGCGATGAACGATTCACCGGCCGGGGTCGGGATGCCGGTGATCGACTCGACCTTCGGGTAGAAGTAGCCGGCCTCGCCCTGCATGAAGATGTCGTCGCGGTTGATCACCTTGTCCATCGCCCGCCGCAGCGCCGGGTTGTCGAAGGGCTTGCGGGTGGTGTTGATCCACAGGCCGTGGATGCCCAGGTTCGCCGGGAACCACAGCTTGTGGTGCTCGGGGTCCTTGTCCTGGTAGACGGCCTTCACGTTCGGGACGAAGACGAAGCTCCACTCCGACGCGCCGTTGGCCAGCGCGGTGGTCTGCGCGTTGTTGTCGTTGTACGACGTGTACCGCAGCTCCTTCACCTTCGGCAGGTCCTGCCAGTACGAGTCGCGGACGGACAGCGTGGTCGTCTGCGGGGTGAACGACTTCACCGTGTACGGGCCGGTGCCGACCGGGCTCTTCAGCGTGTCCTGGCTCGGGTCCTTGAGCGTCGACCACTGGTGCTTCGGCACCACGAACACGGTCAGGATCTTGTTCTGGTTGACGAACTGGGACCGGGTGAAGGTCAGGTCGACCTTGTTGCCGGACGCGGTGATAGCGCCGTACGGGATGGCGTCCTGGTTCAGCCCCTCGTTGTCCTTGCGGAGCTGGAACGAGTACGCGACGTCGTCGGCCGTCATCGGCTTGCCGTCGGAGAACTTCACGCCGTCGCGGATGGTCAGCGACAGCTTGGTGAAGTTGTCGGCCCACTTCCACTCGGTGGCCAGCCAGGGCTTGCCCGGCTCGGTCGGCTTGATGCCGTTGACCATCACCAGCGGCTCGAAGATCATCCACCGGTACCCCAGCGAGGCACCCGAGGAGGAGCCGAGGAACGGGTTGTGGTTCTCGGTCTGCGGGCCGTTCGGCATCCCGACGTTCAGCACCGTGGCGGCGCTGCCGGATCCGCTCGTCGTGGTGCTCTCGTCCCCGCTACTACAGGCAGCCAATGTGGCTGCCGCGAGCAGGCCCGTCAGGGCCAGCGCGACTGTGCGTCGTGCTCGCATCGGTTCCTCCTGTGCATCTGTTGGCGGATTGCTCACGCCTGAGCCGCGTGAGCGAGTGCATCGTGGCGTGAGAACGCTCTCATGGGAAGAGCGAACGCCTTAACGGATCGATCTCAGGGGTTCGCCGGCGGCGGGACAGGGGCAGCTGCCCCGCCGCCGGAGTCTCAGGAACGCCGGTGTCTCGGGGCGGGTTTCGGCGATCTCGACGGTGACTTCTTCGGGGCGGTTGAGCTGCGGACCACCAGCGTGGTCGGCAGCACTTGCGGGTCCTCGGGCAGCGGAGTGCCGCCGAAGTACCCCATCAGCATCCGGGCCGCCGCCTGGCCCATCTGGCGCATCGGCTGATGCACCGTGGTCAGCGGGGGCTCGGTGTGCTCGGCGTACGGGATGTCGTCGAACCCGACCACCGAGACGTCGTCCGGCACGTTCCGCCCGGCCTCCCGGACGGCCTGGATGGCGCCGCCGGCGGACAGGTCGTTGTGGGCGAAGATCGCGTCGAACTCGAGTTTCTGGTCGAGGGCGTGCTGGACGCCGCGGCGGCCGCTCTCGTGGGTGAAGTCGCCTTCGAACACGAGCCTCTGGTCGAGCTCGATCCCGGCTTCGGCGTAGGTGTCGCGGAAGCCGTCCAGGCGTTCGTGCGTGCAGCCGAACCGCTCGACACCGGTGATCACCAGCGGCCGCTGCCGGCCGAGCTCGAGCAGGTGCCGGGCGGCCGACTCGC
This sequence comes from Kribbella sp. NPDC050820, assembly GCF_040653975.1. Taxonomy (NCBI): domain Bacteria; kingdom Bacillati; phylum Actinomycetota; class Actinomycetes; order Propionibacteriales; family Kribbellaceae; genus Kribbella; species Kribbella sp. NPDC050820. The sequence goes on from NZ_JBFAHB010000071.1 coordinate 2,456, forward strand.
CGCCGGCCCGGTTGGTGGTGGCGACGGACGGGAACTGCGGCCGCTTGGCCCGGTCGTCGATCAGTACGACGGGCAGGCCGCGCGCATGCAGTTGCTCGATGTAGGTGAGCGTGCCCTCGGGCTCGATCACCAGCAGGCCGTCGAACGACTGGGCCGAGACCTGGGAGGCGAACTGGTGCATCGACTCCTCACCCCGGTTGAAGGTGAACAGCAGCAGCCCGTAGCCCTCGCTCTCGACCACGTCGACGGCGCCCTGCAGGACCTCGCCCATCCACGGCCAGGTCAGCGACGGGACGAGCATGCCGACGATCCGGGTCCGGCCGCGGGCCAGGCCGACCGCGCGGGCGCTCGGCACGTAGCCGAGCTCGGCGATCACCTGGCGGACCCGCTCGGCGGTGCGCAGGTCGAGCTCACCTTTGCCGTTGAGGACGCGCGAAACCGTCGTCTTGCTGACGCCGGCACGCGCTGCGACATCGGCGATGGTGATCGACAAGGCACTGCTCCCCTCGGGCGGGTGCGGCCCCGGCCTGGTCGGCCGGAACCGGTTTCGGAAGCGGTTCCGTAGAGTGAATCCGAGGGGGCGGCAGCCGTCAATCACGGGACGGTAACGAATCAGGTCTTAGTTCACGACCTGCATGAAGCCCGTCTTCCGGGCTACCGGTGTGGCGTGATGAACTTCGCGTGAGCGGCCTGCCTGAGGCCGGACCAGGTAGGGGTAGACGGCATGGATGTACGGCGGACCACTGTGCGCGACATGCGGCGGTCCAACCGGTCGGCGCTGCTGACCACCATCTACCGGGAGGGTCCGCTCAGCCGGCATGAGCTGGGCTTGCGCACGTCGCTGAGCGCCGCGAGCGTGAGCAACCTGGTCAGCGAGCTGATCGCCGAGGGAGTGGTCGAGGAAGCCGGATCGGTCGACTCCGAAGGCGGCCGCCCGCGCGTGCTGCTGCGGGTCTCACCAACGTTCCGGTACGTCGTGGGCGCCGAGGTCGGCGAGACTCGCGTGAAGGTCGAGTTGTTCGATCTCGCGATGAACGTGCTGGCGAGTGCCGAGTATCCGATCGACGCACCGCAGCCCGCGGTCGTCGTGAAGCATGTCCTGGAAGGGCTTTCGACAGTCATCGCCTCGTCCGGCGTCCGATCCGACCTGATCCTCGGCGTCGGAGTCGGGGTCGCCGGCGTGGTCGAGGGCAACGCCGTCGTCGATGCGCAGACGCTCGGCTGGGACGCCGTACCGCTGCGGGAAATGATTGCCGAGGGCACTGAGATTCCGATCCAGGTGGACAACGGCGCGAACATGCTGGGCCAGGCCGAGATGTGGTTCGGCGCCGGCCGTGGAGCGACCGATGCCGTGGTCACTCTGATCGGTTCGGGGGTCGGCGCGGCGTTGGTTGCCGACGGCTCCAGTTATCGCGGAACCCGCAGCAGTGCAGGAGAATGGGGCCACATGACGATCGCGTACGGCGGTCGCCAGTGCCGGTGTGGAGCGCTTGGCTGCCTGGAGGCCTACGCCGGCGCCGAGGCTGTCCTCGAGCGATACCGCGAGGCCGGTGGAACCGTGTCGGCGACCGATGAGGAGGCGGCTCTCATCGAGCTGCTCGACGCCGTCGGTACGTCGGAAGTCGCGGCAACGATCGTGGACGAGACAGTCGGGTACCTGGCCGCGGGCGTCGCGAATCTCGTGAACCTGGTCAACCCGGAGCGGATCGTGCTCGGCGGATGGGCCGGACTGTTGCTGGGGGAGCGGTACCTGGACGATCTGCGGGCAGCTGTTGGTGAGCACGCGTTGCGGCAGCCGTACTCGCAGGTGTCGATCGAGCTGTGTGAACTCGGCAGGGACGCGGTCGCGTTGGGCGCCGCGACCCTGCCGGTTCTCCGATTGCTACGCGATGGCGGCGTTGTGCCGGCGCGTAGCTAGACGTTCCACTTCTGGTTGGCTGCTCCGGAGCAGGTCCAGGTCTGCAAAGGAGTTGCGTTGGCCGAGTTGTTGCCGGTGACATCGAGGCACTTGTTCGCCTGTGGGTTCACCAGGTCCCGGCCGGACGTGTAGACCCATTGCTGGGCACCGGTCCCGTTGCAGGTCCAGAGCTGGACTTTAGCGCCGTCGGCAACGGATCCGGCGTTGACGTCGAGGCACTTGCCCAGCGCGCGGATCGTGCCGTCACCGGGACGGCTCCACTGCTGGGCGTTGGTGCCGTTGCAGTCGTACAGTTGGACCGGCGTACCGTCCGCGGTGTTGGCGGCGGCGACGTCGACGCACTTGCCGGCCAGGCCGGTGATCGGTGTGCCGCCTGAGCTGCTGCCGATGGTGGAGACGCGGACGTAGTCGATCGTCATCGTCTGCGGCAGAACCGTCGTACCGTCGGGGTAGCCGGGCCAGTTCCCGCCGACCGCGACGTTCATGATCATGAAGAACGGGTGGTTGAAGACCCAGGCGTTGCCGTTGAGGTCGGCCGGCGTCCGTTGCTGGTACTGGACGCCGTCCACGAACCACTTGATCGAGTTCGGCTCCCAGTCGACCCGGAAGGTGTGGAAGTCGTCGGCGAACGCCCACCCGTTCGGATGGTTGTACGCGGCCCCGATCCCGCCGGCGCCGGCGTAGCCCGGTCCGTGGATCGTGCCGTGCACGGTCGCGGGCTCGCGGCCGATGTTCTCCATGATGTCGATCTCGCCGTCGTTCGGCCAGTTGCCGCCGCCGAGCATCCAGAACGCCGGCCAGATCCCTTGCGTCCTGGGGATCTTGATCCGGGCCTCGAACCGGCCGTAGGTCTGGGTGAAGGTCTGTGCGGTGAGCAGCCGGGCGGACGTGTACTCGCAGGTGCCGTAGTGGCACTGGTGCCCGCCGCTCTCGCGGCGCGCGGTGATGACCAGGTTGCCGTTGCCGTCGAGCGCGGAGTTGCGGGTGCTGTTGGTGTAGTACTGGCGTTCGTTGTTGCCCCAGCCGGAGCCGCCGATGTCGTAGCGCCACTTCGACTGGTCGGGCGCCTGGCCGGCGGGACCGTCGAAGTTGTCCTCCCAGATGATCGCCGTCGGTGCGGCGGCCGCCTGGGGATCGGCGTTGGCGGGGGACTGGAGCAGTGCGGCGCCGACCAGTGCGGCGCCGATCGCGACGAGCGCCGTGATGCGGGAACGCTTCATGATGCCTCATTTCTCGCGGGGGCGGTCGGGAGACAGGGCTCGGCCGGATCTTGCTGTGAGAACGCTTTCACGTCAAGGTCGGGACTAAATAAAAGACGTGAAAAAAGTTCGGGTCTGCCGTTGACACACCTATATACGGATGGTTACCTCTTGCTGACCACCTGTTGCGGCGCGGGCAGACGCCGGAACCCCCGAAACCCTTCTAGCCAAGGGAGAACCGCCCCATGCCCGCGAACGGGACACTTCGTCGTGCCCAGCTGTGGCGACGACGCCTCCTGCCGGCCGCGGTTGCCGCTGCGTGCGTCGGCGCCGTCCTCAGTGTCGGAAATCCGCCACCCGCGCAGGCCGCCGGTGAGCAGGTGAACATCTGGCTGACCACCACGAACGACTCGGCCGGCCGCAACGTCACCCGCGGCCTGCAGCAGCAGACGCCGGTCAACTTCGGCCCGGCCGGTGGCACCGCGAACCAGACCATCACGGTCAACGAGAACACGACGTACCAGTCCTTCGAAGGCGGCGGCGCGTCGTTCACCGACAGCGCTGCCTGGCTGCTCAACAGCAGCAACACGATCACCGCGGCCACCCGCGACCAGGTGATGCGCGACCTGTTCGACCCGGTCAACGGGATCGGCCTCGCCTTCGTCCGCAACCCGATGGGCGCCTCCGACCTGGCCCGCTTCAACTACTCCTACGACGACACCTGCTGCGACCTGAACGACTTCAGCATCAACCACGACCTGGCGGACGTGGTGCCGCTGACCAAGAAGGCGCGGCAGCTCAACCCGGCGCTGAAGGTGAAGGGCGCGCCGTGGAGCTCGCCGGCCTGGATGAAGGACAACAACAAGTTCACCAACCGCGGCTGGCTGAAGTGGGAGTACTACCCGATGTACGCCCAGTACTTCGTCAAGTACGTCCAGCAGAACGAGGCCCAGGGCAACCACATCGACTACGTCTCGGTGCAGAACGAGCCGACCTGCTGCGGCACCGACGACACCGGCTACGCGTCGATGAACTGGAACGGCTCCGGCCTGCTCGAGTTCACCAAGAACCACCTGATCCCCGCGTTCCGGGCGGCCGGCCTCACCACCAAGGTGATGATCCTGGACTACAACTGGGGCAACTACAACGACCTCGGCTCGGCGCCGCTGGCCGACGCCGCGCTGCGCAACGACCCGCTGTTCGGCGGCATCGCCTGGCACGGGTACGGCGGTGACGTGAACCTGCAGACCCAGGTGCACAACCAGTACCCGGCCGTGAACCACTACATGACCGAGCACTCCGGCGGGACCTGGATCGCGAACCAGCAGGTCGAGGACATGAACAACCTGATCGACTACACCCGGAACTGGAGCAAGTCCTGGGTGAAGTGGAGCCTCGCCCTCGACCAGAACCATCTCCCGTACGTCGGCGCCGGCTGCAACGTGTGCACCGGTCTGGTGACGGTGCAGCGTGGCGGCAGCCGCGCGGGCCAGGTGGACAAGACCGTCGAGTACTACACGATGGGCCACCTGACGAAGTTCGTGAAGCCGGGCGGGGTCCGGGTCGAGTCGAACGCCAACAACTCGGTGAAGAACGTGGCCTGGAAGAACCCGGACGGGTCGAAGGCGCTGATCGCGTTCAACACCACCGGGAGCTCGCAGTCGGTGCGGGTGAACTGGGGATCGCAGTCGTTCATCTACACGCTGCCGACCAAGACGTCCGCGACGTTCACGTGGACGGGTTCGCAGAGCGGCGGCGGCACGGGTACGGCGATCACCGGGCTGGCCGGGAAGTGCATCGACGTCGCCGGGGCCAACAATGCGGACGGGACCGCCGTACAGCTCTATGACTGCAACGGTACGACGGCCCAGCAGTGGACTCGGCCTGGTGATGGGACCATCCGGGCTCTCGGCAAGTGTCTGGACGTGAGCGGTGGGTCGGTCGCCGACGGCGCTCGCGTTCAGCTGTGGACGTGCAACGGCAGTGGTGCTCAGCAGTGGACCTATACGAGCGGAAGAGATCTGGTGAATCCACAGGCGAACAAGTGTCTTGATGTGACCGGCAACAACTCCGCGAACGCGACGCCGCTGCAGATTTGGACCTGCACTGGCGCCGCCAACCAGAAGTGGACCGTCTGATGCGCCGGGTGGCGGCGGTCGCCGCGTCCGTGATGCTCGGGGCCGGGTTGCTGGTGGTCTCGTCCTCGGCTCAGGCGGCGACCGGCACGATCACCGGGCTGGCCGGCAAGTGCGCTGACGTTGCTGGCGCCAACAGCGCGGACGGGACCGTCGTACAGCTGTATGACTGCAACGGGACCGCTGCGCAGTCGTGGACGCGTTCGTCCGATGGGACGATTCGGGCCCTGGGCAAGTGCTTGGACGTGAGCGGTGGCTCTACTGCGAACGGCGCTCGGGTCCAGCTGTGGACCTGCAACGGGAGTGGCGCGCAGCAGTGGACGTACACGTCCGGGCGTGACCTGGTGAATCCGCAGGCGAACAAGTGTCTTGATGTCACCGGCAACAACTCGGCGAACGCGACCCCGCTGCAGTTGTGGACCTGCACCGGCGCGGCGAACCAGAAGTGGAACGTCCCGGCGGCCGACGACGGTCCGCCGCCGACTGGCGGCGCTCCGATGGCGGCGGCGCCGTACCTCTATCAGGGTTGGGGCAGTCCGCCGAACCCGGCGACCGTGATGAATGCGACCGGGGTCAAGTGGTTCACGATGGCGTTCATCCTGTCCAATGGGTACTGCAACCCGATGTGGGACGGCCAGCGGCCGCTGACCGGTGGCGTCGACCAGCAGGCGATCAACGCGATCCGCGCGAACGGCGGAGACGTCGTCGTGTCGGTCGGCGGCTGGTCCGGGAACAAGCTCGGCCAAAGCTGCGGCAGTGCCGGTGAGCTGGCGGCGGCGTACCAGAAGGTGATCAACGCGCTGTCGCTGAAGGCGTTCGACGTGGACATCGAGGCGGGCGAGTTCACCAACGCGACCGTCCGGCAGCGGGTGATCGACGCGCTGAAGATCGTCGAGCAGAACAACCCGGGGATCGCGACGTACCTCACCTTCGGCACGTCGACCACCGGGCCGGACGGCGACGGCCAGGACCTGATCCGTCGCGGTGCGGCGTCCGGGCTGAACCTGGACGGCTGGGTCATCATGCCGTTCAACTTCGGCGGCGGTACGACGAACATGGCCACGCTGACCCGGCAGGCTGCCGACGGGCTGAAGAACCGGGTCCGGGACGCGTACGGGCTGAGCGACGACGCGGCGTACCGGAAGATCGGCATCTCCTCGATGAACGGCATCACCGACGTCGCCGGCGAGCGGGTCAACCTGTCGGACTTCGAGTCGATGCTGTCCTACGCGTCGCAGCACCACCTGGCGCGCTTCACCTTCTGGTCTGTCAACCGCGACCGTCCCTGCACCGGCGGCCCCGCCGACAGCTGCTCCGGCGTACCCCAGCAACCCTGGGACTTCACCAAGGTCATCGGCCGCTACCGCGGCTGACCTTCCACCCGGCAGCCACCCGTCTCCGGGCGGGTGGCTGTCGTGTTGGTTGACTCTCCGGCTACCGGAGGGTGGAAGGTTAGGGGCATGACGGCGACCGTGACTGTGGGCGAGTTCTCCCGCCTGACGCATCTGAGCGTGAAGACCCTGCACCACTACCACGAGATCGGGCTGCTGGCGCCCGCCTCCGTCGACTCGTCGTCCGGCTACCGCCGCTATGACACCGCCCAGGTCGACACCGCCCTCCTGATCCGCCGGCTCCGCGAGCTCCGCATGCCACTCCCAGAGGTCCGCCAGCTCGTCGAGACGAGCGACGGCACGGAGCGCGAGGAGACCCTCCGCGCCCACCTCGAGCGCATGGAGCAGGAACTCGCCCACACCCGCGAGGTCGTCACCTCGCTGCGCGAGATGCTCACGCCGGGCCAGCCGGCGCTCGACGTGGAGTACCGCTTCATCCCCGCGTTCCGCGCGTACGGCGTCCGCGACCAGGTCGAGCGCGAGCTGATCGGGCCCTGGTGTGAGCGCACCTTCCGACAGTTGGGCGAGGTCGGCACCGCGCGTGGCATCTTCGCCACGTCCGGGGCGACGTACAGCGACGAGTTCTTCACCGACGACACCGGCGAGGTGGTCGCGTTCCTCCCGGTCGCCCCCGACCAGGAGCCGGCCGACGGCGTCGAGCTCGTCGACCTCCCCGGTGGGTTCTTCGCGATCGCTGTACACGCCGGACCCCTGACCGACTTCGACCGCACGTACGGCGCGCTCGGCAGTCACGTCGCCGAACACTGCGAGGTCGCACCCGGACCGATCCGGGAGCTGTACGTCGTCAGTCCGGGCGACGTGGACGACCCGGCCGCCTGGCGAACCGAAATCTGCTGGCCGATCCAGCGCATCCCCGCACCGAAAGGCTGAAACATGTCCATCTCCATCGCCCAGGTCACTATCGACAGTGACAACCCGCGCGACCTCGCCGCCTTCTGGTCCGCCGTCCTCGAGCAGGAGATCGACGACTACGGAAACGAGTTCGTCGCCACCGTCGGCCGGGCCGGCGGGAGCACCACGCCGCTGATGTTCATCAAGGTCCCGGAAGGACGCAACGGCAAGAACCGCCTGCACCTGGACCTCGCCACGGCCGAGTGGTCCGCCGAGATCGACCGCCTCGTCGGCCTGGGCGCCAAGCGCCTCGACGAGTACGACGAGTTCGGCACCCACTGGATCACCTTCGCCGACCCCGAAGGCAACCTCTTCGACCTCGCCGAGATCCGCTAGACCGTTCGGTAGCGGTTGCCGTCGACCGTCGCCCGGCCCTCGTCGGCCAAGTCGTTGAGGTGGGCTCGCGCCTGTGCCACCGGCCAGCGGAAGGCACGGCCGAGCTCGCCGGGTGTCGTCTGCAGCATCGTGCTCAGGAAGCGCTCGGTGGCTCGGGCGTGGTCGGGCCCGCCGCCTACCTCGAACTGGTCGCAGGTGAGAGTGATCAGGGCGGCGGGCCAGCCGGACGCGGTCTCGTGGACGCCGGCCGTGGTGATAAGAAGGTTGCGCTGGAGTTCGGTGATTGCGCGTTGGTAGCGGCTGCGGTCGCCGATCAGCGCGCGGAGGGTTGCGCTCGGCAACGGCTCGGCGGCGACCGCTTTGGCGATCTCGTGGGCTGCGGGCGAGAGGTCGAGCGTCTCGTGGTCGCTGGGGTGGCCGGCTGCCGGATAGAGCGCTGCGAGGAGATCCGGTGCGAGGAACGATCCTCGGCCGCCGAGATAAGCGCCGTACCAGGCGAGCCCCTGGCGTGGCAGCTCGTCCTTCCAGGTCCAGACGCGCTGCTCGTTCGTCCCCATGCCTTCGCCGAACGGCGGCTCGTCCTCGCCTGCTACCGCCTCCCACAGTGACGGCACGGCGGCGCGCGGTGCCGGGAACAACGCCGCGAACCCCACGTCGTCGACGAACGCGGCAGCCCGCTTGATCGACCCGACCCGCCGCCCCCGCACCCACCACCGGGCAGCCCGCGCCCGCCCAAGCTCTGCATCGACTGTCACCACGCCAGCCAATCACTGTCCGCCGACAGTTCCAGCCAGGGTCCGGCAGATCCCCCGGTGGGGGGAGGTGATTCCCTCTCCGGCGGGAGTCCGACGTGCGACGCCCGTTCGTATCGTCGAGCCATGACTGCCCCCGGTTCCGTACGCCGCTGGCCGGCGTACCTGCTGGCTTTGCTCTTTGCCGGGTATGCGGCCGGGAAAGCCGCCTTCGCCCTGCAAGCCCGGCTGGGCTTCCCGAGCGGGCCGCCGGTGTCCGAGGCGGAGACTGCGGGCTACTTCCTCGACCCGACCCTCGCGCAGTGGCTCGCGTGTGCGTCCGGCGTACTCGGTGCGTGCATCGCCATCGCTTCCGTTTCGGCTCGGGGTCGCGGGGTGCCAAGACCCTTGATGCTGGTCGTGCTGGCGGTCATGACGCTGGCCGTCCTCGGTGGTGGCGGGGTCATGCTGGTGGACGGGTTCGTCGGCATCGGCGTCGGTTGGCAGTGGTACCACGGAGTCGTTGGCCTGGTTGCGATCGCCTTGTGCCTGGAGATGTTCCGCTCCTACGCGATGACAACCCGTGCCGCGCGCTGACCGCACGCGTGCGGCTGGCTACGGCGCGGCCGCACTCTCCGCCGCGTACGGATCGATGAAGCTCGCCCAAGCACTCGGCGCCAACGCACTGGCCGACAAGGACCCGCTCCCGCCCGACCTGCGCGAACGACTGCTCACCCGGGACCCACTCTTCGTCGCCAGCCACTGGGCGCTCGCCTGCGCGGCGGTCGTCGGCGTGGTCGTCGCGCTGGCCACCGTCCGGCCGTGGGGTACGTCGCGTGCACGCCGGCTACTCGTGGTGGCGACCACGACTCTGGGCATCCTCATGATGGCCCGATCGCTCGGAGTTGTCGGGTTCGGCTTCGTCGGGGATGTCCTCGTGTTGACCGGAGTACGACCGGCGCGGCCCGAGTACGCCGTACTGGCTCGGGACCTGGCGTGGTGGGACCTGTTGTTGTGGTCGCCGTTCTTCCTGCTGTGGGGTGCGTGCTGGGTGACCGCCGGCCGGGGGCTCCGGCGTGCCGAACGTGAGCAGTCGTGACCGTTGAGACACGGGCGCGCGGGTGTGGGCGCCGGGCATTGCCAGGGCCGCGCTCGCGGAGCAGTGTGGGTTCCGACCGGTGGCGCCACCGGGGCGCTGCCCTGAGGGGTAAGGGGGTGGACCGTGTACGCGCGTTCCACCACGATCAACGCCAAGCCGGGGTCGATCGACGCCGGCATCGCGCAGGTGCGCGACGAAGTGATGCCCATGATCCTGGACATGGACGGCTGTATCGGGCTGTCCATGCTCGCAGACCGGGAGTCAGGCCGGTGCATCGCCACCAGCGCCTGGCAGTCGGAGGAGGCGATGCGGGCCAGCGACGAAGGGCTCCGGTCTGTCCGCGAACGGATCGCCGAGACGATGGGCGGCGGCAGCCCCAAGGTCGAGGAGTGGGAGATCGCCGTACTGCACCGCGACCACCGCTCGGGTGAGGGCGCCTGCGTCCGCGCGACGTGGGTGAAGGTCGACCCGACGAACCTGGACCGGTCGATCGACGTCTACAAGCTGGCCTCACTGCCGCGGATGGAAGACCTGGCAGGCTTCTGCAGCGCCAGCCTGCTGATCGACCGCGCGTCGGGTCGTGCGGTCTCGTCCGTCACGTACGACAGCCAGGAGGCGATGGACAGCAACCGCGAAGCCGCCGCCTCGATGCGCTCCGCCACCACCAAGGAAGCCGGCGCCGAAGTCCTCGACGTCTGCGAGTTCGAACTCGCCATCGCCCACCTCCGCGTCCCCGAACTCACCTGAGCCACCCACCCACCGCACGGCCCGGAACCCCCTCCGGGCCGTCCTGATCCACCTCCACCCCTCCGGCGCTCGCCTCGGCCGCCCGTGCCCCATCCGGCGCTCGCCTCGGCTACCCCCGCCGCCCTGCTTCGGCTACCCCGGCCGCATCAGTCCATCGTGTCGAGGTGGGCTTCGAGGGCGTCGAGGCGGGAGCGCCAGAGGTCGCGGTAGGGCTCGAGCCAGGCGTCGATCTCGGCCAGCGGGGCGGGGCTCAGCCGGTACCAGCGGCGCTGGGCGTCGTGGCGGACTTCGACCAGCCCGGCGTCACGCAGTACCTTCAAGTGCTTCGACACGGCCGGCTGGCTCATCGACAGTTCCTCGACCAGCTCGCCGACCGGGCGCTCCCCAGTCCGCAGCAGGTCCAGGATCTCCCGCCGCCGCCCCTCCGCGAGCACTTCGAACGTACTTGCCATACGAGGAATATACGTCGATCCACCCTCAGAGCGGGTGCCCGAACGTCGCCGTGAACGCTTCCTCGAACAACCTGCGCAGGTCCGGCTCACCGTCCTCGGCCGCCCACCGCAGCAGGGCGATGTGAGCAACTCCCAGGCACGCACTGGCCGCGGCCCGCGCCTGGAACTCGCTCGCCGGATCTTCCGAGCCGGCTGTCAACGCAGCGACGAGCGCCTCCTGAGTGGCGTACTGACTGTCGAGGTGACGGGCGCGCAGAGCCTCGGTCGCGATCATCAGCCGCAACCGAGCGAGGTGGAACTCCTTGTCCGCGATCGCCTGGTCGTACGTCGCGATGAGCGTCCGAGCAATCCGTACGACGAGGGGCTCGTCGGCTCGCAGTTCGTTGACAGTCGCGGCGGCCTGCTGGTCGAAGTCGTCGTACAGGACCAGGTCCTCCTTCGTGGCGAAGTGCCGGTAGACCGTCATCGCCGAGACGCCGGCGGCTTCGGCGACGTCGTTGACCGTGGTCGCGTCGTACCCGCGTTCCATGAACAGCCGGATCGCCTGTCGCTGGATCGTGTGCTTCGTTTCGCTGCGACGACGTGCCCTCAGGTTCACGTGATAGATACTAACATCATGAGAGTATCTAACAGTTCTGACAGGGTGGCGTTGGTGACCGGTGCCTCGCGAGGGATCGGGCGAGCGATCGCGGAGCGGTTGGCTGCGGATGGGGTCGAGGTGGCTGTGCACTACAACAGCGACAAGGCCGGAGCCGAGGAGACGCTTGCTCGGATCGGTCGCGGGTTCCGGATCGGTGCGGAGCTCGGGGTGCCTGGTGATGTGGAGGGGTTGGTCGCGCAGCTCGAGGCCGGTCTGGCCGGTCGGCCGCTCGACATCCTCGTGAACAACGCTGCCGCCCCACCGGCCGGTCCGATCGAGACGGACACCGTTGAGGCGTTCGATCGGCTGTTCGCGGTCAACGTGCGAGCGCCGTACTTCCTCATTCAGCGGGTGCTGCCGCTGCTGCGGGACGGCGGCCGGATCATCTCGGTCTCGACGGTCGCCACCCGGATGGCGAACCCGACCCAAACCTCCTTCGCCATGACCAAAGCCGCCCTCGAAACCATGACCCGCACCCTCGCCCAGTCGCTGGGGCCACGCGGCATCACCGTCAACGCGGTCGCCCCCGGAGCCACCCGCACCGACGCCAACGCGGCCTTCTTCGCCACCCCCGGCCTGACCGACGCCATCACTGCGCTGACCGCCCTCAACCGCCTCGGCCGCGCCGAGGATGTCGCTGACGTCGTCGGCTTCCTGGCCTCGGACCAGGCCCGCTGGCTGACCGCCCAGACCTTCGAAGCCTCCGGCGGCCTCTTCCTCGGCCCTCAAGTCGCGTGAGGTCGCGCAGTTGATGGTGGAATGAGGCCCGCTGGTCTGGGTCTCCGCTCGTCGGAGCTGAGCTGTGGTCAGTTGGTGAGATAGGTGACCACGGCTCGGATTCGGCGGTTGTAGCCGGGGGTGTGGGTGAGGCCGAGTTTGTCGAATATGGCGTTGGCGTGTTTCTCGACGGCGCTGGAGGAGATGAACAGACGCTGCGCGATCGCGCTGTTGTTGTGCCCCTCGGCCATCGCCGCGAGGACCTCGCGCTCTCTCGCACTCAGCCGTTCCAGCGGGTCGGTGTGGGTGGTGCGGGACAGCAGTTGCCGCACCACCTCCGGGTCCAGCGCCACCCCACCGGACCCGACCCGCTCGAGCGCATCGAGGAACTCCTCGACCCGCATCACCCGATCCTTCAGCAGATAACCGATCCGTGCCTGCCCGGAGGTGATCAGCTCACTCGCATACGACCTCTCGACGTACTGCGACAACACGAGGACCCCCACCGACGGCCAGGTCTCCCGGATCGCCAACGCGGCCCGCAGTCCCTCGTCGGTGTGGGTTGGTGGCATGCGTACGTCGACGCACACAACGTCAGGCAGAACCCCGTCATCGGCCCCCGCGCGCACCGCCGCCACCAACGCGTCCCCGTCCCCGACCGCCGCCGGCACCTCATGCCCTTCCTCAACCAGCAGCCGAACCAGGCCCTCCCGCAACAATGTCGAGTCCTCCGCCAAGATCACCCGCACAACTCCTCCTCCGTCCCAGCCGCCAACCGCGTAGCCGATGAGTGGGGTTTGGGGACGGTGCAGGGGAACTCGGCGTGGATGGTGGTGGGGCCTCCGGGCGGGCTGGTGATGGTGAGGTGGCCGTCGGTGGCGGCTACTCGGCCGGCCAGGCCGGTGAGGCCGCGGCCGTGGGGGTCGGCGCCGCCGTGGCCGTCGTCGGTGATGGTGATCAGGATCCTCGCGTCGTCTGTGTCGTGTGTGGAGTCGGCGGTGAGCGCCGGACTGGTGAGGGTGACATCGATGTGGGTGGCGTTGGAGTGTTTGGTGGCGTTGGTGAGTGCTTCGGAGACGACGAAGTACGCCGCCGTCTCAAGGTCCGGTGGTGGGCGGTCGGGGAGGTCGTACTGCAGTTGCACCGGGATGCTGGAGCGCTCTGCGAGGACGGCGATCACGTCGCGGAGGCCGAGTTGATCCAGGACGGTCGGGTAGACCCGCCAGGCGACGTCACGGAGATCCGCGAGCGCGAGCTCGGACTCCTCGTGTGCCTGGCGGACCAGTTCGGCGGCTTGCGCCGGATCGCGGGTCCGGCGGGCGCGGCTCAGGAGCAGGCCGAGGGCGACCAGGCGTTGCTGGACGCCGTCGTGCAGATCGCGCTCGATCCGGCGACGCTCGTCGTTCACGACCTCGACCACCTCGGCCCGGCTCACGGTCAGCTCGGAGATCCGGCGGGTGAGCGTCTCTTCGACGGACGGCACCAGGTGGCGCCGGGCGAGCCGGGCGTCCAGGTCGACGACGCCGATCAGCCCCATCACGTTCAGATAGAGCAGTAGGGCGCCAGGAACCGACGCGACCGCGAGCGTGCCGGTGCTGACTCGGCCGGCGCTCTCGATGAAGCCCCAGGTCCCGTCCAGGGCCCAGGCGCTGATCATCGTCCCCGCGACGACCAGCCCGTACAGAAGTAACAGCACGACGAGGCCGCCGAGCCCGCCGATCGCAAAGCGTCTGAGGATGTAGCCGTACGCCGAGCGGTCGGTGAACGGGCCGAGATCCCGGATCTCGTGGAACGTGCCGAGCCGGCGCTGCTCGACCACTGCAAGTTGCCGTGCGCAACGATGATTGAACGCCTCGACCGAGCGGCGGGCGCGTGGTGTTGCGAGGACCGGAACCAGCGCCAGCGCCGACAGGAGCACGAAGCACAGCTCGACGACAGCTGTGAGCGTGCCGGACATCAGACCCGCCAGGGTCGCGATGCTCCGTCGCAGGAGGCCGTGTCGTTGCTGCATGCACGCAAGAGTAGTGGGCACAGGACAAGAGGAAACTGCGGTTTTCCTCAGTTCTGTACTGTGGAAAATCCCAGCAAAAGACGGCGGTTGGCTTCAATGTGCGGACATCGTCCGCACGCCTACCGTCGTCGCCATGTTCACGACGAATCAGGTGATGATGACCGCGCTGCAAGCGACGCACGAGCCGACCGGAGGTGTGGCCGGATGGGCGATCGGCTTGATGGAGAAGCTCGGTGCACCGGGCGCCGGGCTCGCGGTAGCGCTGGAGAACTTGTTTCCGCCCCTGCCCAGCGAGGTGATCCTGCCGCTGGCCGGGTTCGCCGCCAGCCGGGGTGACCTGGGTCTCATCGACGCGATCATCTGGACCACGATCGGCTCGGTCGTCGGTGCGCTGGCTCTGTACGGCGTGGGCGCCGGACTGGGCCGTGATCGGACCAGGGCGCTGGCGGGGAAGCTGCCGCTGGTCAAGGTGGAGGACGTCGACAAGGCCGAGGACTGGTTCAACCGGCACGGGCCGAGGGCCGTGCTGATCGGGCGGTTGGTGCCGGTGGTGCGAAGCCTGATCTCGGTTCCGGCCGGCGTGGAACGGATGTCGGTGCCGCTGTTTCTCATGCTGACGGCGGTCGGCAGCCTGACCTGGAACTCGTTGCTGATCATCGCCGGGTATCAACTTGGTGAGCGGTGGCACGTGGTCGAGTCCTCGGTGGGCGTCTTCCAATGGGTCGTGATCGCGGGTGCGGTGGCGGCGGTGACGTGGTTCGTGGTTGTCAAGGTTCGGGCCAGGCGTTCGGAATCTGAGAAAGTCAAGTAGGAAGCTCGACTTTGGCTAGTCTCGATCCATCACTGCCGAGCTCAGGAGATGGGTCAGATGCCCTCAGTCGCGTTCGAACCGCAGGTCGTGCCGGATCCGCCGGTGTGGCCGCAGTCTGTCGTCACCGTGGTGGGCAACCCCCGGGCCGGTTCACGGACCGCGGTGGCTGCCGCGTCGGTCGCCGAACTGCTTGCGTCCGAGCTCGGGACGCCGTACCGGATCGATGAGCTCGTGGATCTGGTGACGTTTGCGCCGGCGATCTTCGAGGGGGAGAACGCGGGGGAGGAGCAGCGGGCGGCGCTCGAGAACGCGATCGATCTGGTGTCGTCGGCGTCGGTGCTGGTGGTGGGGACGCCGGTGTACAAGGGCAGTTATACGGGGTTGCTGAAGAGCTTCCTGGATGTGTTGAAGCCGCAGGCGTTGGCGGGGGCGGTTGTGGTGCCGGTCACCGTCTCTGCGGCGCCGAGCCACAAGCTGCTGGCGGATCAGCATCTGCGTCCGGTGCTCGCGGAGTTGGGCGCGAGTGTGCCGGTGCCTGGCGTGATCCTGGAGGAGCGGGACCTCGAGGACCTCCAGGTCGTCCTCTCCGGCTGGATCCGCGAAAACGCCGGCATCGTCCAGGCCACCACCATCGCCCTCCAACCAGTCGCCGAGCCAACCCCAGCCCGCTAGCCATCGAGTCGACCCCGGCACGGTGGTCGTCGAGCCGGCTCCAGTCCGGTGGCCGTCGGGCTGACCCGAGCCCGGTGGCCGTCGAGCCGGCTCCAGTCCGGTGGTCGTCGGGTCGGCTCCAGTCCGGTGGGCGTCGTGCCGGTCCTAGTCCGTGGCTGTCGAGCGGGCCGGAGGCTGGTGGGTGGGGTGGGACGTTGGGCGGGTTGTTGTGGACGTTCGGCCCTGCTCGGGGCTGCGTGCTGGGGATGTGCTGAGGGTGCGGGTGAGTGCCCGCGGCGGGATGTGGCACCGGAAGGGTGGTCTCGATGACAGCTGCCATAACGGTCTCCGGACTGGTGAAGGAGTTCGGGCCGAGCACTCGGGCTCTCGACGGTTTGGATCTGCAGGTCGAGGCGGGGGAGGTGCACGGGTTCCTTGGGCCGAACGGGGCTGGGAAGACGACCACGATCCGGGTGCTGCTCGGCTTGCTGCGTGCTGACGCCGGGCACGTCGTCCTGCTCGGTGGTGACCCCTGGCGTGGCGCGGCGAAGCTGCATCGACGTCTTGCCTACGTCCCGGGGGAGGTGAATCTGTGGCCGAACCTCACTGGCGGCGAGGTGATCGACGTACTGGGCGACCTGCGGGGTGGCCTGAACGCACAGCGCCGTGAGGAGCTGCTCGAGCGCTTCCAGCTCGATCCGACCAAGAAGATCCGGGCCTACTCCAAAGGCAACCGGCAGAAGGTCGCCCTGGTGGCTGCGTTCGCCTCCGACGTCGAGCTCTATCTTCTGGACGAGCCGACGTCAGGGCTGGATCCGCTGATGGAGGCGGTCTTCCAGGACCTGGTCCAGGAGCTGCGGACCGACGGACGAAGCGTCCTGCTGTCCAGCCACATCCTGGCCGAGGTGGAAGCGCTGTGCGACCGCGTCACGATCATCCGGTCCGGTCGTGCCGCCGAGAGCGGTACCTTCGCCGACCTGCGCCACCTCACGCGTACGTCGGTTGTGGTCGACACTGTCCAACCGCCGGAGTCGATCGCGACCTGGCCTGGCGTGCACGACGCCCGAGTCCACGACTGCCATGCGGAATTCAGCGTCGAACCGGACGACTTGAGCGACGTGCTCGGACGCCTGGTCGAGCTCGAGGTGCGGTCGATGATCACCTCGCCGCCAACGCTTGAGGAGCTGTTCCTGCGGCACTACGACGAGGACATCGCCGTACCTGCCGCTGAGACAGCCGAGGTGGTGACGGTGCGATGAGCGGCTTCACCGGAACGATCCGGCTGGTTCGCCTCGCGCTGCGGCGGGACCGGATCACTCTGCCGGCGTGGATCCTGGGCATGGCCGGCTTCCTGGCGGCGACCACCGCCATGTTCGAGGACAGCTACACGAAGCACCCCCAGCTTCTCGTGCCGGACACCCGCATCGTGGTCGAGAATCCCGGCATGCGCGTGCTCGGCCTGGTCACCGGCCCGAGCGTCGGCGGCTACACCCTGCACCGGGACGCACTCACGTTGGCCGTGCTGGCGGCGATGATGAGCGTGCTTGCAGTCGTCCGGCACACCCGTCAGTCCGAGGAACTCGGTCGTGAGGAGATGCTGCGCGCCGGTGTGGTCGGCCGGCATGCCTCCCTGGCCGCCGCCGTCCTCGTTGCCCTTGCGGCGAACGCCGTACTGCTGCTTGCTCTCGGTCTCGGCATGGTGATCGCGGGTCAGCCCGCAGCCGGCTCGCTGGTTGCCGGCGCCTCGATTGCCTTGGTGGGTATCGTCTTCACCGGTGTCGCTGCCGTGACGTCCCAGCTGACGTCGACTGCGCGCGGAGCGATCGGCCTTGCCGGTGCGGGACTCGGCGTCTCGTTCATGCTTGCGGCTCTCGGCAACATGCTCGGGACCGTGGATTCGGCCGCGCTCCGGGTCACGAGCGCGTGGCCGGCCTGGTTGTCCCCGATCGGCTGGGGCCAGCAGATGCGGCCGTTCGCGGACGACACCTGGTGGCCGATGGCGCTCGCCGTGCTGATCATGGCATCCCTGTGCGCACTGGCGATCGTCCTCGTCGGAAGACGCGATGTAGGCCGGGGTACGTGGCCCGAGCGCAGGGGTGCTGCTCACGCCAGCCCAGCTCTGCTGAGCTCGATCGGCCTGGTCTGGCGGCTGCAGCGTGGAGCGCTGCTGGGCTGGGTGATCGGTCTGCTCGGGTTCGGGCTGGTGTTCGGGGCGCTGAGCGACCAGATCGGCGGACTTCAGGGCGAGGCGACCGAGTGGTACAGCACGTTCGGCGGTGACGCCGACCTGCTCGGTGCCTACTGGGCCTCGATGATGCAGATGGCCGGAATGGCTGTCGCGATCTTCTTGACCACGCTCCTGCTGCGCTTGCACCACGACGAGGCGCAGGGCGAACTGGAGGCGGTGCTCGGTACCGCGGTCTCACGAGTTCGCTGGCTGGGCGCGTACGCCGTCAACGCCCTGGTCGGGTCGGTGTTGCTCCTTCTCGTCTTCGCGTCGGCGATGGCGGTCACCGGCGGTCGAACTGCCGGCGGTACCGGACCGTTGCTGCGCGACCTGGTCGGAGCGGCCTTGATCCAACTCCCAGCCATCGGTGTCCTGGGAGCCGCAGTCGTCACGGTGATCATGGTGCTGCCGCGATGGTCGGTCGGCCTGTCCTGGGCACTCGTGGTGGGCTCGATCGCGGTCGGTCCGATGTTCGGGCCGGCGCTGGGACTGCCGACCTGGCTGTTGGACCTTTCTCCCTTCACCCACGTGCCCAACGCGCCGGCCGTCGACCCGACCATCGGGCCGATCCTCGGTCTCTGCCTGGCTGGTGGCCTGCTGGCAGCAGCAGCGGTCCTGTCGCTGCGCCGCAGGAACCTCACCCTCCCCGTCTAGTCGGTGTGGGTTGGCTGGGTGGGGGACTGGCGGAGGGTTGTGGTGGCGGGGATGACGGTTGAGAGGAAGGTCAGAGCGCCTGCGGTTGCCACGATGAGGAGGTAGATCCACAGCGGGCCGGTGGGTAGCGACGAGCCGGAAACCTTGGCGGAGAAGGGGATCAGGCAGGCCAGGGCGACGAGAGTACCCAGCGTGATACCGGTAAGCCAGACCAGCGTGCTCTCGGTCGTGAGCATGCGCAGAACCTGGGCGCGGGTGGATCCGGTCAGGCGCTGGAGGGCGAACTCGCGACGCCGGCGGAGCGTGGTCGAGACCAGGTTGTTGACGACCGAGACTGCGGTGTACGCGATCAGCATGCCGACGAGCATGTAGTTGACCCAGGCCTGTGTCTGCAGGTCTTCCGCATTCGACGCGACCAGGGATTCGCGGTCCGCGACCTGTACGGCGGGGTGCTTGGCCGCAACCGTTGCCAGAGCCGGACGGACGTCGGTGCCGGGCGCAGCGCGGACCAGCAATTGCGTGATCAACCCGTCCGTGGTGTGAGCCGCGACGAGGGAGGCGGGCAGGATGATGGACTCGTAGCCGCGTTCAGCCGCGAAGGTTGCGACGACCCGCAGCTTCACCGCCGTCCCGTCGCCCAACGTCATGTCGATCTCCGAGCCGACGCGCCGATCGATCTTGTCGGCCACATAGTCCGGCAGCGCGACGGTCGATCCGGTCAGGCCGGCCAGTGATCCGCTCGTCAAGCGGACCGGCGCCGTACCGTCTGCGCCCTGCGCGTCGACGCCGATCAGGGGAGCGCCCTCCTCGTCGAAGGGCGCGTTGCGGGGCTCGTCGATGACGCCGGTACTGCGGACGAACGCCGAAGCACTCGCCACGCCAGGAGTCTCGCGCACCTCGGCGAGCAACTGAGGTGACAGGCCCGCCGAAGAGACCAGGACGGCGTCCGCGCGAAGATCCCGCGTGAACGCCTCGGAGGCGGCGTGGACCTGCGTGGTCTGCATGTAGAGGTTCGCGGTGGAGATGCCGACGGCAAGCATCACGGGCATCGCGGCCGCCGACAGCGCCACCGATCGTGCCGTGACGTTGCGAATCGCGAGCCGCCCGTTGACCCGGGTCAGCGCCTGCACCGGCCAACGCCATACCAGCAGCGCGGCCTTCGTCCAGAACGGGCCGAGCAACGCGACACCGATCGCCCAGCACAGGATCGACGGCCCGGCGGTCGCACCGGCCAGCGGACCGGTCATCACGGTCGCGGTCACGATCAACAGAGCCAGACCGCCGCCAAGGAACAGCACACCGAAGAGCAACCGCAGCCAGCTGAACCACTTCCGCTGCAGCGACGCTTCCATCAGCGCCTCGACCGGCCGGATCTTGGCCGACCTGCGCCCCGCGATCAGGGCGGCGCCGACGGCCGCGAGTACGGCGGCTCCCGCGCCGGCGGCGAACGGGATCCAGCCCTGGGAGAACTCGATGACAGTCGACGCAACACCGTGCGCGCCAAGCTCCTTGAACAGGAATCGACCGAGGAAGACGCCGGGAACGACGCCGAGCAGCACAGCCGGGAGCGACACCAGCAACGCTTCGCCGAGGATCATCCGCCGTACCTGGCCGGGCGTCGTGCCGATGCCACGCAGCAGCGCGAACTCGCGCTCGCGATGCTGTGCGGACAAGGCCAGCGTGGAGGCGACGACGAACATCATCGTCATCGTCGCGATCCCGCCGAACGAGCCGGCGATCGCGATCAGCGCCACCGCCTGCGACTCGCCGCCGGGGTGCTCGGCCAGGCCGCGGTCGATCCCGGTCCGGACGGTGATCCCGGCGTCGAGCGCCTCGATCCGGTCCTTCACCGCGTCGAGGTCGGCGCCGGGGGCGATCAGTACGCCGACGTCGGCGAAGCGCGCCGGATTGTCGACAATCCGACGAGCATCGCGGTCGGAGAAGAACGCGTGACCGGCCGGACCCTGGACGATGCCGCTGACGGTGAAAGCAGTCGGTGCGCCGTCGAGGAGGAAGGTGACGCGGTCGCCGATCTTCGCGCCCGGCGCGGTCGTGACGACCTGGCCGGCGGAGGGCGCCCGGCCTGAGGTCAGCTGGTACGGCGCCAAGGCCGCGGAGCTCCAGTTGTGGCCTTCAGCAACCGTCGAGGCACCCTTCGAGGCGCCTGCGCCGAGCATCGCGACTGGGAACGTGTAGTCGCCGATCGCGGCCGAAACGCCTTCCACAGAACGGATCCGCTCCAGCAGCGAGGTCGGGACGCCGACCCGCTCGGGAAGCGGAGTCGGGTCCTCCGCACCGGGACGAAGGTGCGACTGATTGCCAGTGACAACTATCGGCGCGGCCGCAAGGCGCTCCGGCGCGACGTTGGAGCGGATGCCGGTCTCCATCAGGCCGCCACAGGCCATCACGATCGCGGTGCCGAAGACGACCGCGACGAAGGTTGCGATGAAGCCGCCCTTGCGGAAGCGCAGGGTACGGACAGCCAGCCGCATCATCCCGCCACCGCCGACAGGGCACGCGCGCCGAGGTGAGTCATCCGGTCGGCGACCTGTTCCGCAGTGGGCGCGACCAGGCTCCCGGCCAGTACGCCGTCCGCGAGGAAGACGACCTGGTCGGCGTACGACGCGGCGACCGGATCGTGGGTGACCATGACAACCGTCTGGCCTTGGGTGCGGACCGGCTCACGAAGCAGCTCGAGGACGTCGGCAGCGGTCTGGGTGTCGAGCGCGCCGGTGGGCTCGTCGGCGAAGATCACCGCGGGCCGGGCGACCAGCGCGCGGGCGATGGCGACCCGCTGCTGCTGACCGCCGGACAGTTCGCCGGGCCGGTGCTTGTGGCGATCGCCGAGGCCGACCCGGTCGAGGACGTCGCGGACGGCGGCGCGGTTCGCGCGGCGGCCGTCGAGCTCCTGCGGCAGGCAGACGTTCTGCCAGACGGTCAACGCCGGAAGGAGGTTGAACGACTGGAACACGAAGCCGATGCGCTCGCGGCGGAGCTCGGTCAGCCTGCGCTCGTTCAGTTCGGCGAGCGACTGGCCGGCGATGACCACACTGCCCGACGTGGGCCGGTCCAGACCGGCCGCACAGTGCAGGAACGTGCTCTTGCCCGAGCCGGACGGGCCCATCACTGCGGTGAAGGTGCCGGGGGCGAAGTTGATCGAGATGCCGTTGAGGGCGGTGACGGCGTTGGCGCCACGGCCGTAGACCCGTCGTACGTCGTGCAGGACGACCGAGTACTCGGATCCGCCGACTGATTCCTGCGACCGTCGCGTCTTCTTCTTCATGGGCAAGACGCTACGGAGCACACGCGCCGCTCCCCAGGGTGCTGGACCGCCGTGAATGGTGGGTGAAACTCCACCAAATGCGCTACGGCTGGAGCAGTGCGCGCAGGCCGGCGCTGTAGGTCTCGGGGGAGACGTCGCCGATCAGCAGCCGCTGGAGCAGGAAGCCGGGGAGGAAGCCGAACAGCGCCTGGGAGATGTAGCGCGGGTCGACCGAGGCGTCCACCGTGCCGTCGGCCTGAGCGCGCCGGGCGACCGCCTCGAAGTGTCCGCGGAGCTCGCTGTACTTGCTCTGCGCGGTCGCCATGATCGCGGGGTTGCGCAGCGCCTCCGCCCAGGCCTGGATCGCGACCCTGGTGACGTCGCCGCCGGGGCGCTCGGCGATCGCGACGATGTGCTTGAGCGCGGCCTCGAGCGCGTCGAACGGGGAGAGCGGCTTCTCACTCGCCAGGATCTTCTCGAACAGCTCGTCGACCGTGCTCAGTGCTTCCTCGGCGATGGCCGCGACGATCTCCTCCTTGCTCTTGAAGTACCCGTACACCGCGCCGGCGGACAGGCCGGACTCGCGGATCACGTCGGCCATCGTCGTCTTGTGGAAGCCCTGCTCGATCACGCAGCGCCGGGCCGCGTCGACGATCTGCCGGCGACGGGCCAGCCGGTGTTCCTCGGTGACTTTCGGCATGCTGGGAACATAAAACGAATGTCCGTTCTTGACAAGTTGCGGTGCAGGGTCCACGCTCGAACTAATAAAGAACGGTCATTCGGTTTACAAGGAGTCCCCATCATGTCCGCTCAGCTGACCGGGCACCACGAGCAAGCGCCCGAACACACCCCCGAACACGCCGCCGACAACCGTCAGCGACCGCCTGTAGTCGTCATCATCACGCTGCTGACCGCACTGCTTACCGTGCTACTGATCGCGTTCGCCTGGCCGGCCGCGAGGTCCGAACCGCGGGACGTCCCCCTCGCGGTGGCCGGACCTCCGCAGGCTGTTGCCCAGGTGGAGAAGGGTCTCGAGCAGGCGATGCCGGGTGGCTTCGAGATCACCGCCGTACCGGATCGGGCTGCAGCCGTGCAGCTGATCGAGGATCGGGACCTGTACGGCGCCATCGTGCTCGACCCGCAGCAGCCCGAGGTGCTGACTGCGTCGGCCGGGAGTCCCGCGGTCGCGCAGATCCTCACGCAGCTGTCGACCCGCTTGTCGCCCGAGGCGCCGGCGAAGGTGACGGACGTCGTACCGCTGCCGGCGGACGACCCGCGGGGCGCGGGTCTGGCTGCGGGTGCGCTGCCGCTGGTGCTCGGCGGGATCATCGCCGCAGCGTTGTTGACTCAACTGGTCAAGACCGGGTCCCGGCGGATGGTTGGGGCGATCGGGTTCGCGATCACGGGTGGGCTGGCGCTGGCCGCCGTACTGCAGTTCTGGCTGGGGTCGTTCGAGGGCAGCTACTGGGGGAATGCGGGCGTGATCGCGCTGTCGATCGGCGCGGTGAGCCTCACGCTGCTCGGGCTCGAATGGTTGTTCGGCCGGGCAGGGCTCGCTCTCGGGGCGGCCGTGATGATGCTGCTCGGCAACCCGCTGTCCGGGCTGACGAGTGCGCCGGAGATGCTGCCGAGCGGTTGGGGTGCGCTGGGGCAGCTGCTGCCTCCGGGAGCCGCGGGTACGGCGCTCCGTTCGGTGAGCTTCTTCGACGGCGCCGGGGCCGGGCGACCCCTCGTCGTACTGGGGTGCTGGCTGGCCGCCGGACTGGTCCTTTGCGCACTCGGCGCACTCAAGTCACAACGCGTCGTACACCCTCGCCACGAGGCGAATCCGGCTACTGTCTGAATGTCATGACAACGCGGTGACCGGATTGTTACCTGCCGGTCACCGCGTGCTGGCGTTCGGACCCGGACAACGTTGTCTGTCAAGCATTGACTTCGGCCGCCTCGGCCTCCTACGGTCGCAAAAAGCCCAGCGGGTTTGGGTCGTGGTACCGGGATGACAACGATTGCCCGAAGGTGGACGTGATGGTGACAAGGAAACGTTTCAAAGCAGCTGCCGCAGTGAGTGCGCTGCTGCTGGCGGTCTCGGCCTGCAGCCAGGGGTCGACGACGAAGGAGCCGGAGGCGGGTGGCTCGCAGAGCGCCGGCCCGGCGAACATCAAGATCGCGTACCAGCAATGGGGCCCGGGCACGGTGATGAAGAACTTCCTCGCCGGCGTCAAGACCGAGTACGAGTCGGCCAACCCCGGTTCCACCGTCGAGATCCTGCCCATCGTGGCCAGTGAGAACGACTACTACACCAAGCTGCAGCTGATGATGCGGTCGCCGAACACGGCGCCGGACGTGGTCTACGAGGACACGTTCCTGATCAACTCCGACATCACTGCCGGCTACCTGCGGCCGCTGGACGACTACATCAAGAACTGGGACCAGTGGGGCCAGTTCGAGGACACCGCCAAGGGCGCGGCCAAGGCGCTCGACGGCAAGACGTACGGCGTCCCGGACGGCACGGACACGCGGGCCCTCTGGTACAACAAGCAGCTGTTCGCGAAGGCCGGCCTGCCCGCCGACTGGCAGCCGAAGACCTGGGACGACGTGCTCAGCGCGGCCCGGACCATCAAGGAGAAGGTCCCCGGTGTCATCCCGCTGAACGTGTACTCGGGCAAGCCGATGGGTGAGGCCTCGGCCATGCAGGGCTTCGAGATGTTGCTGTACGGCACCAAGGACTCGCTGTACAACAACGACCAGCAGAAGTGGGTCGTCGGCAGCCAGGGCTTCAAGGACTCGCTGAACTTCATCAAGACCATCTACTCCGAGGGCCTTGCGCCGACGCCGAAGCAGGCGCTCGACCCGAACATGGGCAGCAAGGTCGGCACCGAGCTGCTGCCGGGCGGCAAGCTGGCGATCGCGCTGGACGGCTCCTGGATCTACGGCAACTGGCAGAAGACCGGCGCCAAGCCGTGGCCGCAGTGGAGCGAGGTGCTCGGCCAGACCGCGATGCCGACGCAGGACGGCGGCGGCAAGGGCAAGGTCAGCCTCTCCGGCGGCTGGACCTGGGCGATCCCGGCCAAGTCGAAGAACCCGGACGCGGCCTGGAACCTGATCAAGACGCTGCAGACCCAGAAGAACGCGGCGAAGTACGCCACCGAGGGCGCGCAGATCGCCGTACGCAAGGACGTCGCGTCCGACGAGACCTACAAGTCGTCCGCGAAGAGCACGCAGTTCTTCACGGACCTGGTGTCGGTCACCGTGTACCGGCCGGCGTACGCCGAGTACCCGAAGGTCTCCAACGAGATCATCACCGCGATGGAGGCGGTGATGACCGGGCAGTCCACACCGGACGAGGCCGCCAAGAACTATGACGAAGCCGTCGAAGGCATCGTCAGCAAGGACAAGACGACCACGGACAGCGGCGGGCAGTAGCCCCCGTCTGAGCCCCCGTCAACTAGCCCCCGGCTGACGAAGGATCCCTCCCTGTGACGACGACAGTCGCTCCCGCGGCGGCCAAGCCCGCTCCGTCCGGCAAGAAGTCCGGGCCGAGCGGGCGGCCGCGCGCCGCCAAGCTGTTCAGGATGTTGCCGCTGACACCGGCGATCGGGTTGATGCTGGTCTTCCTGGCCGGCCCGATCATCTACTGCCTGTACGCCGCGTTCACCAACATGGCGCTCACCGGCACCGGTGCGGCCGAGGTCAGGTTCGTCGGCCTCGACAACTTCCGCAAGGCGTTCGGCAGCGGCGCCTTCACCAACGCGATCTGGCTGACCCTGGTGTTCACGCTGATCTCCGCGATCATCGGCCAGAACACCCTGGGTCTCGGCCTGGCCCTGCTGATGCGCCGGTCCACCAAGCTGGTTCGCAACTTCGTCGGTACGGCGGTCATCGGAGCCTGGGTGCTGCCCGAAGTCGTGGCGGCGTACCTGCTCAGCGCGTTCTTCAACGACGAGGGCACGCTGAACGTGATGCTGCACGCGGTCGGCCTGCCCGGCCAGGACTGGTTGTACGCGGCACCGATCATCGCGGTGTCACTCGCCAACATCTGGCGCGGTACGGCGTTCTCGATGCTGGTCTACTCGGCCGCGCTCAGCGAGATCCCCAAGGAGATCGAGGAATCCGCCGAGATGGACGGCGCCCGCGGCGGCCGGCGGCTGCTGTGGGTCACGCTGCCGATGATCAGCCGGGCGATCATGACCAACCTGATGCTGATCACGCTGCAGACGCTGAGCGTGTTCGGCCTCATCTACGCAATGACCCGCGGCGGGCCCGGCACCAAGAGCCAGACGCTGCCGCTGTACATGTACGAGCAGGCGTTCAGCTTCTCCCAGATCGGCTACGGCACAGCGATCGCCCTGGTGATGCTGGCGATCGGCGCGGTCTTCTCGCTGATCTACCTGCGTGGACTGAGTTCGGAGGCCGCATGATTGCCCGCGACCGGATCAGCAAGCTGTCCGCCAACCTGATCCTGTTGGCGATCGGCGTGCTGTTCGTCCTGCCGCTGCTGTGGGTGCTGTTCGCGTCGATCAACCGGACCGCCGGTCTGCGGGTCGAGTTCCCGACGAACCCGACCCTCGGCAACTTCAAGGCGGTCCTCAACACCGACACGACGTACCGGCCGGTGCTGAACGGCGTGGTGCTGTGCGGTGGTGCTGCACTGCTCACGATGGTCTGTGCGGTGCTGGCGGCGTACCCGCTGTCGAGGTTCAAGTCGAAATTCAACCGGCCGTTCCTGCTCACCGTGCTGTTCTGCACCGGGTTGCCGATCACCGCGGTCATGGTGCCGGTGTACGGCCTGTTCGTGCAGCTCAACCTGGTCGACACGATCGGGGGCACGATCATGTTCATGGCGACCTCTTCGCTGCCCTTTGCGATCTGGTTGACGAAGACGTTCATGGACGGGGTGCCGCTGTCGCTCGAGGAAGCGGCCTGGGTGGACGGCGCCAGCAACATGCAGGCGCTGCGGCGGATCGTGCTGCCGTTGATGTGGCCGGGGATCGCGGTCGTGATGATTTTCACCTTCATCGGCATGTGGGGGAACTTCTTCGTCCCGTTCATGCTGCTGCTGTCCCCTGAGCGGCTGCCGGCCTCGGTCAGCATCTTCACCTTCTTCGGCCAGTACGGCGAACCCAACTACGGCCAGCTGGCCGCCTACTCGTTGATCTACACGACTCCTGTGTTGCTGCTGTATCTGCTGCTGAGTCGCAAGCTGGGCGGCGCGTTCGCGCTCGGTGGCGCGATCAAGGGCTAGTACGGCGGGGAGGGTCAAAGGACACCGCTTCGCGGCGGCTGCCTGGTTGGCCGCCTCCGGCGGCGTGCGCGGATCGCGGTGACGGGTCGGACTGGTCGGCGCCGGGCCAACGCGCCGAGCGGCCGCCGAGTCGTGGATTTTGGTTGTGAACGGGGCGCGTAGTGGACCAAATTCCACGATTCGGTGGATCGCCGGCTGCTAGCGGGCGGTCAGGGATTGGTGGGTTTGTTGCCAGAAGGTGAGTTTTTTGGGGGAAGGGCCAGTCCCACTGGTAGTCGGGGGCGGCGTTGGCGAAGCGGGAGAGGGCGGTGGGGGCGAGGGGGGTGGCGGCTGGGGTGGCGTCCAGTACGACGGCCAGGCGGATGGTGAAGGTGGTCAGTCTGGTGAGGCGGGCGTGGTCGGTCGAGGTTTCGATGTCCTTGAGTTGGCCGCGGAGTTGTTTGATGGTGCGCAGGGCGGTGCGGTGTTCGGAGCGGTCTGGTGGGGTGATCTCGTCGGTGGGGATGCCGAGGAGTTCGGCCAGCGGGGCATCGGGAGTGGCGGCGGTGGGCTTGCGCAGGAGGCCGGGTTTGTCGGCCTGGAGGCGGTCGGCGATCTGAGTGAGCAGCTCGTCGAGGCCGCGGACGACCGCGGGTAGCGCTAGGTCGGCGGTCTTGCGGCGGTTGGTGGCGAGGGCGGTGACGCGTTCGTGTTCGGCCTCGACCGTCGTACGCAGTGGCTGTGGCCAGTCGTCGAGCCCGACCAGCTCCTCCTTGGGGGCAGTCGAGGTGTTGAGATCACCTGCATTCAGGGGCTTGGCACCGGCGAGTGCCGCGGCGATCTCCTCGCCGATCTTCTTCTGCGGACCCGGAACGATTGAGCTCACCTTTCCACCCTACGCACCCTAGGGGTTGGACACGGAGAGTGATCATGTGAAGGGGTTCACGCAGTACGAGCTGTCACAAGCTGTGATCGTTGAGGGCTGCCGCTGGGGCTGGGATTTCGCTACCTTGGGGTATTGGTCCCTCGATTTGCAGGAGGCTCCGTGAAGATCAAGGACGTACTGCGCGGCAAGGGCAATCAGGTCGTCACCATCTCCCCAGAAGCCACTGTCACTGAACTGCTCGCCCTGCTGGCCGACCACAACATCGGCGCCGTGGTCGTGAGTCCGGACGGGTCCTCCGTGGCCGGCATCGTCTCCGAGCGCGACATCGTGCGGCTCTGGAACGGCACCCCGGACGCGGGAGATGTCCGGGTCAGCTCGATCATGACGTCCGAGGTCGCCACCTGCAGCCCGGACGAGCACATCGACAACCTGATGCGGCTGATGACCGATCGCCGGATCCGGCACGTGCCGGTCGTCGTCGACGGTGCGTTGGTCGGCCTGGTCAGCATCGGTGACGTGGTCAAGTCCCGGATCGGCGAACTCGAATTCGAACGCGAGCAACTCTCGAACTACATCACCCGTTAGACGGCGAGCGCGAGAACCACCATCGCCACGATGAACAGCAGGCCGATGGCGAGCAGGGCCGTGCCGATCAGGCCGCAGATCTGCCCGGCCTGCGCCATTCCACGGTTGTTGTAGACGCCCGGCGACGCGTCGATCTCGGCGAGTGCCTGGCTGCCCAGCCACCAGGCGACCGGCGAGACGATCAGCAGGCCGGTGCAGAGCGCGATCGCACCGAGCACGAGCGCGACGGTGGCCTGCGAGTGGTCGCGCAGGACGCCGTACGCCGGTTGGTCCGGGAAGCCCGGCTGGAGCGGGTACGACGGGGACCAGAAGGTGTGGGTGCGGTCGGTCGCGTCGGTCGGCCGCTCGGTGAACGACATGGTCTTGCTCCTCTGCTCAGAACCCAGGCGCTGAGCAGAGGAGCGCGGCGCTCTCAGCCCAGTTCGATCAGGTCGCCCAGTGCGAGCTCGGTGAGCTGCGGCCGGACGTCCTTCGCTTCCCCTACGACGACGACCAGCAGGCCGTCGGTTCCGACATACCGCCGGTAGGCCTCGGTGGCGTCCTCTGCGGTGGTGGCGGCGATCTGGGCCAGGTAGGTGTCGGCGAAGCCGATCGGGACCCCGTTCGCGATGTTGCTGCCGACCTGCTGGGCGATCGAGTCGGCCTGCTCGTACCGCAGTGGGGCGGTCCGGATCAGGCTGTCCTTCGCCTCCTGGACCTCCTGCTCGGTCAGCCCGTTGCGGGCCTCCCGGAGGATCCGGAGCGCGTCGCTGATCGCGGCGCCGGTCACCTCGGTGCGTACGGCGCCACCCAGGCTGAACGTGCCGCCCTTGCGCGGAGCCGCGAAGCTCGTCCGGGTGCCGTAGGTGTAGCCCTTCTCCTCGCGCAGCACGGTGTCGACGCGGGACGTGATCGTGCCGCCGACCACGTGGTTCGCGACGGCGGCCGCCCCCCAGGCGGGGTCACGACGGTCCGGGCCGGCACAGCCGATCAGCAGCTGGCTCTGGACGGAGCCCGGCCGGTCGACCAGGACGACGCGGTCGCCCGGGATGTAGATCGGCTCGGGCGTCTCCAGCGCGGGACCGGAGGCAGAGGTCCAGCCGCCGAACGCCTCGTCGATGATGCCGGCCACGTCCACACCGGTCGCGTCACCCGCGAACAGGATCTGCGCGCGGCCCGGGCCGATGTTGTCCCGGTAGAACTCGGCCACCTGGACGTTCGTCAGCGGCCGGATCGTGTCCGGCGTCCCGGCGGTTGGGCGCGAGCGCCGGGTCGCGTTGTCGAACAGGTTGGCCGCGAACGCCTCGCGGGCCCGGTAGCCGGCGTTCGCCCGCTCCTGGTTGATCTCGCCGAGCCGGATCGTCACGTGCCGGCCGACGTCGGCCTGGTTGAACGCGGGCCGGGTGATCGCCTCGGCCAGCAGCTGCACCGCCGGGGCCAGGTGCGACACCGGCACCGAGATCTCCACGTGCAACGCGTCTGAGCTCACGTCGACGCCGTACGCCGCTCCGTGCCGCTCCAGCGCCGCCGCGAAGTCGTTGGCCGATCGCAGCTCGGTGCCCTCGTCGAGGGTCCGGGACATGATCGTCGCGACGCCTTCCAGCTCGCGCGGCTCGGCGATCAGCGGCATCGCGATCGTGACCCGGACGGTGGCGACGTACTGACCCGGGCGGTCGAAGACGTGCACCGGGGTCCCGGCGGCGGTCGTCGTCGTGGTCGCTTCCGGGAACTTCCAGGGGCGTTGCGCGCCGACGGCCGGCGGGGTGGTCAGAACCTGGTTCATGCGTTCTCTCCTGCCGACTCGGTACGGCGGTACGTCACCTGGGCGCGCCCGGACGCGCGGATCCACTTCGAGGCCGCAGCCTGGACCTGGTCGGTGGTGATCGCCTTGACCTGGTCGATCCGGGTGTTGATCCGGCTCGGGTCGCCGAACAGCAGGGCGTGGTGCGAGATCTCGTCGGCCCGGCCGGCGCAGGTCGCCAGCTGCTCCAGCCAGTCCCGCTCGGCCTGTGCCTGCACGGTGGCCAGCTCGTCCTCGGTGATGCCGTTCTCGGCGAGCTTCTCGATCTCCTCGAGCAGCGCGTCCTCGACCTTCTGCAGGTCCACGCCGTCCGAGGCGATCCCGGTCAGCGTGCCGAACGAGACGCCGCCGATCAGCGGCAGCGCGCCGCCGGACACCGACTGCGCGATCTGCTCGTCGCGGACCAGCCGGCGGTTCAGGCGACCGCTCTGGCCGGCGGCGAGGATGTCGAGCGCGAGGCCGGCCGCGTCCAGCTCCGGCGTGCCGTCGACCGGCAGCCGGAACATCATCGTGACCAGGTCGGACGGTACGTCGGAGACCACGTCGTCACGCAGCACCTCGGTCAGCGGGCCGATCGTGCCGTCCGGTGCGGCCGGCGGCTTCGGGATGGCCGGCAGGTGGCCGAAGTACCGCTTGACGGCGTCGAAGGCGTCCTCCTCCGCGACGTCGCCGACGATCGTCAGGACGGCGTTGTTCGGGCCGTAGTACTGCCGGAAGAACGCGTGCACGTCCTCGACCGACGCGGCGTCGAGGTCGGCCATCGAGCCGATCGTCATGTGCGCGTACGGATGTCCCTCGGGGAAGGACAGCTTGACCAGCCGCTCGTAGGAGTCGCCGTACGGGCGGTTGTCGTAGCTCTGCCGCTTCTCTTCCTTGACCACGTCGCGCTGGTTGTCCAGGTTCTCCTGGTTGACCGCGTCGAGCAGGTAGCCCATCCGGTCGGCCTCGAGCCACAGCGCCAGGTCGAGACCGCCGCTGGGCAGCGACTCGAAGTAGTTCGTCCGGTCGAAGAAGGTGCTCGCGTTCAGGCTGGCGCCGGCGGTCTCCAGCAGGCTGAAGTGCTGCCCGGACGCCACGTTGCGTGACCCCTGGAACATCAGGTGCTCGAACAGGTGC
Organism: Kribbella sp. NPDC050820; assembly: GCF_040653975.1. NCBI lineage: Bacteria > Bacillati > Actinomycetota > Actinomycetes > Propionibacteriales > Kribbellaceae > Kribbella > Kribbella sp. NPDC050820. The sequence continues at coordinate 33,937 of NZ_JBFAHB010000071.1, forward strand.
GCGAACCCGGTCAGCCCCTCCGGCTCGTGCCGCGAGCCCACGTCGTACCAGAGGTTCACGGCGACGATCGGGACTGCGCGGTCGGAGCTGACGACGACGCGGAGGCCGTTGTCGAGCGTCTGCTCCGCGATGGGGTAGGTCAAGGGCATGCCAGCCACCCTACGTGGTCCGGAAATTCTCCGCGTCGGATGTCGATCTCGCCGGTGTCCGCGCATCGGGTTGGTAGATGCTGGATTCCGACCTGCACAGGAGAGGTGACATCGGTGGGCAAGTACCTGGTGATGATCTACGACAACGAGGCGATGTGGGCGGCGGCCGGGCCGGAGGTGGCGGAGGCGAACCACCAGCGGCACCAGGCCTTCGCGGCGGCCAACGGCGCGGCGCTGCGCGGCGGCGCCCAGCTCGGTGAGAGCGACACCGCGACCTCGATCCGCTCCGACGGCAACGGCGGGTACGTCGTCACCGACGGGACGTTCGTGGAGACGAAGGAAGTGATGGGCGGCTACTACCTGATCGAGGCGGCCGACCTGGACGAGGCGCTGGAGATCGCCAAGCAGGTGCCGGCGCCGATGGGTGGCGTCGAGGTCCGGCCGATCGTCAACGGTGGCTGACTCTGTCGCCCAGGCCGTGGCGGAGGCTCACTCGTCGGAGTGGGCCTTCGTCCTGGCCGCGACGGCCCGCGTCGCGGCCGATCTCGACCTGGCCGAGGACTGTGTCCAGGACGCGTACGCGCAGGCGCTGGTGCACTGGAAGGAACAGGGTGTGCCGCGCCGGCCGGGAGCCTGGCTGACGACTGTCGCCACGCGGCGGGCGCTGGAGCTGCGCCGGCGGGCGTCGGTCGCCGAGCGGAAGCTGCCGCTACTGGTGACGGACCCGATCGAGGACTCCGGCGCCGAGGTGTTCCCGGACGACCGGTTGCGGCTGGTATTCACCTGTTGCCACCCGGCGCTGGCGCAGGAGGCGCAGATCGCGCTCACGCTGCGGCTGGTGTGCGGCTTGTCGTCGGCGGAGATCGCGAAGGCGTTCCTGGTCAAGGAGACCGCGATGCAGGCCCGGATCACTCGGGCCAAGCACAAGATCTCCCGGTCCGGGATTCCCTACCGCGTGCCTCGGCTGACCGATCTGCCGGAGCGCACCGACGCTGTGCTGGACGTCGTACACCTGGTCTACACCGCGGGGCACACGGCTGCGGATGGTGCTGAGCTGTCGCGGCCGGACCTGGCCCGGCGAGGGATCGACCTCGCTCGGATGGTGCGGCTGCTGCTACCGGACAGTGGGGAGGCGACGGCGCTGCTCGCGTTGCTGCTGCTGACGCAGGCGCGGCAGACAGCACGGGTGGACGCTGCCGGCCAGCTGGTGTTGATGGAAGACCAGGACCGTTCACTGTGGGATCGAGAGCTGATCTCGGAGGGCCTCGGGTTGGTGCGCGAGGCGTTGGGGTGGCCGGCTGGGCGGTTCGGGTTGATGGCGGCCATTGCTGCGGTGCATGCCGAGGCAGAGCGGTGGGAAGACACGGACTGGCCGGAGATCCTAGGGCTGTACGACCTGCTGCTCGCGCGCTGGCCGTCTCCGGTGGTTGCGCTCAACCGGGTGGTGGCGCTCAGCTACGTCGATGGACCCGCGGCCGGGTTGCGGGCGCTGTCGGACTTGGCCGACGATCCCGCGTTGGCGACGTACGCGTATCTCGCGTCCACCCGCGCCGAGCTGCTGTGGCGGTGCGGCCGGGTCGCGGAGGCGCGAGCGGCCTACCAGGAGGCATTGGCGTTCACGAGCAATGCCGTGGAGGCGGAGTTCCTCGTACGGCGGATCAGTCGAGGCGCTTGAGGACCTCGTCGTGCAGGCGGCCGTTGGTGGCCACGGCGTTGGGTCCGTTCGGGCCGGGGACGCCGTCGACCGAGGTGAACTTGCCGCCAGCCTCCTCGACGATGATCGCGAGGGCAGCCATGTCGTACAGGTTCAGCTCGGGCTCGGCGGCGATGTCGACGGCGCCCTCCGCGACCAGCATGTAGGACCAGAAGTCGCCGTACGCGCGGGTCCGCCAGCAGGAGTCCATCAGGTCGGCCCACTGGTTCTTCTTGCCGAGCTTCTCCCAGCCCTTGAGCGACGCGTACGACAGCGAGGCGTCCTCGATCCTGGTCACGTCGCTGACCCGGCACGGCTGCGAGGAGTGCAGGGCGCGGCCGGTCCAGGCGCCGTCGCCGTACGACGCCCACCAGCGCTTCCCGAGGGCAGGAGCCGACACCACGCCGACGACCACCTGGTCCTCGATCATCAGGCTGATCAGCGTCGCCCAGACCGGGACGCCTCGGATGTAGTTCTTGGTGCCGTCGATCGGGTCGACGACCCAGCGCCGTACTCCCCAGCCGGAGGTGCCGTCCTCCTCGCCCACGAACGCGTCCCGCGGGCGGGCCCGGGCCAGCGTCTTGCGCATCACGTCCTCGACCTTCTGGTCCGACTCGCTCACCGGGGTCAGGTCCGGCTTGGTGGCCACGTGCAGGTCGAGCGCCTTGTAGCGGTCCATCGTGGTCGAGTCCGCGTCGTCGGCCAGGATGTGGGCGAGCCGCAGGTCATCCGTGTGCGAAGGCATGCCGGAAGGCTAGCCTGAACCCCCGCTCAGCGGACCAGATGTCCGCAAAGGTTGCGGAACGGTTGCGGCACGCATTGAACCGAATCCGGTCGTTGAACGTGCAGTTAGTGTCTGATCACGTTCACGACTGCCATGGAGGCGTCAATGTTCGAGCGCTTCGGGGACCTGCCGCTGCACGTGCTGGTGATCCACGCTGCGGTCGTCGTTTTGCCGGTGGCCGCCCTCACCCTGATCGCGTTCGCGGTGTTGCCGCGCTGGCGCTGGCTGCTTCGCTGGCCGGCGCTGCTGCTCGGACTCGGCGCGCTGGCGCTCGCGTACGTCGCCAAGGAGAGCGGGGAGGCGTTCGTCGCCGCAGTGCCGACCCTGGAGCAGGCGGTGCGGGTGCACGAGGAGCGGGGCGACCTGCTGTTCTGGTTCTGCCTGGTGTTCGCGGTGGTGTCGGTGGCTGCGGTACTGCTGCTCGGCGGGCCGTCTGCGCTGGCCAGCGGAAAGGGTGCCAAGGCAACCAAGAGCAAGCCGCTCGAGCTGGTCACCAGCGCTGCCGTCGTGGTCATCGGCGTACTCGTCATCTACCAAACCATCCGCACCGGCGACGCCGGCGCGAAAGCCGTTTGGGACGGGCAGCTTCCTAAGTAGCCTCGGGGACCGCCGGGGGAGCATCCCGGCTTTCTCGGCCTTCGCGGCCTTCGCGGCTGGCCAGGAGGCGGCGGAAGGAGGCGATGCGGGCTGGGTCCACATCCTTGGCTTCGTCCAGCGCGCAGTCGGGGGCGGACTCGGTGTGGGTGCAGCCGCGCGGGCAGTCTTTGGCGATCTCGGCGAGGTCGGGGAAGGCGTGGATCAGGTGGTCGGGGTCGACGTGGGCCAGGCCGAACGAGCGGATGCCAGGGGTGTCGATCAGCCAGCCGCCGTCGGGGAGGCGCAGTACCTGGGCATTCGTCGAGGTGTGGCGGCCGCGGCCGGTGACCTCGTTGACGACGCCAATGGCGCGGTCAGCCCCGGGGATCAGCGCGTTGACCAGCGTGGACTTGCCGACGCCGGAGTGCCCGACGAGCACACTGGCGCGGTCGTGGAGCTGCTCGCGGAGCTCGCTCAGGTCGCCGTTCTGGTGCGTTGCCACCGACTCGACCCCGAGCGGGCGGTAGATCGAGAGCAGCGGGCTCGGGTCGGCGAGGTCGGTCTTGGTGAGGCAGAGCAGCGGCCGCATGCCGGCGTCGTACGCGGCCACCAGGAAGCGGTCGATCAGTCCGGTCCGCGGCTCGGGATTCGCGACCGCGACCACGATCACGAGCTGCTCCGCGTTCGCGACCAGCGGGCGCTCGACGGGGTCGTCGTCATCGGCCGACCGGCGCAGCAATGTCGTCCGCGGAAGCACCTCGACGATCCGGGCCAACGTGCCCTCGTCGCCAGTTGCGTCGCCGTCGAGCTTGACCCGGTCGCCGACGATGACGCCTTTGCGGCCGAGTTGCCGGGCCTTCATCGCGGTGACCTGGCGGTCGTCGACCCAGCAGGTGTAGCGGCCGCGGTCGCGGGTGATCACGAAGCCGATGACGGCGTCGTCGTACGAGGGGCGGTCCTTGGTCCGCGGCCGGGTCCGGCGCTTCGGCCGGTCGTACCGGGCCTCCTCGTCGTACCGCGACATCAGCTGGCGAGCTCCGACCAGAGTTCGGGGAACTCGGGCAGCGTCTTCGCCGTGGTCCCGATGTTCTCGATCCGCAGGCCGTCGACGAGCAGGCCGAGTACGGCGGCCGCGTGCGCCATCCGGTGGTCGTGGTACGTGCCGAAAAGCCCACCGTGCAAGGGCTTCGGCCGGATCTCCAGGCCGTCCGCGGTCTGCGTCACGTCGCCGCCGAGCGCGTTGAGCTCCCGCTCGAGCGCCGCCAGCCGGTCCGTCTCGTGGTTGCGCAGATGCGCGATCCCGCGCAGGTACGACGGCCCGTCGGCCAACGCAGCCACCGCCGCGATGACCGGTGAGAGCTCACCGACCTCGCCCAGATCGAGGTCGACCCCCTGCACCCGGCCGGTCCCGCGCACGGTCAGACCCTCGTCCGTGCGGGTCGCCTCGGCGCCGAAGCGAGTGAAGATCTCGAGCAGCTGACCGCCCGGCTGGGTGGTCCGCTCCGGCCAGGCGGTCACGGTCACCTCGCCACCGGTGAGTACGGCGGCGGCCAGGAACGGCGCGGCGTTCGACAGGTCCGGCTCGATCGCGGTGTCCGTCGCCCGAATGGGGCCGGGGGCAACGACCCAGCGGTTCGGTTCGCTGTCGTCGACCTGGACGCCGCGTTCGCGCAGCATCCCGACCGACATGTCCAGGTGCGGCTGGGACGGCACCGGCTTCCCGTCGTGGCGGACGTCGACGCCCTCGTCGTACCGGGCGCCGGCGAGCAGCAGAGCGGAGACGAACTGGCTCGAGCCGGACGCGTCCAGCGTGACCTTGCCGCCGCGGACCGAGCCCGCGCCGGACACCGCGTACGGCATCCGGCCGGTGCCGTTGTCGTCGATCTGGACGCCGAGCGTGCGCAGGGCGGTCAGGATGACGTTCATCGGCCGCTCCCGCGCGTACGGGTCGCCGTCGAACTCGACCACACCGTCGGCCAGCGCGGCCACCGGCGGGACGAACCGCATGACTGTGCCGGCCAGGCCGCAGTCGACGCTCGCCGGGCCCTTGAGCGAGCCGGGGGTCACGGTGACTGTGCCGCCGTTGTCGGTGATGCCTACGCCGAGCGAGACCAGCGCGGACCGCATCAGCATGGTGTCGCGGGCCGCGAGCAGGCCGGTCAGGTGTGACGGGCCGTCCGCAATCGCCGCGAGGATGAGCGCACGGTTACTGATCGACTTCGATCCGGGCACCGTGACCCGGCCGGTGACCGGTCCCTCAGCCCGCGGCGCCGCCCAGCCCTGCTCGCTCATCCCACTCCTTCGGCTCGATTCCCTGCCCCGAGCCTAGGGCATGAGCATCACCCCACCCCCCATCCTTCCGAAACTGAGAGCACGAGGGGTTCCGGCGTCCCGCCCAGCGCCGGCGGCGGGAGCGCGTCGGGGAACCTGAAGTCGAGCACCTGGATCTCGTCCCGGGTGCTCCCCGGCTGTCCGCTGCCGGCTGGGGTAGCTCTTGTCGGCGAGCATCATCGGCTTCAGGTCCACCACATGCCAGCCGCGGCCGTCCCACGACCCGCTGACCGTTGCCGGCCGGGGTAGTTCTTGTCGGCGAGCGTGATCGACTTCAGGTCCCACGACTGCCAGGCGCTGCTGTCCCACGACCGCTGACCGTTGCTGGCTGGGGTGGTTCTTGTCGGCGAGCGTGACCGGCTTCAGGTCCACCACCTGTCAGGCGCGGCCGTCTCACCACCATGGACCGTCGTCACTGGCCCAGGACAGCAGGTCGCCGTCGGGCTGAGACGTCCCGGGCAAACCGGAGGTCGCCGGCCTCGACCCCAGGGCGGACCCGCAGCGACGAGAGCACCTGGCCCGGTCGTCCTTCGGGCGAGTACGTGGGCACCGTCACAGCGTCGAGCTGCGTCCGGTCAGGTGACCGTCGAGCTGCTTCCGGTCAGGTGAGCTCCGCCTTCGCGAGCCGGGCCGCCTGCTTGGCCTCGTGGGCGAGCTGCTTCGCCTCACGCTTGGCCGCCTTCGCCCCGCGCTTGGTCTCGCGCTTCGCTGCCCGGGCCCCATGCGACGCCCGCCAGGCCAGCCCCGGCTGCCCCTCGGTGTCGACCGCCGCAAGCAGCAGGCCGCCGAGCAAACCGAGGTTCTTCATGAACTGGACTCGCTGCGCGGCGCGTGTCTCCTTGTCCTTCACCTGCCAGAACGGATGCCCCGCGACGGTAACCGGCAGCAGCGTGGTCGCCAGCGTCGCGGCACCGAGCCGACGGCCCTTGCCGGTCGCCAACGCGAGACCGCCGAGCACCTGGACGGCACCGTTCAGGCGAACCAGGTTGACCGTGGTCTCCGGGATCCGGTCGCCGACCTGCGGCGGGGCGACCCGCTTCACCATCGGCACCAGACGGTCAGTCACCGGCTGGGCCTTGGGCACCAGCGGCTCGGGGTTGCGGATCGAGTTCGCACCCTGCACGACGAAGATCATGGACAGCAACGGCCTGGCCAGTGCGCGCACGACAGTCATGCCTCCTTCATACACCACGTTCCGAATGACTCCCGGTACCCACGGCAAACACCCCCACCCCCACCCCCACCCACCCGACGCGTCGTCCCCCGAAATCCCCAACGGGCAACCCCCGACCTCAGCAGACATCCCTCCGGCTCGGGGCTTCTCCGCCCGGCGCAGGGGTTCTCCGGTCGAGTACGAGGGGAGAACCCGTGCTTCGAGGGGATATCCACCGAGCTGAGGGGTTGCCCACCGAGATTCTCAGGGGCCAACCCCCCAGTTGAGTGGATATCCCTCGGGATCGGGGGTTCTCCGCCCGGCTCGGGGGTTCGCCGCTCGGCGCGGGGGTTCTCTCCCCGGCTCGGTGGTTCTCAGGTCGACTCGGGGGTTCTCCAGTCGGGTGAGAGGGGAGCACCCGTGCTTCGAGGGGATATCCCCCGAGGTGAGGGGTTGCCCACCGAGGTTCTCAGGGGGCAACCCCCGAGTTCAGTGGATGTCCCTCGGGATCGGGGGTTCTCTGCCCGGCTCGGGCGTTCGCCGCTCGGCTCGGGGGTTCTCCGGTCGGGTACGAGGGGAGAGCCCGTGCTTCGAGGGGATATCCACCGAGGTGAGGGGTTGCCCACTGAGAATCTCAGGGGGCAACCCCCGAGTTCAGTGGATATCCCTCGGGCTCGGGGGTTGTCCGCCCGGATCTGGGGTTCTCCGGTCGGGTTGGGGGTTGTCCGGGTGCGTGCGAGGGGAGGGCCTGGACTTCGCGGGGAGATCCGCTTGGAGGGTGGGTTAGATGGGGCAGCCGTCGGGGCCGCAGGTGGGATCGTCGGGGGTGGTGGAGGTGGTGCCGGGGGTGGGGCCGGAGGCGGAGGTGGTGGCCGGGGCGCTGATCAGGGTTACGGGGGTGCGGTCGGCGGTGGCTCGGCGGAGGGCTTCCTGGAAGACCTCGACGGGCTGGGCTCCGCTGACGCCGTACTTTTCGTCGATGACGAAGAATGGGACGCCGTTGGCGCCGTAGGCGAGTGCCTGGGCCTGGTCGGCGGCTACCTCTTCGGCGTACGTCGTACCGGCCAGGACAGCTGTGACGCGGTCGGCGGGTAGGCCGACCTCCGTCGCGAGGCTCGTCAGGGTGGCGTGGTCGCCGACCGGGAGGCCGTCGGTGAAGTAGGCCTTGAGCAGGCGCTCCTTGAGGCGGTCCTGGGTGTCGGCCGGGACCTGGCCGGCGTCGACCAGCTCGCGGGCCAGGTGCAGGACGCGGTGCGCGTCGACCGTGTTGGAGGACTTCGCCTGGTCGAGGTGGTAGTCCAGACCGAGCTCGGCCGCGATCTCGGTCACGTGCGCGTTGGCCTGCACGCCCCACTCGCGGCCGCGGCCGTACTTCTCGCCGAGCCGGGTCGGAAGGTCCCGGGGGTCGTCGTTGATGGCCGACGGATCCAGCTGGAAGCTGTGCCAGACGATCTCGGCCTGCTCGCCGCTGGCGGCCAGCGCCTGCTCCAGGCGGCGCTTGCCGATGTAGCACCACGGACAGACCACGTCGGACCACACATCGATACGCATGCCCGGGGCAACCTGGCCCGATCCGGACCTATTCCCAACCAGCTCCGGATGTGACGCGTCTGACGCTCCATGGACGAAGAACTCGTGCGTGGAGCCTTGCAGGAGCAACACCCGGACCTGGCCGACCTGCCGCTGCGGCCGGTCGTCGGCGGCTGGGGCAACCAGATGTGGCGGCTCGGAGACGAGTTGGCGGTGCGGTGGGCGCGCCAGGATGGCGCTCCGGAGCTGCTGCGGAAGGAGTACCGCTGGCTGCCGGAGCTTGCGTCGCGGCTGACCTTGCCGGCGCCGGTGCCGCAGCGGTTCGGCGAGCCGACCGAGCGCTTCCCGCACACATGGCTCGTCACCACCTGGGTCCACGGAGAGCCCGCGGACCATGCGCCGATCACGGATCCGGCCGCGGCCGACGTACTGGCGCACTTCCTGCAGGCGCTGCACACCGAGGCGCCGGCCGATGCGCCGGTGAGCGACCGATCCGGTCTGCCGCGGGGCCTGGGCTTCGAGGAGATCCACGAGTACGTCGGCCGCCGCGACCAGATCCGCGCGGTGTGGGAGGACGCGGTGGCGGCCCCGGCGTGGGACGGACCGCCGGTGTGGCTGCACGGCGACCTGCACCCGGCGAACGTGGTCGTTGCCAACGGCACACTCACCGGTGTCGTGGACTTCGGCGACGTGTGCGTCGGCGATCCGGCGACCGACCTCGCGGCCGCCTGGATCCTGCTCCCGGACGGCGCCGCCGGCCGGTTCTTCGAGCGCTACCCGGTGGACGAGGCAACGGTACGGCGAGCTCGCGGCTGGGCGGTGACCCGGGCGCTGTTCCTGATCGCGATGGGAATCAACGGCGACAAGGGCCTCCCCGGCGGCAAGCCGCACTGGGGACCAGCTGGGCAAGCGGCCCTCGACCGATTGCTGTAAGCGGGTTGTGAGGGCCGACCCCGGATGGTCGGGGTCGGCCGGCGAACTACTTCAGCGGACTGCTTGGGTGATGAGGTCGGCTACGGCCTTGGGCTGGGAGACCGAGACGGCGTGGGAGGCGTCGACCTCGATCGTGGTGGCGCCGGCGCGGGCGGCCATCGTGCGCTGGCCGTCCGGGTGGATCGCCTGGTCGCCGGTGGCCACCAGGAAGTGGACCGGCAGGCGCTTCCAGCTCGCCGGGCCGGACTTCTCCTCGAAGGCGGCCGCCGCGATCGGCCGCTGGAACCGGCCGAGCAGCTCGGCGTTCGGCACGTCGGCCGCGAACAGCGCCGGGAACTTGTCCAGCGCGATGCTCAGGAACGTCTCCTCGCCACCGTCACCGGTCGGCAGGGTGTGCGGGACGAGCCCGGAGGCGAAGTCGTTGGCGGGGAAGCCGCCGATCAGGCCCTGCAGGCTCTCGCCCTCGTCGGGTGCGAAGGCGGCGACGTACACCAGCCCGGTCACGTTGTCGGCCTCGTTCGCGGCGTTGGTGATGACGGCGCCGCCGTACGAGTGCCCGACCAGGACGACCGGGCCGTCGATCTCCCGGACCAGCGCGGCCACTCGGCTGCCGTCGATGCCCGCGCCCCGCAGCTCGTTCGCCACGGCCACGGCCGGGATGCCCCGGCTGGTCAGCTCCGCGATCACCTCGGCCCACGCCGATCCATCCGCAAACGCACCGTGCACCAGGACGACGGTGGGGGTCTTGTCAGTCATGTTTCTCGATCTCCTTCGGTTGGCTTGTGTAGAAGGAAACCGCTTGGAGCCGCTCCGCCGTATCGAGCGAACAGCTGAACTTGCCACCGCCGGATCTCCCCACCCGGCGCGCGCCTGCACCCAAATCTCATGCGTTTGGGGGAGGGGTGAACCTCTCCAGCACCAGCCGGGTCAGCTGGACCCGCGAGTTGACCCCCAGCTTGCCGAACGCCGACCGCAGATGCGTCCCGACCGTACTCGCGGACACCACGAGCTCCTCCGCCGCCGAGCGGTTCGTATGCCCCTCGGCCACCAGCAGCGCGACCCGGCGCTCCATCGGTGTGAGCGCCTCCCACCCCTCCTGCGCTCGCGGCGGTACGGCGGCCCAGCGACGTCGCCGTACTCCGGCCGCCTGCAGCCTCGCCTGGATCCGCGCAGCCGGTGCGGTCGCGCCGAGCCGGGTCAACGCGTCGAGAGCGTCCTCCAACGTAGAGATGCCGATGGAGCGGTCGCCGGCCTCGAGCTCAGCGCGACCGTAGCGCTCCTGGGCACTCGCCAGCAGCAGCGGTCGGTCTGACTCGCGCAGCAGCTCAGTAGCGGCCTGCAACCGCCGCAGGTCGTTGCCAGCGGCCACCAGCTCGAAAGCGCCACGGAAGGCGGCAGACGGCGTGGCAGCAGCCTGGGCTGCCAACTGCTCCCCGGCATCAGCCTGCAGTAGCACATCGGTACGCTCCGGGAAGTCGAGTGGTACGTCGTGCAGCCGCGCAGCCGCCTTGGTGTCGCCGTCGGCGATGGCAAGCAGCGCGTTGATCGTCGGATCGTGTCCGGCGAGCTCCCGGGCCTCTGTGAGGTGGCCACGCAGCAGTGCGATCAGGGCAAGCACTTGGTGAGCCACTGGCGCTTGCGTCGAGTCGCCGAGGTCGGCCATCCAGCGCAGACCAGTCCGGGCAGCTGCCTCGGCTTGTTCCAGGTTGCCCGCAGCCAGCTCGAGCCGGGCACGCAGTACGGCGAGCTGAGGCGCTGACCACGAGTCACCGGCGCTCAGCAACTCGCGCACGCGCTCCAACGCTGCCGGGAGCTCGTCGGTCTCAGCGCGGCAGTAGAGCTCGCCCACCTCGACCAGTGTCTCCGGTAGATCCGCGCCGGCTCGTCGCGCTTCGACGTACAGGTCGCGGGCCTCGACGTACCTGCCCTCAGCCCGTGCGTGCTCGGCTGCCGCGACCTGCAGCACAGCACGTGCCACAGGGTCGTCCGCCGGGCCAGGAGCCTCTGCGCCGGCCAGCACTCGGTAGGCGGCCAAGCGCTCGGCGAGATGTGGTGCAGCGTTGTGGACGGTGAGCTCTCTGGGGTCCAGGCGGCTCGCTGCCCACTGGTACGGCGCCAGGAGCAGGCGGAGTGATGCGGTGAGGTCGGGGGTGATCGGGCCGCGGTAGAGCGCCGTACCGCTCAGCAGGTCGTCCGCGAAGGCCTTGGCGCGGTCGTACTGGCGCGCTGCGAGCAGGATGCCTACCACGTCGGCGCCGACCTCGGCCCGGAGCGGCTCGTCGACCAGAGTCAGGTCGAAGGCCTCCTGGATCACCTCTGCGGCAGTGCTCGACATCGTGGCGAGCAGGTCTTGAGCCGCCTTGCGCAAGGTGCCCACAGCGGACGCGTCACCTGGTTGAGCGACGGCGATGACGTGCGGAGCCGCCGCAGCCGCCCCGCGTCCGGCCGAGATCAGCTGGTCGGCGATGGCCCCGTGCAACGCGCGCTGAGCGGACGGCGGTACGTCGGCCAACGCAGCGGACCGCAGTAGCTCGTGGCGGAACCGCAGTACCGAGCCGGTGTCTGTCAGCAGCCCGGCCTGGATCAGCTCGTCCAGCGGCACCGCCAGTCTCGCCACCGGCTCGGCCATGAGTACGGCGACGTCCTCCAGCCGGAACTCGCTGCCGAACACCGCGGCGGTCCGGACAAGCGACCGGCTCTGCTCGGACAGTCCGCTGGTGCGCCGGCGTACGCCCTCGACCAGACCGGGTGGGAGCGGACCGGTCGGGGCTGCGGGGTTGTCGAGGTACAGACCGGCAATGAGCTGCTCGGCGAGGAACGGGATGCCGTGAACGCCGGCCAACTGCACAGCGAGGGTGGGGTCGACCGGGCGCTGCAGCAGGTCGGCCGCGATGTCCTGGATGGCGTCCGGGGTCAGTGGGGTCAGGTCGACGGCGTGGACGGGGACCTGGGCGCGGACGGCGTCCGTCAGTTGGTCCGTCACGCCGCCAGGGTGCGGTCGGGTCGCGAGGAGCCAGAGGAGCTTCGCGGAGGAGAGGCGGGGGATGACGACGCGCAGTACGAAGGCTGTGAGCGGGTCGGACCACTGGGCGTCGTCCAGCACGATCAGCGCGGGGCTGCCGTCGAGACGGCGGCCGATGAGGTCGGCTAGGCGCTCGGCCAGCCACAGTGGTTGCGTGTTGAGGCTGGCCAGCTCCAGGAAGTGCTCTGTGTCGATCAGCGGGTGCTGACCGGCGCGGAGAGCGGGCGCGAGGGAGGCGAGCGGGCTGATGTTGTCGGCCTGCTGTGCGGCCGCGCTGGCCACGAGGAAGCCTCGGCGTTCGGCCTGCTCGACCGCTGCCCGCAGCAAAGCGGACTTGCCGATGCCGGGCTCGCCGGTGACGACGACCAGCGACGCCTGGCCGTCACCGGCCGCGCGCAGCGCCTCCAGGAGCCGTCCAAGCTCCTGTGAACGCCCCCGCAACGGTCCCATGGCGCACTTTGTATCAGCCGCAGCGCCGGAGGGCTAAGAGGGCGTAAGTGCGGGCGGCATGGAGGACTTCGTCCAGCCGGACATGCTCGTCGGTGGCGTGCGCGTACCGGACGTCGCCAGGGCCGTACTGCAGCGTGGGGATGCCTGCGGCGGCGTACTGACGGAGGTCCGAGCCGTATGGCGCGCCCCTGACCTCGGGAGCTGGATCACCGGCCGCGTCGAGCGTGTCGGTGAGCAGTGGATCGTCGTCCGCGAGCAGACCGGAGGCGAAGGCGCCGCCGGGCCAGGTGACCTTGACCGGGTGGTCACGGAGCCAGTCGTCCTTGGCGCACGCTTCGGCGACGGCGGACTCGAAGGCCTCGCGGGCCGCGGGAAGCGATTCGCCGAGGCGTACGCCGTACCTACCCTCAGCGATGAGTACGTCGGGGACGGTGCTGGCCCAGTCGCCGGACTGGATCGTGCCGACGGATAGCGGGTTCGCCAGCTCGAGGTGGGCGAGCAGCGGGTGCGGATCGCGGTTGCGCTCGGCCTCCAGCGCCTGCAGCGCGGCCTGGATCACGACGAACTTCTCGATCGCGCTGACTCCGCGGGTCCGGGTCGAGCCGTGCGTCGCCAGGCCGGGGATCTCAAGCCGGAAGGTGAGCGACCCGGAGTTGGCCGGGATCACGCAGCCCGCGGTCGGCTCCGCGATCAGGCACGCCTCGCCGGTGTGCCCGCGGCGCAACGTCGCGAACGCCCCGAGCCCGCCGTCCTCCTCGCCGACCACGGTGTGCACCACCAGCGGCTTCCGCAGCTGGATGCCCGAGGCAACGATCGCCGCCACCGCCCCGAGGATCGCCGCGCCCCCGCCCTTCATGTCACAGGTGCCCCGGCCCCACATCACCCCGTCCTCGATGCGTGCCGAGAACGGATCGCCCTCCGGCCACAGACCCGGCGGCACTACATCGACATGGCCGTTGAGAATCAACCCCGGTGTCCCCGGCCCACCGAGCACCCCGACACACCCCCACGCCTGCTCCCGCTCGACCTCCATCCCTGGAAACTCCGGGTCCGCAGTCACGTCAGGCAGGTCGATCCGCCAGTGATCCACCGCCAGCCCAAGCTCCCCCAACCGGCCCGCACACCACGCCTGCACATCGCTCTCGGCCGCCGTCCCGTCGACACTCGGGATCCGCACCAACTCCCGCAGATCGTCGACAATCCGAACGTCGTCAATCGCCGCCAACACCCGCGCGTCCGCACTCACCATGCGCACACAGCGTGGCCAGCAGGATCGCTTCCCGTACCACCCGCCAGACGACCGGCGCGGGCCGCCTGCCTGCGTCCCGCCCCTCGTCTTCCCCACCGATC
>NZ_JBFAHB010000072.1:0-47602 GCF_040653975.1 Kribbella sp. NPDC050820
AGCCGGCCGAGGAAGCCGTGGGTGCAAAGCCGTGGGTGCAAAGCCGTGGGTGCAAAGCCGTGGGTGCAAAGCCGTGGGTGCAAAGCCGTGCGGGGCAAAGCCGTGCGGGGCAAAGCCGTGGGGACCCGCGTGCCTCCTGCGGGGTCCCGCCTGCGTGCCCGGACTGAACAGCGGCATGGTCACACCGGCTTCTCGGCGGCCTGGATGCCCGTGGTTGGCATGGCCGAGCGAGCACGCGAGGGCGCGACGCCGGCTCGCCCGCAACACGACCGCGTCACTGACCATGTCCCAGATCTCACGGGGCCGTCGTACCGTTGCCGGCTCGTCCACGTGCCGCAGCTCTCACGCGTGCCGGCGCACCGCCGCCAGCTCGGCCACGCGCTACAGCTCCCACGCGTGCCGCCGTACCGTCGCCGGCTCGTCCGCGTGTCACGAGTCCCGCGGGGTGCCGTCGTAGACTCGCCGCATGGCTGGGCTGCAGCACAGCATCACGATCGCGGCGCCGCCCGAGCGGGTGTGGGCGGTGGTCGTCGACGTTGAGCGCTGGCCCGAGCGAATCCCGATGGTCGAGACCGTGGAGCGTCTGGACGACGGACCGCTGACCGTCGGATCGAGAACACGGTTGGCGCAACCGCGGCTGCCCACGGCGGTGTGGACGGTCACCGAGCTGACTGACGGATCGTCGTACACCTGGGACTCCAAGTCGTCCGGCGTCACCGTCACCGCGACCCACGTCGTCGAGCCGCACCCCGACGGAAGCCAACTGACGCTCACCGTGACGGTCTCCGGTCCACTGGCCGGAGTCGGCTGGCTGATGACACGCTCGCTGACCAAGCAGTACGTCGAGACCGAAGCCGCCTCCATCAAGAAGGCCGCCGAGACCTCAACCACGTAGACCGAGTCCGAAGCCGTTGGACGGTTGGCGTTCGACAACTCGCATGGGCGAGCACAGCACCCCGACCGCGAGCTGTCACGGTGCACAGCATCTGAGTCCTCCCGCGACTCGCGGTCACTCTCGACCACAAGTACGGGCGGCAGCCCGCCCAGGCGCGCGGCAGCTCGCAAGCTGAGGGTGGTGGGAGCGACCGCGAGCGCGCGACGCAGGAGCGGGCGTAGCCGGGTGCGTGGGCTAACCACAGCACTCACGGCACAGGAGTCGTTTGAGTGCTCGCGGTCGCCCCGACCACGCCGCGGTCGAGTGCAGGCGGCAGCCTGCAAATGCGCGGGGCAGCGCGGAAACCGAGGGTGGGTGGGAGCGAACGCGAGCACGCGA
Source organism: Kribbella sp. NPDC050820 (assembly GCF_040653975.1). Taxonomy (NCBI): domain Bacteria; kingdom Bacillati; phylum Actinomycetota; class Actinomycetes; order Propionibacteriales; family Kribbellaceae; genus Kribbella; species Kribbella sp. NPDC050820. Next base: position 1,274 of record NZ_JBFAHB010000072.1, read on the forward strand.
CGCAGGAGCGGGCGTAGCCGGGCGCGTGGGGTCGACCACAGCAGTCGTTCAAGTGCTCCCGGCCACCCGACCGCGCCCGCAGTCGAGTGCAGACGGCAGCCTGCAAGTGCGTGCGGCAGCGCGCAGACCGAGGGTGGATGGGAGCGACCGGCGAGCACGCGACGCAGGAGCAGGCGTAGCGGGCGCGTGGGGTCGACCACATCAACCTTTGACAGCGCCGGAAGCCAAGCCTGAGACGTAGAAGCGTTGTAGGGCTACGTACAGGACCACGCACGGGATCATGGCTATGACCGAGCCGGCGACCAAGGAGCCGAAGTTCACCTCGCCATACGCGCCGGCCTGGACATTTACGAGGGCAACGGGAAGCGTGTAGAGCTCGTCTTTGGTGAGGAAGGTCAGAGCGCCGAGGAATTCGGTCCACGCAGCGAGGAAGGCGTAGAGCGCGACGGTGGCGGCGCCGGGGGTTACCAGCGGGCGGAGGACGGAGCCGATCATTCGGAGGGTGCCGCAGCCGTCCACGTGGGCGGAGTCTTCGAGCTCGACCGGGACCGAGGCGAAGGAGTTTCGCATCACGAAGACGCCGAAGGGGAGGTTGACCGTGGTGTAGAAGAGCACCAACCCGAGGAGGCTGTCGGTCAACCGGAGGACGTTCATCTCCAGATACAGCGGTGTCAGGATCGCCTGGAACGGGATCATCATCGACACCACCACCAAAGCGAACAGCAACGGCCCACTCCGGAACCGGAACCGTGCAAAGCCATAACCCGCAAGCGTCGCCAGTACGGCGGTCAGCGCCGCCGTGCTCAACGCGACGGCAAGACTGTTGCCAACGGCCCGGATCAGGTTGCCGGGACCCTCGATCAGCGTCCGGAAGTTGTCCAACGTCAGGTGGAAGAAGGTGGACCGGTCCGGCGCCGCGACGATCACGTCGTTCGGCTGCACCGAGCGGAACAGGGCCCACAGCAACGGTACGGCGAAGACGAGGAAGGCACCGCCACCGCCGACGACGTACAGAATGTTCTTCAGCCTCATCGGTCAGTCCCTCTCGCGGAGCAGCCAGAACTGGAAGGCGGTGACGAGGCCGACGACCACCACCAGCACGATGGACAGCGCGGTCGCGGCGCCGAGCTGGAGCTGCACGAAGGCGCGGTTGTAGATGTACTGGACGACCGTCGTGGTGTCGGTCCCCGGACCGCCGCGGGTCAGGATGTAGAACTGGGTGAACGCGAGCAGCGAGCCGACCACCGAGATGATCACCGCCATCGCGATCGTCCGGCGGAGCACCGGGATTGTGATCTCCCGCTCCTGCTGCCACCAGGTTGCCCCGTCCAGCTCGGACGACTCGTAGAACTCGCGCGGGATGGCCTGCATGCCGGCCATCAGCAGCATCATCGTCAGCCCGGACACACCCCAGATCACCAGCACGCAGATGAGCCCGGTCGCGAGCGGGCCGTCCACCAGCCAGGCCGTGGTGCCGTCGGTGATGCCGAGGGTGCGGAGCACGATGTTGATCGCGCCGCTGTCGGGCTGGGCCTCTAGGACGGTGACGAAGCTCAGCGTGGACAGGCCGACGACGAACGGCAGGAAGAAGATCGTTCGCAACAGCGTGGAGCCGCGCCGCTTGCGCCGTACCAGGACTGCGAGCGCGTAGCCGAGCACCAGGATCGGCCCGGTCACGATGACCGTGTAGAGCAGGGTGTAGAGGACCGACTTCGCGAACGCGGCGTCGGAGACGATCGCGGTGTAGTTCTTCACGCCGCTGAACTTGACCGTGCCGATCAGCGGCCAGTTGGTCAGCGAGATCACCAGCGCGAACCCGAGCGGGACCAGGACGAAGACAGCGACGAACAGTACGGCGGGTGCCACCAGCAACAACCCGGTCCGCGAGGGATGGGTCAGCGACCCCTGCCCAACCCGCCGGCGCGCGGCGGCACTGGCTTTGCGGGCGTCGGGATCGAGCCGATGCGAGCTCCGAAGCGCCCTACTCATCGGCGTCCTCGCTTCGCTCCGGGCGCCGATGAGGCACAAGGTACGCAGTGCTTGATGATGAACTCGCTTCGCTCGTTCATGCTTGCCCCTGGGCCAGGATGCGGTCGAAGTTGCTTTGGGCTTCCTTCATGGCGGCCTCCAGCTCGCCGTCGAACACTGCCCGGCGGAACATCTGCAGCCACGGGCCGTCCGGCTGGTTGTAGAGCAGGTTGTAGGACAGCGTGGTCGGCGCGTACCCCTCCGAGATCCGCTCCAGCGGCAACGTCGCGAGCGGGAACTTCTCCGCGAACTCAGGGGTCCGGGCGTCCGATCGCACCGGCGTGTAGCCGCCGGCCGGCAGCTCGACCTGCTGCGGCAGGTCCAGCGCGAACCGGACGAACTCCCAGGCGCCGGACGCGTTGCGGGCCCCGCGCGGGATGCACATGTTGTCGCCGCCGTCGAAGAAGGCCGCCCCACCGTCCGGGCCGGACAGCAACCGGGGCGTCACCTTCTGGTGGAAGGCCTCGTCGGACGCGGACACGACCACGCTGTAGTTGGACGGGAAGATGCCGATCTTGCCGGCCCGGAAGTCGCTGCCCCACCGGGACGCGTCGTCGGAGAAGTTCGCCCGCGGCACCAGGCCGTCGACCCAGAGCTGCCGGTGCAGCTCGAGCATCTGCCGGACCACGTCGTTCCCGACGATGTCGCCGGACTGCTCGCCGATCGTGCCCTTGATCAGGTCGGTGTCGGCGGCCCAGATCATCGGCTGTACGACGAAGCCGAGAGCGCCGGGGCTGTTCGCCGGGAAGCTCCACGCGTAGATGTCGTCGCCGAGCTTCCGTAGCTTCCGCGCGGCGTCGAGCAGACTGTCGAACGACGTGATCGCCTGCGAAGGGTCGACGTCCGCCTTGTCGCACAGCTCGGTGTTGAACCAGAACATCGAGTTGTCGGCCAGGTAGGGCACGCCGAACACCCGGTCGTCCTTCGTCGCGAGCCGCAGGTGGCCGGGGCTGAGCTTGTCCCGGTAGTCCAGCGCCTGCAGAGGTTCGGTCAGGTCGGTGAACGCGTCGCGGTAGATGAACAGCATCGAGTTGATGTCGTCGATGTCGACCAGGTCCGGCACCTCCCGGCCGCGGATCGCGGTCGCCAGCTTGGTCACGTACTGGGCGTCGAGCACCGGGGTCAGCTCGACCGTGAGCCGGTCCTGGGACGCGTTGAACTTCTTCACCAGGTCGGTCAGACCGGATTGGGTGGCCGCTCGGCACCAGACCTGCACGGTGCCGGTGGCGTCCTGCCCGAAACCCGCCGCCTGGACGTCGGGTTCGGGCAGGACGGAGCTGCAGCCCGGCACGGCGCCGGCCGCGGTCGCCGCAGCCGTGAGACCAAGGAACTTCCGCCGGGTCAGCATGATCAGGTCCTGGGCAGCCAGACGCGCATGGCGCCGATCTCGCGGTTGGCCCAGGCGTAGTACGGCACCGCGACCACGTCGACCTCGTCGCCGGTCCCGTCCTGAGCAGACGACGTGAACGGCCAGCCGCCCTGGTGACCGGTGCCGATCCGGCCACGGGTCGTCAGCACCGTGACGCCGTCCAGCAGACCGTCTTCGTGGCTGCTGGCAACCGATGCCGAAGGCAACAGGTACAGGTCGTCGACGTTCGCCGCGTTGTCCACCTGCTCCACCGCGTAGACCAGCGGACCGCGTTCCAGCGCGACACACCCACGTACAGCGTCGACGCGCGGATCGGCCCCGACCACCCGAGTTGCCAGCGGCAACTGCAGGTCGATCTCCTGAGCTTCGACACGAGCGTAGGTGCCCGCCTCGACAGGCTTGCCGTTGACAGTCGCACCCTCGGCCCAGGCCGGAATTCGCAGCTCGACAACGGCGGGCGCGTTGGCGGTGATGCGGACGGCGCCATCCCAGGGATAGGCAGTCTCGACCTGAACCTCGACATCATCAGCCCTAAGAACGCCGGCCGCGTACTGGTGGAGCTGGACGACGCCGTCGCTCGTGCTTGCCAGGTAGCCGTCGAGGCTGGCCAGGGTGCGCATGATGTTCGGCGGGCAGCACGCGCAGTCGAACCAGCCGCGCCGGCCGTGCGCCGGGCTGCGGCCGTTGTCGGGGTGCGCGCCGCCGCGCAGCTGCAACGGGTTGACGTAGAAGTACTCGGTCCCCTTCAGCGAGACGCCGGCCAGGAACCCGTTGTAGAGCATCCGCTCGATGGCATCGCCGTACGACGCCTCACCCGTGGCGAGCAGCATCCGCCAGGCCCACTGGATGCCGCCGATCGCCGCGCAGGTCTCGGCGTACGCACGGTCCGGCGGCAGCTCGTACTCGTCGCCGAACGCCTCGCCCTCCCAGCGGGCGCCGAGCCCGCCGGTGACGTACGTCTTCGTCGACCACATGTGCTCGAACTGCCGCTTCAGCGCGTCGAGCAGGTCGGTGTCGCCGGTCTCGAGCGCGACGTCCGCGGCGCCGGCCGCGAGGTAGACGGCGCGGACCGAGTGCCCTTCGACCGTGGTCGCCTCGCGGACCGGGAGCCGGTCGGAGAAGTACGTCGGCTCGTGGCCGTGCTCCTTGATGATCCCGTGGCCGCGCGCCTCGACGAACCACTTGGCCAGGTCGAGGTAGGCCGCCGTACCGGTTTCTCGATACAGCTCGACGAGCGCCATCTCGATCACCGGGTGACCGTCCACGTCGACCGTCTGGCCCTCGCCGTCGCCGAAGGTGGCGACCAGGTGGTCGGCGATCTTGGTCGCGACCTCGAGCAGCTCGCGGTCGCCGGTGCAGCGGACCTGGGCGACCGCGGCCTGGATCAGGTGACCGGCGCAGTAGTGCTCGTGGCTCCAGACGAGCTGCTTGTAGCGACCCTCGTCGCCGTACCTGAGCTGGACGACCGAGTCGAGGTAGCCGTCGTCCTGCTGGGCGGCGGCGACGATCGCGGTGATCTCGCGCTGGCGCGAGAGCAGCTCCTCGCTCGGGTTCCGGCCGTACTCCCAGGCGGCGGCCTCGAGCCACTTGTAGACGTCGGAGTCGGCGAACACCGGGCCGATCGCCTCGCCCTCACCCTCGCCCTCGGTCCTACGCAGCCCCGCGGCGAGCCGGAGGTTCTGCAGGTTGCCGGCCGTCTCGAGCTGGTCCTGGCCGCTCGGGATCGCGCTCTCGCCGTTGCGGGCCTGGCGGGGCGCCCAGAAGCCGCCGGTGATCGTGGCCTGGCCGAGGCCGAGTGGTTGCCAGCGGCCGCGCGTGCTCGCGGCGGGACTCCGGGAGGTGGTGACTGCGTCCGGGGAAGCACTCATAGGGGAAGCTCCTGAGGGGGTCACGGAAAGGAACACGGAAAATCCAGAACACGTTTTCCTTGACGAAGCTAGAGACGCGAGCCGACCTGGTCAACCCCTGGGACCTGGCGAAATCCGGACAAGCCGGGATTCGTGCTGTACTGTTTCCGGAAAGTTCGGAAAGGAGTTGCCGGATGGCGTCACGTGGTCCCTCGCTGCCCCGGATCACCGATGTGGCCGCGTTGGCAGGCGTCTCCACGAGTACGGCGTCCAAGGCGCTGAACGACACCGGTCAGCTCCGCGAGGAGACCCGGGAGCGGGTACGGCGTGCCGCCGAGCAGCTCGGATTCACGCCGGACAGCCGCGGCCGCGCGCTGTCGTCCGGGCGCAGCTTCACAGTCGGCCTGATCACCACCGACAGCTCCGGACGCTTCAGCATCCCGATCATGCTCGGCGCCGAGGACGCGCTCAGCGCGGGCGAGATGGGCCTGCTGCTCTGCGACACCCGCGACGACCCGCTGCGCGAGCAGCACTACCTGCGTTCGCTGGTGTCCCGGCGGGTGGACGGCATCATCGTCACCGGGCGACGGACCGAGCCGCGGGTGCCGATCGACGTACCGATTCCCGTCGTCTACGCGTTCAGCCCGTCCACCGATCCGGCCGACACGTCCGTGATCGTGGACGACAACGGCGGCGCCGCGTCGACTGTGCAGCACCTCCTCAGCCTCGGCCGTCGGCGGATCGCGCACATCACCGGGCCGTCGTCCCACCACAGTGCCCAGGTCCGGGCCGCGGCCACAGTCGCGACGGCAGGCGATGCGTTGGTCGGCGAACCGCTGCACGGCGAGTGGAGCGAACGCTGGGGCCGGCATGCGGTCGACGTCCTGCTGCGTACGTCGGCGGACGTCGACGCGATCTCGTGCGGCAGCGACCAGATCGCCCGCGGGGTGTGCGACCGGCTCCGTGAGCTCGGCCGGTCCGTCCCCGACGACATCGCGGTCACCGGCTACGACAACTGGTCGGTGATGGCGCTCGCCAGCCGGCCGCCGCTGACGACTGTCGATCTCGAGTTGGAGGAGCTCGGCCGCCGTACCGCCAATCTGCTGCTGGACGCGATCGCGGGCTCGGCGCATCCCGGCGTGATGGCGCTGACGACCCGGTTGGTGACCCGGGAGTCGACGCTCGGCACCTGAGTCACCAGATGGTCGCTCGGCGGACCGCCATTGTCCGTCTGGCCTCGGTAGATTCACCGGGTGCTGCGCAAGCTCCTGATCGGTCTCGCGGTGATCGCCACGCTGGTGGCGGGGGTGGGCACCGCGCGCCTGGTGCTGCCCCGGACCGATCCCACCGGCGGCGTGGTCAAGCAGCTCGCGTTCCTGCGGGCCGAGATCGAGGACGGCGCCGACCACGCCGCGCAGCAACAGTTCCCGGAGGGCTACTTCTTCCTCAACGCGCTGTACGGGCTGACCTGGGTCCAGGTCGGCCTCGCCGATCCTTCCCGGTCGGTCGATGCGGCCGGTGAGGCACGGTGGGCCCTCGACCGGCTGGAGTCGCCGGACGGGACTGCGGTCTTCGACTCCTCACTGCGACCGAAGTACGGCGTCTTCCACGCCGGTTGGACGAACTACCTGCGCGCCGGGGTCATCGCGTTGAAGCACGCCGACGCAGCCGAGATCGACAACTTCACCCGGGCCTCGGTAGAGCTCGCGACCGCGTTCCGGACCGCGAAAACGCCGTTCCTGCAGGCGTATCCGGGCCAGGCCTGGCCGGTCGACTCGACGGTCGCGATCGCCTCGTTGCGCGTACGACGCCCTCGTCGCACCGCGGTTCGGCTCGACCACGGAACGCTGGCTGGCCGCTGTGAAGACGAAGCTCGACCCGGCGACCGGCCTGCTGCCGCATCAGGTCGAGCCGGAGTCGGTCGGTGCGCGGGCGACGTCGCAGAGCATGATCCAGCGGTTCCTGGTGGAGATCGACCCGGCGTTCGCACGGGCGCAGTACGAGATCTTCCGGGACAAGTTCGTCGCCGGCTTCGGCGTTCGCGAGTATCCGAAGGGCGTCGGCGGGCCGGGCGATGTGGACTCCGGCCCGCTGATTCTCGGGATCAGCCTGTCGGCGACCGTGGTCACGATGGGCGCCGCCAGAGTTGCGCACGATCCGCTGGCCGACCGTCTCGCCCGCGAAGGCGACCTGCTCGGCCTCCCGATCAGCGGCCTGAAGACGAAGCGCTACGCCCTCGGCCAGGTCCCGATCGGCGACGCCTTCCTGGCCTGGTCCCTCTCCGCACGCCCACTCGTAGGCAGCGACCAGCCGGAGCTCAAAGGCAACTCCGGCTGGTGGCGGGCTCCCTGGCTGCTGCTGATCTGGCTACCAGCACTGATCCTGTGGCTCGCGGCCGGATTCAGAGGCCGCCCCCGAGGACGCCGCCGAGCGCGCTGAGCTTGCGCGGCAGGTCGTACTCCGCGCCGCCCTCGTGGCCGTTGTAGGTGAACACCTCGAGCTGCGCCGGACCGCCGTACCGGTGGTACGCCGCGAAGACCGTGGACGGCGGGCAGATGTTGTCCATCAGCGCGACCGAGAACCAGGCCGGGCAGGTCGCTCGGGCGGCGAAGTTCACCGCGTCGAAGTACGACAGCGTGCTCATCGCGGTCTCGATACCGGTGCGGTGTCCCTTGAGCCAGCGGGCGATCTCGGCGTACGGCCCGTTGTCGGTGATCTGCGACGCCCGCCGGAAGTGACACAGGAACGGTACGTCGGCAATCGCAGCGGACACGTCGTCGCGCAGACCGGCGACCGCCAACGCGAGCCCACCGCCTTGGCTGCCTCCGACCAGGGCGACGCGAGAACTGTCGACGTCCGGATGGCTCTTCACCGCGTCGACTGCGCGCACGGCGTCCGTGATCAGCCGCCGGTAGTAGTGCTTACGGGGATCCTCGATGCCTCGGGTGAGGAAGCCGGGTGACGACGAGCCGTGGCCGTCCGGCGCGATGTCCGGAGTGTCCGCCACGGTCTTGCCACCACCGCCTTGGCCGCGGTTGTCCATCACGAGGTGCGCGTACCCGGCCGCACTCCAGGTCAGCCACTCGTAGGGGATGCCGCGGCCGCCGTTGTAGCCGATGTACTGCACGACCGCGGGCAACGGTCCGCTCCGATGACGTGGCAGGAGCAGCCACGCCTTGACCGGTTGACCGCCCCAGCCGCTGAACGTCACGTCCTGGACGTCCACGGTCGCCAGTCGCGCGGCGTACGGCTCGAACGTGGCGTCGATCGGGTGCCCGGCCGCGTCCGTCAGCGTCTGCTTCCAGAACGCGTCGAAGTCCGCGGGCTCCTCGGGCTCCGGCCGGTACTCACGCAACCGGTCCAGGGGCATGTCAACCAGCATTGGGTTCTCCTCAGCGGAAGGTAGCGGTCAGGGTTGCGCCGTGGCGGTTTGCAGTGTCAGCGACCAGGCGCCAGCCGGACTCGGTGCGGGTCGCCTGGACGCCGGCGTCGGCCGACACCAGGCGGAGACCGGGCTTGGCGAGTTCGACTGTGACCGACGACGAACGCTGCTGGGTCGGGTCCGAGATGGCGACCTTGCCAGCGGCAACTACGACGGACGCCGGGCCGTCGGTGCTGAGCTCGGCGACCACGCCGGCCGTCCAGAAGTTCGCCGCGAGAACGTTGCGCAGCCGGATCGCATGCACTGTCGTGTCCGCGCGCAAACGAGTGACCGGCAGCCGGCAGGCGAAGGTCTTGGTCGCCTCGAGCGTGGCCGTGGGCAGCTGCACGTAGTAGTAGCCCTGGGCAACGGGCGCGGTGCCGTGGTCGATCCAGACGGTCTGGTACGGCCTGGTGACCGGCGTGTCGGTGCCGTACTTGAGGTTGATCTCACGCCAGGTCGCCGTACGGCTCTCCCGGAGCGTGCGGACGGGTGTGCGGTCAGGGAAGACATAGCCGCCGGTGCCGGCCAGGTGGCACCAACCGGGTGCGGCGGTGAACGTCTCGTCGCCGATCCGGAGCTTGCGGTTCTCCACGATCGTCTCGACCGCGCCCTCACCGGTGATGCCGGAGCCGAGGCAGACGAGGACGTCGTCGATCAGGAACCAGCTCTTCAGGGCGGTTAGGCCGGTTCCGTACCCGCGCAGGTCCATGCCGTAGGCGCCGATCGTCCGGCCGGGGACCGCCGTACCTCCGACCCAGTCGGCATCGCTCGTGGTGCGGAAGCCGTACGAGTCGGCCAGACTGCGGGTGTCGACCGTTGTGCCCGGCAACCGGTAGGGGTCGACCGTCGGCCAGTAGTCGCCCGAGTAGTGGCCGAGGTCGTCGTCGTACACCTGCAGCATCCCGTCGGACAGGTGCCAGCCGTGCAGGTTCTCGGTCTGGATCGACTCGTAGTTGTAGACCCGGGACGAGTACGCGCTCAACCCGACGGTGAACGCCGGCCGGTGATGCGCCACCTTGTCCATCCGCGGGTACTGCTTGTGTACGACGAGCGCACCACGCGCCGGCGTGGCCCACGCCAGGACGGCCCGGGCCGCGACCAGCGAGGCCGGGTCGGTGACCGCCAGGAAGTCGCGGAACGTGTCCTCGGTGATCCACTGCTTCACCAGCGCGATGAGCCGGGTCGCGCGCTCGGCCGGCGCGGCCGGGATCAGCCGGAGCGTTCCCTCGATGATCGTCTGGGTCGGCGCGTGGTTCTGCTTGCTCGGTCGTGCGATCTCGCGGCCGCACACCGAACCCATCATGTCGCCGCGGACCATCAACGGATCGAACGCGTCGTCGATCCAGCGGTAGATGTTGTCGAGGTCCGGATCGGTCACGGTCCACTGCGTGCCACCGAGGAGGTAGAGCAGTGAGGACAAGGTGCCGAGCAGTTCCTTGCCGTAGCCGCCGTTGTACGGGTGCTTGTAGTGCTGGAGGAACGAGCCGTCGCTGTAGAAGCCCTCGCCGGTGCCGTTGTCGGTCCGGCCGGGTGCGTCGTTGAACGCGAGCACACTGTTCGCGCCGTCGCCCTCGACATCGCTGATCGCGTCCCGGACCCGGGTCAACGCGCCGGTGTCGCCGTCCAGCACGGCCCGGACGGCGACGACCGTGGCGATCCAGACCCGGTTCGCGCCGGTGGCGATCTGCCGGTTGGCCCGCCAGAGGTTCGGGTCCGGGGTGTAGTGGTTGATCGCGGTCGTGTACGTCGTCCGCAGGTCGGCCGGCATCGCGTCGTACAGCAGGACGAGGGTGTCGGCGAAGGCTCCGGCCGCGCCGATCTCCCAGTCGTAGTCGTTGTCGTACCGCGGCAGCGTCGGGCTGTAGCGGTTCGTGTGCATCCACTCGAGCGCGCCGAGGATGTCCGCGGCGACGCTCGCGTTGCCCGCGTACGCCGAGCCGTTCGTGGCCCAGGCGACCGCGAGCTGCTTGATCCGGCGGAAGTTCGAGGCGACGTGGTTGGACAGCGTCGTACTGGCGAGGTCCGGCCAGAGCGTCGTACGTGTCGCGGACCGGTCGAGCGTGGTGAGGGCGGAGCGGGCGGCCTTGTCGATCCGGGCGATCGCGACGGCGAGGTCCGGGTCGGCGGGGTCGACGGTCGGTCCACCGGTGAGCAACGTGTGCCAGCGCAGGCGCAGCTCGTCGGTCGGGCCGGCCGCCCAGGAAGTTGCCGGTACGGCGAACAGCGCCGCGGAGCCGATCATCCCGCCGAGGACCGTGCGCCGGCGGAGGGTGAGGTCTGACATAGGAGTCCTCTCAAAGAGACAGGGCGATCGCCTTCGCGCCGACGGCGTTCGGGTGCAGGCCGTCGCCGCTGTCGAAGGCCGGCCGCAACCGGGCCGGGTCGGACGGATCCCGCAGTACGGCGTCGATGTCGACGACTCGGTCGAAGATACGTCCGGATCGGAGTACGGCGTTCACCTGGTGGCGGACGTGGTCGAGGGCTTCGGTGTAGCGGATCCAGCCCTCGAACGGGCCGATGGTCGCGCCGAGCACCTCGAGATCGTGGTCACGGGCGCGCCGGGCGAGCTGCTCGTAGCCAACCAGCAGGCGGGTCGGGTCGGTCTGGCTCGGTGGTTGCTGGATGTCGTTGATGCCGAGAAACACGAGCACTGCTTGGAGTCCGGGCAACGCGAGGACGTCGCGGTCGAACCGTGCCTGTCCACTCGGACCGAACCGGGCGTCGTCGAGCAGCAGGCGGTTGCCGCTGATCCCCAGGTTCGCGACGGCCGGGCGGTGGCGGAAGCGGGCGGCGTACTGATCCGGCCAGCGTAGGTTCGCGTCGTCGGGTGTCCCCACTCCCTCGGTGATCGAGTCACCGAGGACCGCGAGCGACCGGCGGCCGTCGGCTCGTACGTCGACGCCGTTGAGCAGGAAGACCGACTTCGTCGGCCGATCCCCGATCAGGCCGGTGGCGTGCACGTTCCGGTGGAAGCTCACCGAGCCAGTCGGACCGGGCAGGTACATGCTGACTTGCAGATCGCCGCCGTCCGGCACCACCACGTCCACGGGATCACTCACGACCGTCGCTCCGGCCGCAAGCAGCACTTCCTTCTCCCTGCCGAACAGCACCGCAGTCCCGTTGGCGAAGACCGAACCGATGACGATGGGTTGAGCCCCGAACGGATTGGCGAACCGGAGCCGCAAACCACCCGACGACCCGGCTGACAAGTGGATGGTGTTGTGGATCGTGGTGTCGGTGAAGCCGGTTGTGGCGTCGGCGTCGGTGGCAGTCGGGGCGGTCTGAGCGGTCGCCCAACTGGTGACCCACCTGCGACGCGGCGACGCCGCGGCAGCCGTGACGGTTGCGTCGACAACCGTCCCGCCGACCAATCCACCGAGTGCGCCACCGAGGACCACCCGGCGGGACGGAGTCGGCATCAGCAGGCCGCGGTGGGGTTGAAGTCGGCGCCGTACGTGCCGACGGAGTTGCCGCCGGTGTTGCCGGACATCGTGTTGCCGCAGATCTGGTCCTGCGGTGTGCGCATGAACTTGATGCCGCCGGCCGCGTTGCCGGTGATGGTGTTGCCGTACACGTCGTTGTCGATGCCGTCGGTCTCGGTGTCGCCGCCGAGCCGGACGCCGGCGCCCGTGTTGTCGTGGATCGTGTTGTAGCGGAAGGTGTTGCCGCTCCCCCGGGCGTCGAGGCCGCCCGAGCTCGGGTCCTTCTGCGCGGAGCAGTCGTTGTACTCGACGATGTTCGCGGTCGCGTTCTCCTTCACGTCCACGCACTCGTTGCCCGCGGTCGCGATCGTGTTGTGGTGGATCCGGTTGTTCCGGCTCCGGTCCGGCTGGTCGTCCGGGGCGCCGTTCTCACCTTGTTGCTCGGGCGCCGTGCCGACGTAGATGCCCTCACCGTTCTTCCCGCCACCGGCGAACTTGAAGTCGAAGATCCCGCACGGCCCGACCGTGTTGTCGTGCACGTCGGCGTTGGTCACCAGGTACCGGAGCCGCACGCACTCGCCACCGGCGTTCTTCAGCGTCATGTCGCTGATCGTCAACGTGCCGACGCCGTCGCCCGGGCTCGTGCTCATCACGTAGATCAACTTGTCCCGGTAGCGGGAGGCGCTGGACGACGATCCGTGCAGACCGTCGATGGTGAAGCCGTCGAGCGTCACGCCGTCGTGCCGGACCTGGAAGATCCGTGAGTTGCCGGCACCCTTGACCACCGCGGTGGCCGGGCCGGTGATCGTGACCCCGGAGCGGATGGTCACGGCGTCCTGGAGATAGGTGCCTGAGGCAAGGTGCACGGTCGCGTCCCGGGGCGCGGTGTCGAGGGCCTTCTGGATGGTCGCGAACGGCGCTCCGGACGACGTACCGGAGTTGGAGTCGCTGCCGGAGGGTGAGACGTAGTAGTCGGTCGCGGCGTGCGCCGGTACGGCGGGGAGCGCCAGCGCGGCGCTGAGCAGCAGGATCGGGACAGCTCTGGACATGGTGGTCCTCCTTGTTGGGGCGGTCGGGGCGGAACTATGCGTGGTCGGCGACGAGCAGGCCGACCAGGACCGGAACGGTGGTGCCAAGGAGTAGCGGGCCCGCCGGAACGACGAGCGAGAAGACCGGCGCGGCGACGGCCGCGCCGAGCAGAGCAGTGCCGCGAGGCACCGACGTGAAGGCAAGCTGGAACGCAGTACGGCGCCACTCGGCCGGCGAGCCACCTGGAGCGCGGCCGGCGCTGACGGCCAGCGCCAGGTGATAGGTGACCGCAGCCGCGATCAAGCCGACGTGGATCATGAACAACGCAACGACGATCGGACCGGAGTGTCCGGCCAGGAACGACAAGTTGCAGGCAGCAACCAGAGCCGCGACGGTCACGGCGATGGAGTGTGGCAGCAGCGGACGCCAGTACCGGCGCCATCCGGTGAACACCCCGGCGAAGCACCGCGTGTCGCCATCGGTCCGCCAGCGGTTCAGCGCGAACCCGACCGCCGCCAGCGCCGGCAACCAGGTCACCACGCCGAGGCACACGATCGAGAACGCCGCACCCGCCAGCACTGGACTGGCGAGCCAGCCCAGCCAGTCGAGCGCCCGCCGGGTCATACCGTGATCCTGCGGTCCGCGGACCGGATCACGGCTTTCGCCTGCGCCGCGATGCCCTCGCCCTCGATCACCCCGTCGTCGTCCGCCAACAGGACGGTTTCCTCGTCGAAGGTGATGCCGACCCCGCGTGTGAGGTCGAGCCGACGAGCCGTTGGCGGCGCGGGCCGGAGCGCCGAGGTCGGTTCGACGGTCGTGACGAGCGTCGCCGTCGTCCGGTGTTCGGCGGTGGCTCGCAGCGTGTGAAGGGTGCGGGTCAGCCGGAGGCTCGGGGTGCTCGACGTCGGGTTCGCCTCGACTTCGGTCACGGCGAACTCGACGGTCAGCGGCGTGTGCAGGCGGACCCAAGCCTGCGCGGATCCGGATCGCAGCACGATCTCGTCGCCGTACTCGATCGGCCAGTCCGCGTGCAGGAGCAGCGTCCAGTCACGCGGCTCCGCTGCGGCACATCGATCCACCAGGACCAATCGGCCTGCCGGGGTGAACACGAGCGTGCGGTCGAGTCGCGTGATGCCGAGCTCGGCCGGGTACATCGCCGCGATCTGCGCCGTCGCGTGCACCACACCATCGGCCGCGAGTAGGTCGACCATCCGCGCCTGGCGCTCGTACGGCGCGCCCTTGTAGACGTGGTACCGATCCTCGTCCGCGAACCCGTGGCCGTCGACCAGGATCAGGTTGTGGTCGCCGGCCCGCTTCCGATTGCTGTAGCCCTCGTCGACGGCCAGGAACGAGCCTCGGGAGGTGAGCACGAACGACCCCGCGTCCGGATGGTGGTGCCCGGCGCTCAACGTATCCCATCCACGCTCGGCGTCCAGACGGTGTGAGGTCTCCCAGGCCTGGTGCCCGCCACCCGGGGACGCCTTGAACGACACCATCGTCGCGTCATCGTCCCAACCGGTCCGCGCGGTCACCAGGCCGAGGTCCGGGAAGTACGCCGACAGCGGTGTGCTCTTCTCCGGCGGCACGGGCTGCACGGACTCGTCGTACCAGAGCAGCTCCAGGTAGGCCTCCGGCATGACGCCTGGCTTCACACCACTCGCGTACGCCTCCCGCCAGAAGAACCGGTGAGCGACGAGCTCGCCAAGCCACTGCGCCTCACCGATCCGGTAGGCCGCCGCGAGCTTGTAGTACAGGGCGACGCTGTGGCCGCTGCGCCGGTCGTGACAGTCACCGTGGTCGATGTTCTCCTCGAATCCCGGCGCACACTGTTGCAGCCGGTAGGAGAACGTGTTCGCCAGGAATCGGCACCGATCCCACCAGTCCAGGCCTTCCCGGTCCTGCAGCAGATCCAGGTACGTCGCCAACCACGGAACGCCGTACCGCCAGTAGACGACGCCTTCCATGTCCGACCCGTCGGCCGGCAGCAGATCGATCACCGTCGCGAAGTTCGCCTTCGCGCGCTCGGTCCACTCCGTCCGGCCGAGCGCGTACCCGGCGGCCGCCAGGCCGGTGTAGCAGATCCAGTTGTGGTTCTGCCAGTACGACGAACTCCACCAGGAGCCCTCGGATTCGACGGCGAACTCGTACAGCCGAGTGCCTTGCAGCTCCAGCTTTGCGCGCAGTTCGTCGGCGTCCTCGAAGTCGTCACCGAGCCAGGTCGAAGCCAGCGACAACCCGTGCAGCAGCCAGCCGGCGTCGAGGTCGTGGTCCGGCATGTGCGCCTTGCCCCAGTGCGGGAAGCCGATCGCCGCGGAGATCCAGCGGGCGGCCTCGGCCCGGTAGCCGGGGTTGCCGGTGAGCCGGTAGGCAAGCGCCAGGTTCGCGGCGGCCGGACCGAGGTATGTGATGCTCGCCGACGGGTGCTCGGCCGGCGGAGTCTGAGTGCGGTACCCGTCGCACTGCTCACGCAACCGGCGCCACCGGGCCGCGTGCCGGCCGTCGAGTCCGTCCCGTAGTTCGTCGAGGCGATGCTCGATCAGCATCAGCGCCCTCCGATCCGGTGCTCGTGACCGTCGACAGTGAGCACGTCGCCGGTCACCTCGACGTCCACGGGAGTGGTCGAGTAGACGGAACAGAAGGTCGCGTCGGTGCCGACAGCAGTCCAGTCCAGGGCGGTCCGAGTCCGCTGCGGGTCGTCGGCCGGACCGGGACCGGGTCGCGTCACCGGGACCGCGTCCGCGAAGTGGTAGCCGTACAACGTCTCATCACCTGACCACGTGGTGCGGACCACCTCCGGCGTGACTTCCACCGTCAGCTCCACGTCCGGCCGGAATTGCAGGACGATCTCCCGCTCGCGATCCGCCGTCACCCGAACGAGGTCGACGAGATAGCCGTCGCCCGCGATCACCTGCCGTGTCGCCTGGACGCCGGGATACCAGTCGCTGACCTCGGCGGTCACCGATGACGGCGTTGTCCGCACGGTGCCGGTGGCTTCCGCGGGTTCCAGGCCGTCGATGCGGATCGTAGGGTGCGCTGCCGCGGACTTGTAGTGCCGGCGCCACTCAGCATGGCCGTAGGGCACCTGCCCCGGATCCGGCTGCCACGGCGTCGTCGCGCCGTACAGGTAGAGCGCGAGTTTGTCGTGGTGCCCGTGCGAGCCGCCGTGTGGCCCGTGGTCGAGGATCGCGTGGATCCCGCCGACGCGGGTCACCGCATACGAGCCGGTGAGCGGCTTGGGTGACACCGCGCCTGATCGCGGTGGTCTGGCGAACCAGCCGGTCAGCTTGTCCTCGAGTCCGTCGTACCCAGCGCCGACCTCTGCAAGCGCGCGATCAGCTACTGCGTCCAGCCCGTGCCCGGTCGTGAACTGCCGGGCGAGGGCAACGATCTCCAGCCACTCGAGGGCGAGCGGCACCCGACGGTACGGGCCGTCGTGCAGCGCCGGAAGGATGCCGCCGTCGGTCGCGATCCCGGCGAGCGCACCGATCATCGCTTCGAGCCGGTCCGGCACCTGCGCCGGGTCGAAGCCGCGCAGGCTCAGCAGGTACGCCCGCAGCACGAAGCCGTGGTAGTACGTGCTCGCCTCCCACTCCCAGCCGTCCTCGCCGGTCGACACGTCGAGGTGCGCGAACTGGCCGTGCTCACCGGTCAGCCACTCCTTCTCCGCGTCCCACTCCTCGCCGCGCACGGCAGCCGCGGCCTGGCTCGCCGTCGTGCCCAGCGCGTTGAACCAGGCCGTGTAGTTCGACGAGAACTTGTCCTGGGCAACCATCGCGTCGCGGGCCCGCCGGGCTCCGGCGACCATGTCGTCGAGCATCGGCAGGGTTTCGGTGAGGTCGGCGCGACCGGCGAGGTTCGCGATGGCGTGCGCGATCGGCACACCCCAGACCGCATCGGTCAGCGCCTGGTGGAAGAGCCGCCCGCGTTGCATCCAGCCCTGCGCCTGCTCATGCTCACCGGCCTTGGTGAGCTCCAGGTAGAGCCGCGCGTACGACGTGAGCAGCTCGGCACCACCGCCGTTGTACGAGAGCAGCCGGATCCGTCGCGCCCACCAGTGGTGCGCGAGCACCCGCCAGGCGCCGCGCACCGCCTCGGTGTCGACGTGGCAGCCGTGCGCGCACGGTACGCCGCCCGCCGGAAACTCACCGGTTTCGAACCCGACGTGCTCGAGCTCGACACCGTGCGCGGGGCAGACGTACTCGTGCCACCAGCCGCCGCGCTCAGCCGGTGGATGCCCGGTCAACGCGGCCATGTGCCACCGTCGATGTCGATGGTGATCCCGGTCAGGTAGCCCGAGGACGGCAGTGCGAGGAAGCGGACTGCGTTCGCCACGTCCTCGACCTGGCCCGGGCGGCCGATCGGGGTCGCGGCGACCATGTTCGCCTGGGCCTGCTCGGTCGAGAAGGTCTGGTGGAACGCCGTCTCCGCGATGTACCCGGGTGCGACCGAGTTGACCGTGATGCCTTGCGGACCGAGCTCCTTGGCCAGGCCCTTGGTGAACCCGCGGATCCCGGCCTTGGCCGCCGCGTAGATCACCGAGCCCGGTCCGCCGCCGTTGTGCGCGGCCAGCGAGGCCATCGTGACGATCCGCGGATTGGCGGACTGGGCCAGGTGCGGGATCGCGGCCCGGGTGGTGCGGAAGGTCGCGCCGAGGTTCACGTCGACGACCTGCTGGAAGTGCTCGTCGGTCATCTCCTCGACCTTGACCCGGCCGATCAGGTGGCCGGCGTTGCAGACCAGGACGTCGAGCCCGCCGAGGAACGCGATCGTCTCGTCCAGCAGCCGGTCGACCTCCGCCGTACTCGTGACGTCGGCGCCGACGGCGATCGCCTTCCGGCCGAGCGCCTCCACGTCGGCGACGGTCTGCGCGGCGGCGTCCGCGGACCTGCCGTAGTGGACCACCACGTCCGCTCCGGCAGCCGCCAGGCCGAGCGCGATCCCGCGGCCGATGCCGTGTCCGGCCCCGGTCACCAGCGCCCGCGTGCCCTGCAGTTCCTCGGTCATAGGTTGCTCTCCTTCGACTGTGTCATTTGATGCCCGCGGTCGCGAAACCTTGGACGAAGTAGCGCTGGCCGATCAGGAACAGCACCACCATCGGGACCGTGGCCAGCGTGGTGCCGGCCATCAGGAAGGCCCACTGGGTGTCGTTCTCGGTCCGGAACACCGACAGCCCGACCTGGATCACCCGCAGGTTGTCGCTCTTGGTCACCAGCAGCGGCCAGAGGAAGTTGTTCCACGACCCCTCGAAGGTGAGCAGCGCGACGGTGATGAACGCGGGCTTCACCAGCGGCGTCATGATCCGGGCGTAGATGCCCAGCTCCCCCAGGCCGTCCAGCCGGGCTGCCTCCTCGAGCTCCACCGGCAGGTCGAGGTAGAACTGCCGGAACAGGAACACCGAGAACGGGCTGACCGCACCCGGGATGATCAGCGCCCACCAGGTGTCCAGCCACCCGGTGCCGCCCTGGCCGGTGATGTCGTTGCCGCCGAACAGCGGCATGAACCGCACGATCAGGAACTCCGGCAGGATCTTCGTGTACGTCGGGATCATCAGCGCCCCGACGAAGCCGAGGAAGATCAGCGTGCTGCCGCGGAACCGCAACCGGGCCAGCGCGTATCCGGCCATCGACGCGATCACCACGTTCAGCACGGTGTGACTGAATGCGATCACGAAACTGTTCCGCGCGTACGTCGCGAACGGCGCCGCGTCGAGGGCGTCGGCATAGTTGCCGAAGGCCCATTCCGTCGGGAGCAGCCGGACCGGGGTGGCGGCGATGTCGGCCGGGGTCTTCACCGAGGTGAGCAGCATCCAGACGAACGGGACGATCATCACCACCGCAATCGCGGTCAGCGTCAGGTACAGCGCGATCCGGCCGGCCCGGACCCGCCGGACGGCGTCAACGGCCGGCACGGTCGCCTCCGGTGATCCGCCGGTTCGCCAGGGTCAGGACGAGCAGCAGCGCGAACAGCACCAGGCTCTGCGCGCAGGCGTATCCCATCCGGAACTCCCGGAACGCCGACTTGTAGATCTCGTAGGTCATCATCGTGGTGCTGTTCGCCGGACCGCCGTCGGTCAGGATGTACACCTGGTCGAAGGACTGGAACGCGCCGATCACCGAGGTGACGAAGACGAAGAAGGTGGCCGGCTTGAGCAGCGGCACGGTCAGGCTGAAGAACTGCCGGACCTTCGAGGCGCCGTCCACCGACGCCGCCTCGTAGAGCTCGGCCGGCAGGTTCTGCAGCGCGGCCAGGTAGATCAGCATCTTCAGCCCGATCCCCTGCCAGATGCCGACCACGATCACGGCCGGCATCGCCCAGTCCGTCGAGGACAGCCAGTTCGGCCCGGACAGGCCGAGGAACGACAGCACCGCGTTGGCCAGGCCGCTGCGTGGGTCGTAGATCCACAGCCAGACCAGCGCGACCGCGATCGTCGCGGTCACCTGCGGGATGAAGATCGCGGTCCGGAAGATCGCCCGGCCGGTCAGCTTCGTGTTCAGCATCAGCGCGATCAGCAGCGCGATCGACATCGCCACCGGCACCGTGAAGAACGTGTAGACGCTGGTGTTCAGCACCGCCCTCCGGAACACGTCGTCGCCGAGCAGGTCGCGGAAGTTCTCCAGCCCGACGAACCGCGGCGGCGTCAGGACGTCGTACGACGTGAAGCTCAGCACGACCGCCGCGACCAGCGGGATGCCGATCCAGACGAGCGAGTGCAGCAGGGCGGGCGCGACCATCAGCAGGCCGGCCCGGCGCCGGCCTCGCGACAGCCGGCGCCCCGGCGGGGTGGGGGCCGGACCGGGTACGGCGTCGCGCACCCGCTCCGGCGTCGTCAACATCGTTCCGCTCACAGCCGGGAGATCGCTTCCTTGCTCAGGCTCGCCAGCTCGTCGATCGCTTCCTTCGCGGTCCGCTGACCGACCACGGCGGTCTCCAGCGTGGTCTTGATCTTCTCCCGGATCTCCATCCAGGCCGCCGTACCGCCCTCGGATCGGGCCTTGCTCATGTTGTCCAGGGCAAGCTTCACGAAGCCGTTGTTCTGCACGTAGTCCGACGTCCGCAGATCCTGGACGCCGGGCACCGAGCCGCGCTGCTGGGCGGTCGGCAGGATCGTCTCCGGGGTGCCCATGAACTCCACCAGACTCTGCGCGGCGGCGGCGTGCTTGGTCGAGGCGGAGCGGGCCACCAGGGTCCCGCCCTGCAGCATCGCGGGCACCCGGTTCGCCAGGATGAACGCGCCGACCTTGTCCTCCTTCAGCAGCTCCGGGTTCTGCTGCTGCAGCTGCACCCACAGGGAGTTGTTGGCCATCATCATCGCCGAGCGGCCCTGCGCCAGCGTGCTCGGCTGACCGGCCGCGGTCTTGAACGAGAAGTCGCCCGACTTGTCCTTGAGGACATCGAGGAACAGCTGCAAGGCCTCGACTCCGCGCTCGTCGTTGAACCGCACCTCCTGGCCGGACTCGTCGAACAGGTTGCCGTCGTTGGCGAACAGGAAGGTCTCCCAGCACTGCCGCAGATCGATCGAGAACGGGTCGAACCCGACCCGGGTGAGCTTGCCGGAGCCGTCGGTCCGGGCCAGCTCCTTGGCCATCGCGCGCAGCTCGGCCCAGTCCTTCGGCGGCTGCTTGATCCCGGCCTCGGCGAACATGTCCTTGCGATAGGTGACGATCCGGGTGTCCAGCACCAACGGGAGCGCGTACAGCTTGCCGTCGTACCGGGACGGCTCGAGGACCCGGTCCTCGTAGTCGAAACGGGTGGCCAGCGAGTCCGGCAGCGGCGCGAGCACCTTCTTGTGCGCGAACGGTGGGATCCAGCCGACGCCGAGCATCACCACGTCCGGCATCAGGCCGCCGGCCAGGCCGGTGGTGAGCTTCTCGTTCAGCGCGGCGTACGTCGTGTAGTCGACCTTGACCGTGACGTTCGGGTTCTGCTGCTTGAACGCGGGCAGCAGCTTGCCCTCCAGCAACTGCTTGCCGGTGCTGCCCTCGAAGATCGGGGTGAGCAGCGTGATCTCCCCCTCGGCGGGTCCGTCGGCGGCCGCCTGGCCGGCGTCGGACGGCGCCGCGGAACACCCGGTGGCCGCGGCGAACGCGCCGAGGCCGAGGGCCGACAGGACTGATCTACGGGAGTACTCCATGGCGCGCCTTTCGTGGTGCTGCGGAAGTGGAGTGGTGCAACGATCTACCAGCCGGAGCGGCGCTGCTGATGCGGACTGGTGCAACGATGCACCGCATGCTAGGAACGGTTTCTCGCGCTAGTCAAGAGGTCACCGCTGCCGGACTTCTGCTGGACTTTCGGTGTCCTGTGATGCATCGTTACACTGCGACATGGCAGGGCACGGGGCGAACGGTGAGGAAGAATGCGCGGGTGGGCATGGGTGAGGTGACGATCCAGCAGGTCGCGACCGAGGCAGGCGTCTCGCCGAGCACGGTGTCGAACCTGCTGAACGGGCGGAACCACCGGATGCTGCCGGAGACCCGGCAGCGGATCGAGACCGCCATCGACAAACTCGGCTACCGGCCGAACCGGGCCGCGCGGCAGCTGCGCACCGGCCGGAACACGACGATCGGACTCGTGGTTCCGTCGGTCGGCAACCCGTTCTGGGGCGCGCTCGCCCGGCACCTGGAGTCCGCGGCGCTGGCCGAGGGCTACCACGTGCTGCTCTGCAATTCCGAGCGCGATCCACGTCGCGAGCGCGACTACATCGACGAGCTCTGGGCCGACGGTGTGCACGGCGTCGTACTCTGCTCGTCCTTGCCTTCACTCGAGCACGTGCTGCCGCTGGTCGACCGCGGGTTGCAGCTGGTGGCGTTCGACCGGACGTCGCAGGCCGGCGATCCGGCGTCACTCGTGAGCATCAGCGTCGACAACGCCATCGGCAGCCAGCTCGCGACGCAGCATCTGACCGACCTCGGCCACCGGCGGCTCGCGTTCGTCTCCGGGGCGCTCGCGAGTGTGAACCGCAAGGAGCGGTACCGCGGGTTCGTCGCCGGGCTCGAGCAGGCCGGGATCGACCCGGCGGAGGCGTTGCGGGCGCCGACGGGCACGGGGGCTGACGACTTCGGTGACGTCGAAGCCTCCGAGTTGGGGCGTGCGGCCGCTGCTGAGCTGGTCGCCCTCGACGAGCCGCCGACGGCGATCGTCGCGATCAACGACATGTGCGCGCTCGGGGTGTGCCGGGGGCTGCGCGACGGCGGGCTCGAGGTCGGCAAGGACGTCTCGGTGGTGGGGTTC
This sequence comes from Kribbella sp. NPDC050820, assembly GCF_040653975.1. Classification (NCBI taxonomy): domain Bacteria; kingdom Bacillati; phylum Actinomycetota; class Actinomycetes; order Propionibacteriales; family Kribbellaceae; genus Kribbella; species Kribbella sp. NPDC050820. The sequence goes on from NZ_JBFAHB010000072.1 coordinate 23,621, forward strand.
GACGACATCGTGCTCGCCGATCTGTATGCGCCGACGCTGACGACGGTCCGGCAGCCGATGCGCGAGATGGCCGCGGCCGCGTTCAGCCAGCTGCGGGCCCGGCTGGACGACTCCGGGCCGACCCAGGGGCAGTCGCTGCTGTTTCGGCCGGAGCTCATTGTCCGGGAGTCGACGGCGCCGCCGGTGGCCTGAGCACTGGGTCAGGTGCGACGTAGGGTGGTCGGGTGCAGCGGATCTCGGCTCGGAACGCGCGGTTTCAGGTGTGGCAGTCGTACCTGACCAATCGGACCAAGCGGCATCGGGCCGGTGAGTTCCTGGTGCAGGGCGTGCGGCCGATTTCCGTTGCCGTCGACAACGGATGGCCGGTGCGGACGGTCATTCATGATGCATCCCGGCCGTTGTCGCGCTGGGCGCAGGAGCTGTACCAGCGACTGCCCGGGGTCGAGCGGGTGGCGATGGAGCCGGAGTTGCTGGCCGAGCTCGGTGAGAAGGACGCCGAGGTGGTCGCGGTGCTGGAGATGCCGCCCGACGACCTGGACCGGATCCCGGTCCGGCCGGATTTCCTCGGCGTGGTGTTCGACCGGCCGACCGGGCCCGGCAACATCGGTTCGGTCATCCGGTCCGCGGACGCCTTCGGCGCGCACGGTGTGATCGTCACCGGACACGCCGCCGACATCTACGACCCCAAGGCGGTGCGCGCGACGACCGGGTCGCTCTTCGGCGTCCCCGCCGTACGTGTGCCGTCGCATCGCGAGGTGATCGAGTGGGTACGGCGCTCGGCCGACGTACCGATTGTGATCGTGGGGACCGACGAGCACGGCTCCGTCGACGTCTTCGACTACGACCTCACTCAGCCGACCCTTCTCCTGATCGGCAACGAGACCGCAGGCCTCAGCACCGCCTGGAAGGAAGCCGCCGATGCCTTGGTCCGCATCCCGATCACCGGCTCAGCCAGCTCACTGAATGCGGCCAACGCGGCGACGGCTGTCCTCTACGAGGTCTCGCGGCAACGCTCTCAGCCGAGCCGGTAGAAGCGCCAGAACGGGTGGTCGATGGCGAGGGTCTCGACCGTCTGGAAACCCGCGGACTCAGCCAGGTGCCGCATCACTGCCGGCCGGATGCCCAGCGGGCCTATGACCTCTGAGGCCGCGTCGGTGCGGCCTTGCGGGACGCACCAGAGGGTCCCGGCCGCAGCCATGAAGCGCTCGACCTCGTCACCCGGTGCGGTGAAGGTCTCGGCGACACGTTCCTCCATGACGATCACCGAGCCACCCGGCGAAACGGCCCGGCGGGCGGCCGCGAGCGCCGCCACCGGGTGCGGCAGGTCGTGCAGGCACTCGAAGAAGAACGCCACGTCGTACCCGTCGCGCGGCAGCGGCTCGGTGATGTCGGCGACCGCCAGGTCGACGCGGTCGGCGACCCCGCGATCGGCGACGTACCGGCGCCCGCGGGCGATCGACTCCTCGTCCAGGTCGTACCCGTCGACGCGGACCTGCGGGAACGCCTCCGCGAGCCGGATCGCCGCCCAGCCCACCCCGGCGCCGAGGTCCGCGACCCGGGCCGGACGAGTGCTGTCGGCGAGCCGGGCCTGGATGTCGGGGATCTGCGGCAGCCAGTCCTCGATCAGCGCGGTCTCGTACGCCGGTCGATTCAGCGCCTCCTGAGCAGTCACCGCCTCGGCGCCGTACTCCGGATAGGGCACGCCGTCCCCGGTCCGGAAGGCGGCGACCAGCGCGGGCAGGGCACGACCGATCGCCGGCGCGATGTAGGCCATACCGCCCACGTAGAACGGGCTGACCTCGTCGACCAAGGCTTCGCGCACGCCGTCGGCAAGTCCGAACTCCGCGTCCGGACCGGCCGTCAACAGCCCGACAACAGCCTGCTGTGCGAGCCATTCCTGCGTGTAGCGGAGGTCCTGCCCGGTTCGCTGCGCCAGTACGGCGGCCGTCGCCGGGCCGTCGTACGACAGCGATCGGTACAAGCCCAGCTCGACGCCGAAGTACACGTTGAGCAACTCAACGGCGCCGAGCGTCTGCAGGAAGAGACGACCGGACAGTTCCTCGGCCGCGGACGGTGCGCTGGTCTCCAGCAAGGTACTCATGATGTGCTCCCTGGTGTTTGGCAGCGCCTCGTGCGCTGCCTCTACCAGGGAGGCGCTAGGTCCGATGTGGCATTGCCACACGGCCTGCGGTCAGGTGTGCCACGTCGTGTTCTCCTCGGGCCGGTACACGCAGAACCGTCCGGTGGACACGGCCAACTCGAGGTGGTGAGCGAGCGCCGGATGCACGGCACGGATCGCCTTGATCGCGGTGGCGATGCGCATGGCCACCGCCTTGCGGGCCCGTTCGCCCTGGTCTCCGGTGGTCCGTACACGGCCGGCCAGACCGTAGGCCGCGGCCAGCTCGTGGACGAGGAAGTCCCGTTCCTCGGTCAGGGTCTCGACCCGCTGTGACGTGCCCTCCGCGATGGCGGTCTCCAGTTCGGCCAACCGGCGCTTGTAGGCTGCCCGCGCCGTGCTGTCGAGGATCGGACCGGTGTCACCACCGGCCGCCGTCCGCGCCGGTCCGCCCGCGGCGGCGACGAGGTCGAGCACATGCACCGGTTCACCGGGCCGGCCCAGCAGCACAGACAAGTCGTGCATGCCCTTGGAATCCGGAACACTGGCCTCGCCGTCCCGCCAGCGCACCCGCCAAGTCCGGCCGTCCGGACGGAACATCCCCTCGACTCTCGTCGCCGGTCGCACCGCCACACCGATCGCCGCCAGGTCCTTCTCCGCCATCGTTCGCCATGGCACGGCGTTGGCGCCTTCGTACGCCGTGACGGCCTTGGCGAGCAGCCGACGAGCCTCACCGGTGTCCCCCAGGTACGCCGCCAGCCGTCCGAGGATGTGTGTGGTCGTGCCCATCACGCCGCCGCCGATACCGTCGACGACCCACAGCTCTTCGTACGGCGCCAGCCGCCGGCTCACGTCCCGCGCCACGTCGTCCCGGCCGAGCGCGATGGCCGCATCACCGGCATGCCACATCCCCTCGAGCCACTCGCAGTCGTCCGGGATCGCATCCAGGCCCCGGCCCGTCAACCGGTCGAAGAAGCGCCGCGACTTCTGCAGGTCACCGGCCGCCGCGAAGTAGCTCGCCCCCATCGCCATCGCGACCGTCGACTCGTCGGCAGTCCGGATGAGCTCGTCGACCGCGGTGGCGTGGCTTGCCGGTAGCTCGCCCGCCGTTCGATTGGTCCACAGGCGCAGGGTGGCGACCATGAGCCCCGCGTTGGCGCTGCCGGCCCGGAGCCCGATCGCCTCGGCGTCACCGGCGTACCGGAGTGCTGTTTCGAAGTCGCCGGACATCAACGCGCGCGTACCGCGCCAGAGCGGGACGTACCAGGCGTACAGCGGCAGCATCACGCGGTCCGACGTCCGCGCGAACGCGTCGATCTCTGCGTCGACGGCCGGCCAGTCGCCTCGTTCCATCAGCGCCACCAGGCGCAGCCGGCGAGCAAGTAGCTGACACGGTGAGTCGTGGCCGCGTTCGGCGACTGCGAGCATCCGGCCGGCCGCGACGGACCGCTCGTCGACGTGACCGGGTCCGGCGACGGCATCGCAGTACGCCGCCAGCGCGCCCGCCTCGACACAGGGATGGCCCACGCGTTCGGCCATCGCCACCGCGGACCGGGCCAGCTCGAGCCGCTCTCCCTCCCGATCCGTCCCGGCGTAGGCGAGCGACAACCGTCCCATCACGGCTGCACGCAGTCCACCGTCACGATTCGGCAAGGAGGCCAGGGCCTCCGACAGCAGTTCCAGCTGCAGTTCGTCGTACTGCGGAACCTCGAAGCCGCCGAGCCCCGTGCCCAATCCGAGCGCGGCCATGGCCAGGTGGCTCGCCCGGCCGTTGCGTCGGGCAACGTCTGCGGTCTGCGCGAACGTCTGGCGAGCGCCGGCCAGATCTCCGGCGTACATCTGGGCCTCGCCCAGCTCGAGCATCACCTTCGTGCGCTCGATGTCCTTGCCGCGCAAGGCGATCCGGTAGGAGTCGGCCGCCTGCTCGTACCCCATGCGCGACCGCGCTGCCCGTGCGGCTCTGAGCGCCCAGGTCGCCGCCCGTTCGGTCGCGTCCGGACCGAAGGCGGCGGACCAGTGCCGGGCCAGCTCACCCGCCGCTTCGTCCTCGTCCGTGGCGGTCGCCTCGAGCTGCTCGGCGAGTGCTCGATGCAACCCCGCTCGTCGTGCCGCACCGAGTGATGCGTCCAGCACCTCGCGGACAAGGTCGTGAGTGAAGTACATCCGGCCGTCGGTGGCCGGGCCGGCCAGCAACCGGGCCGTCGCCGCCTCTTCGAGCAGCTCGACACCAACCGGGGCTTCGGACACGGCGGAGACGAGGCACACGTCGGCGCCGTTCCCAGCCACCGCAGCGATTTCCAGGATCGCCTGACAGTCCTGGCTGACGCGTGCGATCCGCCGGGCCAGCACCTCACGCACCCCCTCGGGTACGCCGGCCGTCGGCGGCCGGGCCGCGAGCAATCGGGAGACCTCGCGGACGAAGAACGGGTTGCCCCCGGTCCGGCCGTGCACCAACGCGGCCAGTTCATCGGTGGCCTCGTGGCCGAGCCCATGAGAGACGAGCTCCGCGACCTCGTCCAACTCGAGACCATCAAGCCGGATCCGCTGGACCGCGGTCGGCAGCTCACGGACGACGGCCAGCGCCTCGTCACCGCTCTCGGCCGGCTCGTCACGACATGTGGCGACCAGCAGTACACGAAGCCCCGGCAATGCGTCGACGACCTGCCGGAGCAGCAACAAGGACGCGCTGTCCGCCCACTGGAGGTCTTCCAGGACGATGACGACGGGCCGGTCGGCGGAGACCTGCTGCAAGGTGTCGACGACCGTGACGAACAGCCGCGCGCGGGCTCCGGCGTCACCGCGCAACACGCCCAACCCGTCCGCGGCCGTACCGGCCGGCTGCTCGGCGGCGAGCCGATGCCGTGGCGCCAGCTCCCGGAATATCGTTCGCCACGGCCAGAACGGCGGCACACCGGCAGCCGAGCACCAGCCCCAGGCAACAGTCGCACCGGCCTCGGTCGCCTGGTCCGCAAGCGCCTCGGCCAGCGTCGTCTTGCCCATCCCCGGCTCGCCGAGCACGACTGCGGACCGGCCGCGACCGTCGACGGCCGCCGCCAGCAAGTGGCCGAGGTCAGCCAGCGGTCCGGCCCGGCCCACCATCACCCGTCGCTCCATCCGACGCCTCCCCGCTTCACATGCTAGGCAGCAGGCGGCCCGGGGTCAGCGGTTCGGCGGAAGCGTCGGCGGCCCGTAATCAGGCCGTCCAGACGAGTAATCAGGCCGTGCAGACCCGTGATCAGGCCGTGCAGAGAAGCTCGCCGTGCAGGATGGAGATCCAGCCGTCGGGGCTGGCGGCCCAGGTGCGCCAGGCGGCGGAGATCCGTTCGAGGGTTTCCTCAGGTACGCCGGCCCGCCGCGCCTGATCCGCCATCGCCGACTGCAGGACGCGGTCCGCCCACATGCCACCCCAGAACGCCCGGGAGTCCTCGTCGGCGAACGCCCAGTTGCTGGCCGTCGCGTCGACCTTCTCGAAGCCGGCTTCCACAGCCCACGACAACAACCGTCGGCCCGCGTCCGGCTCGCCTTGGTTGGCACGGGCCATGCGCTGGTAGAGATCCATCCACTCATCCAGCTCGGGAAGCTGCGGGTACCAGGTGAATCCGTGGTAGTCGGAGTCCCGCACCGCAACGATCCCACCCGGCTTGCAGACCCGGCGCATCTCGCGCAGCGCCTGCACCGGATCCGCCACATGCTGCAGGACCTGGTGCGCATGCACGACGTCGTACGTGTCATCGGGAAGGTCCAGCTTGTGTACGTCGCCCACGACGAACTGCACGCGGATGTCGAGGTCCGCGAACGTTGCCTTGGTGATGTCGAGCGCGGCCTCGGTCGCTTCGAGGGCAGTCACCTTGCCGGGATCGACGAGCCGGGCCAGGTCCGCCGTGATGGTGCCCGGGCCGGCACCGACGTCGAGCAGCGACATCCCGGGCCGCAGGTGCGGAAGCAGGTAGCCGGCCGAGTTCTCCGCGGTCCGCCAGGTGTGCGACCGCAGTACGGACTCGTGGTGGCCGTGCGTGTACACGTTGCTCATCAAAGGCTCCCTTGCCCTCGGCGACGACTCACACGCTACTCCGCAATCTTGTTTCGTGAGACATATCATCTCGCATAATGGTCGCACTTTGTTGACGCGGAAGGTCGGCTGAACGCGGGTCTTACGTTGGGTAGCGACCTGTCCGAACGGGTGGCTAGGGTGCGGCGGTGCAGTCGAAGCCGATGGTGGTTGTGGTGAGCGGCCCGCCGGGGACCGGGAAGACGACGCTGGCGCACCGGGTTGCGGCCGCGATCGGGTGCCCCGCGATCTGCCGGGACGAGATCAAGGAGGGGATGGCGCACGCGACCCCAGGCTTCGTCCCCGGGCCGGGTGACCCGCTGACCATGCGCACGCTGTCGACGTTCTTCGACGTGATCGGCCTGCTGGTCGGCCGCGGTACGTCGCTCGTCGCCGAGGCCGCGTTCCAGGACCGGCTGTGGAGTCCCGGCCTGACGCCGCTGCTCAACCGGGCCGACATCCGGATCATCCACTGCGTGGTCCCGGCCGACCTCGCGCTGGCCCGGATCCACGCCCGGACCGCCTCCGACACGAACCGGCGGGCGCACGAGGACGCCCAGATCGACGACGACGCGCGGCTCCGCACGCACAATGCCTTCCAGTCCGTCGACCTGCCCGTGCCGGCCCTCACCGTCGACACGTCGACCGACGTCTACTACCCGGCACTGCCAGAAATCCTCAACTTTCTGTCGCGGTGACTGCTGCGGCGCAGCGCCTGCCTAAAGTCAAGGCATGAAGCGATTCCAGGAGCTCACCACCGCGCACGTCGCGGACGCCTGCATCCGGGCCGGCGTGCCGGTTCGCACGGTTTCACTGACCGCCGTCGCCGGTGGTCGAGTCGCCGGACGGGTGCTGCCGGCTCAGCACGTGGGCAGCGTCGACGTGTTCCTCGAGGCGTTCGAGTCGGCCGCGGAGGGCGACGTACTGGTCGTCGACAACGGCGGACGGCGGGACGAGGCCTGCGTGGGTGACCTGGTCGCGCTCGAAGCTCAGGCCGCCGGGATCGCGGGGCTCGTCGTGTGGGGGCTGCATCGCGACACCGTCGACATCACCGCGATCGGGTTGCCGGTGTTCAGCCTGGGTGCGTTGCCGACCGGGCCGCTGCGCCTCGACCCGCAACCGGCCGATGCGTTGTCCAAGGCAACCATCGGCGACTGGACGGTCACCCGCGACGACGTCGTACTGGGTGACGAGGACGGGATCGTGTTCGTCCCGGCCGACCGCCTGGACGAGATCTTCGACCTGGCCGAATCCATCCGCGACACCGAGCACACCCAAGCCGGCGCCATCCGCTCCGGGCGGTCTTTGCGCGAGCAGGTGCAGTTCGCCGACTACCTCACGGCCCGGGCGGCCAACCCCAAGCTCACCTTCCGCCAGCACCTCCGCGCAGTCCGCGGCGCCATCGAGGAGTGATCAACCGACCGCGGCGCGGACGGCCGGGGCGATCTCCTGGGACCAGCGGGCCAGCTGGACGTCGTAGGAGTCCGGACCTGTTGGGAAGAGGGTGAAGCCGGCGGCGCCGTGGTTGAGCACGGCGTCGGTGAGCTCCTCGATCCATTGCGCCGGTGAGCCGCCGATCCAGCGGCCGTCGTCGTCACGGGTACGGCGTACCGGCGTTGCCGTGATCGCGCCCGGGAAGTTGTAGACGGTGGCGACGTCGGACGGTTTGCGGCCGGCCGCGAGGGCAGCCGCGTCGATGATCGGGCGGGACCAGCGGTAGCGATCGCTCAGCCAGTCCGCCGCGTGGCCGGGGATCCAGCCGTCCGCCTGGCGGCCGGTCGCGGCGAGCGACTTCGGGCCGTTCGACCCGGTCCAGATCAGCGGCGCGGCGACGGTCGCGGGCTTGAGGTGGCCGATCGGGTAGTGCTTCGTCGGCGCCGGCCGGCCGCCGTCGGACATCGAGCGGACGAGCTGCATCGCCTCCTCGAAGGCCTGGACCGCCTGCGCGGGCCGCAACTCGGGCACACCCATCGTGGTGATGTGGTTCCACGCGCCGCCGGCGCCGAGGCCGAGGATGAACCGGCCGCCGGACAGTGCCGACAGCGCGGACGCCGTACGTGCGAGCACCGGGGCCGGGCGCAGCGGCAGGTTGGTCACGTTGACGAACGCCGACAGCCGCTCGGTCCGGCCGAGGATGAAGGCGATCGTGGCGTAGCCGTCCAGCAGGTCGGCGACGTACGGATGGTCCGAGAGGCTGACGTGGTCGAGGCCCTCGCGGTCGGCCTGCGCGGCCAGCCGGAGGATCCGGTCGACGTCGCGGACCTTGTCAGGTGAGCCGTAGCCGAAACGTACGTTCATGGTCTGATCTCCCCTTGCCCAGATGCTTCGTACACCTAAATAGTAGCCCTACGAACTATCCGGCACGCAAACTGTCCGTGCTCCGGACTACAGTGGAGGTATGGCGACCACGACAGCGCAGACGACCGACATCGGACTGGCGGGCGCGCTCGTCCAGACGATGCACGTCCTGCAGGATCTGTACGCCGAGACGAGCCGGCCGCTCGGCCTCACCCCGCAGCAGGCGCACCTGCTCTGCGTCCTCCTGGCCGGACCGCTCGGGATGACCGACCTGAGCCGGATCCTGAGCATCGAGCGCTCGAGCCTGACCAGTATGGTCGACCGCCTCGAACGCCGCGACCTGGTCGCCCGGATCCCGCACCCGACCGACCGCCGCGCCTGCCAGATCGAGCTCACCGCCCCCGGCCTGGCCTTGGCCCATGACGCCCACAACGCCTTCACCACCCGCATCGAAGCCCTCACCACAGCCCTCTCCCCAACAGCCCGCCGCACCCTCACCACCACCCTCCTGAACGTCTTCGGCTGACGACGAACGCTCGGTCAGGGGCAGGTCTCTTCGTAGGGGCGGTCTCCGAAGGACCGGGTCCATTCGGTGGGGGTCAGGTTGCGGCCGGCCATGGTGCAGGCGTGGGTGATGGCGGTGGTGAGGCGGGTGTCCCACTGGTAGACCTTGCCGTCGTACGACGCGATGCGTACGACATCGTTTCCGTCGACGAAGGTGGGGATCGCGGCGACGGGTGGGTGGACGCCGTCGGCGGTCGAGACCGTGCCGAGGACCTCGAGTGTTCGGGCGTCCCAGAGGCTCACAGTGCCGTCCTCGGCGCCGGAGACCAGCTTGGAACCGTCCGGGGAGAAGCGGACGAACAGGCCGCGAGCTGAGTGGGTGATCGCCGGGGCGATCTTCTCCTCGCTCTGCTCCAGGTCGATGGTCATCACCTCGCCGCCTCCGCCGGTGACGGCGACCACGTTGCGGTCCGGCGCGTAGGCCGCGTGGTTGAGGGAGAGCGGCAGGCCGCCCTGGGAGAGGACCTCGCCGGTGGCGACCCGGATCCGCCACCACTGCTCGCTGGCGTAGTCGACGGTGTCCAGGAAGATCACGGCGGTCTGCCCGTCGGGCGCCGGCGCCGTACAGCAGTCCGCGTACCGGCTGAAGGCGACCCCGTCGTCTGCGAGTCCCGCGCCCAGCAGCCGGTATCCCAGGTAACTACCGACCATCAGCTGATCCCCGACGTACGCCATCGACGTGATCTGCGTGCTCGTGGCCCGCTCGAGCACCTTCCCGGTGCTGGTGTCGAGCACCGTGATTCTGGTCGAGTCCGACACCGCGAGGCGGTCCCCGTCCGACTGCCAGGCGGCAGGTACCCGGTAGAAACCTGCACTCAAGGTGAGCCCGAGGTTCGCCGGCGGCGTCGTACGACCGGTGGCGGTGTCGGAGATGCTCACCCAGGAGCCGCGGGCATCTCGCCAGAGATACGCAGTACGCCGACCGTCGTCGGAGGGAATGACGTGCAGGTAGTCACGTGCAGGCGCGGACGGCATGCGGCGGAGGTACTGCCGCTGACCAGTGCGGTCGTAGGCCCGCACAGTCCCTTCGTCCCCACCGGTGTACAGCGTGCGGCCGTCGGGGCTGAAGTCGACGGCCCAGGACACCTCCGCGGTCTTGATCCGTTCGAGCAGCGCGCCGGTGGCCACGTCCCACACCACGACCTGCCCGCTGAGCTCAGCCGCCGCGATCGTCGATCCGTCGGCAGAGAAGGCGAAACCCCTGGCCGAGTCGTCCTCGGTGTGCAGTGCCCTGACCGTCTTGCCGGTTGCGGCGTCGAACAGAACCGTTGCGGCCTGGCTCACGCTGGTCGAGGAGAACTGCTGGGCCGCGAGGAGACGGCCGCCCGAGCTGACCTCGATCCCGCCCTCGCCGAGAACCTCCGGACGTTGCCACAGTTTCCGTCCGCTCGGTACGTCGTACGCCGCGAGCGGCCAGGAACTGTAGACGACCTGGCCGTTCGGGTTGAGCGCGATCTCCTGCCCCCCACTGGGCAACGACACCTGACGCGGCGGATCGGTCGTCCGGAGATTCCAGACCAGGGCGAAGGCGGCGTCACCGGGCAGCCCGGTGCCCTGGGTCACGCCGGCCGCGAGATGGTTGCCATCGGCACTGAAGGCGAGGCTGTGGAAGAGCAGCCCACCTGGTTCTTGCAGCACAGGTTGCCGATCGACGGGCTCCAGCGTGTCGGCCCGGAACAGGCGGATCGGCCATTGCGGGTCCAGAGGTTCCCCGGTGCGACTCGCCGAGATCGCAGCGACCAGACTGCCGTCCGGGCTGAAGCGGGGCGTGGTGAGCTTCGGTTCGTCGACGTGGATTGCGCCGAAGGTGTACGACTCGAGCGCTTGGCCGGTGCCGGCGTCGTACAGGTGGAAGGTGGCTTTGTCGTCGCCGGAGATGACGCGGCGGCCGTCTGGGGAGACTTCGAGGTTTTCGATGCGGCCGTGGGGAGCCGGCCAGGAGCGGAGGAGGGTGGGGCGTTTGTTGAGGGCGGCGGTCAGGTTGGCCTGGGTTTCGGGGGTGGACTGGAGGCGGGCGCCGTGGGTGGCCAGGAGGAGGGAGTGGCTGATGCCCTCGGTGAGTTGGGCGCGGGCACCCAGGCGGCGGGCGAGTTCGCTGGTGGCGGCTTCGTCGGCTCGGTTGGCTTGGCCGGCGGCGATGTAGCCGGCGATGAGTGCTCCGACGAGGAGGAGTGCGCCGGTGGCGAGGGCGATGCGGAGGCGGCGGTTGATGCTGAGTTGGCGGCGGGCCTGTTCTTCGGCGGCACGCAGCTCGGCCTGTGAGGCCCGCCGGCTCGCGGCCAGGAACTCCTGCTCGGTCGTGGTCAGGGTCGAGCTCGTGTGCTCCTGCCAATCGGTCGCCTTGGCGAGTCGGCTGCCGCGGTAGAGCTCGCTGTCCGGGCGACCGAGGTCGTCCCAGGCATCGGCTGCGACCGCGAGGTGGTGCAGGATGCGTTGGCCTTCGAGGTCGTCGTCGAGCCAGTCGCGCAACCGCGGCCAGGCGCGGGCGAGCGATTCGTGGGCCAGGCCAACGACCCCGTCGTCGCTCGTGACCAGACGCGAGGCGACGAGTCGGTCGACCATCGCGTCGTCGTCGGCTCCAGTGATGACGAGACGTCGCGGTAGCCGGCTGCGGATCGGCTCGCCGTCCGGTCCTGGCGTGACCAGTCTGAGCAGGAGGTCCCGCAGTACTGACCGTTGCTCGGCGGCCGTCTGCTCGTAGATCTGCTCGGCCGACTGCGCGACCGCGCCGCGGATCCCGCCGGAGGCGTTGTAGCCCGCGACCGTGAGCATCCGGCCCTCACGCCGCTTCCAGGTTTCCGCCAGCGCGTGCGACATCAACGGCAACGCGCCAGGCTGGTCGGCGACCTCGTTGATCACGAGGTCGGTGAGTCCCGGTTCGACCGTCAACCCAGCCATCCGGGCCGGCCGCTCGATTGCCGAGCGCAGGTCGTCCCGCGTCATCCCGGACAGCAGGTACAGACCGCGCTCGACCGTCCGCGCGAACGCCGGATGTGCGGAGAGGTCGGCGATCCGGTCCGCGCGCAACGACACGATGAGAATGCCTTGGTGCGAGCTCAACGCCGACAAGAACGTCTCGCGCTCCCCAGCATCCCGGCACAGCGAGAAGACCTCCTCGCACTGATCCACCACGAGCACCGGCGGCGCACCGGTCCTGGGCATTGCAGCAGCCAAGGCGGCGACCGGATGCGCGCCCGGGGTCAGGATGACGACCCGCTTGCCATCGGCCTTGTACGACGCTGCCACACCGGCTCGCACCAGCGACGACTTCCCGCAGCCCGACGGTCCGACAACCGCCAGTACGCCGGTATCTGCCAGCTTGCGCAGACAGGCGGCGATGTCGGCGCTGCGACCGAAGAAGCCGTCTGCGTCTTCCACGTCGTACGACTCGAGGCCGCGGTAGGGACAGACCGCGTCGGGCTCGGGTAGTGCGCTGTCGACGACGAGGGCGGGGTCCTGCCGCAGGATGGCCTGCTCCAGCGCGTCGATGCCGGGACTCGGGTCGAGACCGAGCTCGCGATCCAGTACGGCGCGCAGTCGTCGGATTGTCTGCAATGCCTCGCCCTGCTGCCCGGTCTGGTACTGCGAGGTTGCGAGCAGAGCCCATCGCCGTTCCCGCAGCGGCGCCTCGCTGACCAGGGCACGCGCCTTGGCCAGCACCTTGTCGTGCTGCCCCGATCGCAAGGCTGCTTCAACGTACAGTTCCTCGGCGGCTTGGCGTAGCTCGCTCAAGCGCTCGACCTCGATGCGTGCGACGTCCCAGCCGTCCAGCTCGCTGTGCGGTCTGCCGCGCCAGAGTGTCAGCGCGTCGGCCAGCACGACTGCGGACCGTTCCGCCTCGTCGGCGGCGAGCAGGCTGCGGGCGCGGCTCACCGCGTGCTCGAACCGCAGGGCGTCGATCTCCTCGATGGACAGCGCCAGCCGGTAGCCGAACTGCACGGTCTCGATCGCGCCGGCGCCGAGCACCTTGCGCAGGCGGACGACGCAGCCCTGGATCACTTTCTGCCAGGACGCCGGTAGCCGTTCGCCCCACACCACGTCGGCCAACTCTTCGGCGCTGACCGCCTGACCAGGATGCACGGCCAGAGCTGCAAGGACGACGCGATCGCGTCGTCCCAGCAGCTTCGGTCTCCCCTGGTCCCCCTCGATCGTGAGCGGGCCGAGAACGGCGATACCCACCCCTCGACTGTCGGCCGCCCGCCGCCGTCCGTCAACGGGAGCGATACCGATCCGATACCACCTCCAGCCGAGCCGATACCGCCTGGGCCGACAACAGGTACGACGAACCGCCACCAGCGGCGGTCTCGACGCCAAGGAGCAGGAACCATGTCCAAGCGATTGATGATGACCAGTGCAGCCGCCCTTCTCACCCTGACGGCAACCGCCGTCCCGGCCGCGGCCGTCGACGTACCCGAGCGCTCCAACGCCCCGGCGATCGTGGAGCAGGGACCGCCCAACTACCCGGCGTACGACCCGCAGTACGAGCTCGCCCCGGTTGCCGCACCGGGTACCGGCGACGCCAGCACGGCCGTCCTCGGCGCGCTGGCCGGGTTCGCTCTCGCCGGCGCAGCCTTCGGCACCGCCTTCGCCGTTGCCCGCCACCGCGACCGTCCACAGCGCACGCAGCCGGCGTGATCAGCGCCGAACCGACCGCCACGCCAACGCAAGGCCGGCGGCCGCGATCAAGGCCGCAGCCAGGAAGCCGCCGTTGCGGGTGGTGGCGGCTGCGGCCAGGCCGAAGGTGGTGGGGCCGAGACCCTGGGCCAGGTCGATGCTCATGCTGACGACGCCCATGACGGCGCCGCGCTCGGCGGCCGGGGCACGGTTGAGGGCGAGCGTCATGATCGCGGGCGTGCCGAGGGCGACGCCGATGCCGAGTACGGCGGTGCCCAGGACGAGACCCGGTACGGACCGCCAGAGACCGATCGTCGCCAGCGCGATCGTGGTGCACAGCAACGACATCCGGACGCTCCGGGCCGCACCCAACTGGTCCGGGAGGCGGGCCCCGGCACTCCGGATCACCACGACGATCCCCGCGAAGCCGAACAGCAGGAACCCGGCTCCCGGCAGCCCGAGGTCGAGCGCGTACAACGGCACGAAGGCAAGGAACCCCGCCATCCCCCACACCAACGCCAGCAGCAACAACGCAGGTATGACGGCCGCCCGCGGAAGCAACCGTCCAGGAACAGCCTCCACCGAAGCCGCCACCGGCTCACGCGTGTCCCCCACCCGCAGAGCAAGCAGTACGGCGACCAGCGCGCACCCGGCCGAGGCCAGCCAGACCGTGGTGAAGCCGACGCCGACCAACGCCTCGCCGATCGGCGGCCCGAGCGCGAGACCGACGTACAGGGACAGCGAGAACAGGCTGATTGCCTCACCGCGGCGCTCGGTAGGAGCCAGGTCGCTCATCGCGGTCAGGGCTCCGACGAAGAAGAACGCATCGCCCACACCGGTCAGCAACCGGAGCGCCGCGAGCTCCCACACCGAGTCGGTCAGGCCGTAGCCCGCGACCGAGGCGGCGAAGATGATGCCGCCGCCAACCATCGCGATCGAGCGACCGCGCCGATCCGCCAGCCGGCCGGCCCACGGGCGCAGGACCAGCGCGGACAGGCTGAACCCGGCCACCGCCAGCCCGACCGCGATGTTACCGCCGGTAAGTTCGCCCGCCACGTACCGCGGCACCGCGGGCACGAGCATCCCGTCGGCGAGGAAGTAGGCCAGTGCGGCCGAACCCAGCAGCACGAACTGCGGGGTCACCAGGCGGGGTTTGGACGTTGCCGTTGTGCTCATGAGGCTCACAATGGCCGTAGGGGGAGGTAGGGGCATCGGTAGATCTGCCCATCTGCGGGGAGGTGCGATGGCACAGCAGGAGGTGCGGCTCGCCGAACTGCTCTGCGCGCTGTCGGTGACGCTCGACCTCGCGATGGCACAGCCGCCGGAGAAGTCGATCCGCAGCTGCCTGGTCGCGATGCGCCTCGCCGACCGGCTGCGTGTCCACGACAAGCGCACGGTCTACTACGCCACCCTGCTGCGTCATCTCGGCTGTACGGCGACCACCCACGAGGAGGTCCACCTCGCCGGACCCCGCGCCGCCGAGCTGCGCCCGCTGGCCGAGCGCACCGACACCAACAGCCACCGCGAGGCCCTCCACTACCTCATGCACGTCGGCAGAGGCGCCGGCATCCGGCGTCTGCAGTACGTCGCCCGCACCATGACGACGAGTGAGGACAACCTCCTGCTGGCCGTCTGCGAAGTGGGCAGCATGCTGGCCGCGCATCTGGGCCTGGGCCACGCCACTGCCGAGGCGCTCTACCAGAACCTGGAGCGCTGGGACGGCAAGGGAACTCCGAAAGGCCTGGCAGGCAAGGAGATCCACGTCGCCACCCGGATCGCCGAGGTCGCCACCCAAGCGGTCATCGCCGGACAGAAGACCCTGATCAAGCGACGTGGCACCTGGCTCGACCCGTTCGTGGTCGCCGAGTACGACGACAGCCTGGTCGACGACCTGGACGAGATCGACGTGTGGCAAGCGGTTCTGGACGCCGAGCCGCGTCCGTGGGGCACTACCCGCGATCTGGACGAGCTGGCCCGGACGTTCGCGTACTTCGTCGACCTGAAGTCGCCGTACCTCTTCGGCCACTCCACTGGCGTTGCGACGTTGGCAGACGAGGCTGCGCGGCTACTGCACCTCGAAGACGCCGAACGGGCGACACTGCGACGTGCGGCCCTGCTGCACGACCTCGGACGGGTCGCAGTGCCGACAGCGGTGTGGGAACGGCCCGGACTGCTGCGGCGGGCGGACTGGGAGAAGGTGCGCCTGCACCCGTACCAGTCGGAGCGGATCCTGGCCCGGTCGCGAGTGCTGGAGCCCGTCGGCGTACTGGCGGCTCTCCATCACGAGCGGCTCGACGGGAGTGGCTATCCGCGCCAGGCCAAGGGTGGTGAGCTGTCGACAGCGGCGCGGATCCTTGCTGCGGCGGACTGCTACCAGGCGCTGAGGCAGGACCGGCCGCACCGGGCAGCGCACTCGGCTGAGGGTGCTGCGGAGATCATCCTGGCGCAGGTCGCGGCCGGGAGACTCGACGACCGTTGTGTGAAGGCTGTGCTCGCGGCGGCCGGGCAACAGGTGCCCGGCCGCCGGATGAGCCGTCCCGCCGGTCTCACCGAGCGGGAGATCGAGGTACTGCGTTTGCTCGCTCGCGGCACGTCCAACGCAGGCATAGCGCACGAGCTGGTGGTGTCACGCCGTACTGCGGAGCATCACGTCCAGCACATCTACGGCAAGATCGGTGTGTCGACCAGAGCCGCTGCTGCGCTGTACGCGATGCAGCACGGGCTGTTTACACAGTGACTACGCAGTGACGAGCTTCTCGAAGAAGAACTCGTGCTTCAGGAACGACACGTCGTACTCGTGCCCCGGGAACGGCGGCAGCAGCTGCGCAGCCTGGAACAGCCGCCAGCCGTCCTTCAGCGCGTCCAGACCGGTCGGGTACGGCGGGACGTCGCTGTCCCCTGTCGTCGGCGACGTCGCGCCGGTGCCGTCGTACGTCGACCATCCGACGACCCGGGCGTCCAGCGCCGAGGAGGCGAGGTACAGCACCAGCACCTGCTGGCGGACTGTGGTCTGCTGGGCTGCTTCGCTAGCGGTGGCGGTCATACCATCTCCCTCTTCGCGTGCGGGTTGAGACTGCGCTGGGCGACGACCCGCTGTGGGCGGTTCGAGACCCGGGTGACCCAGTAGTCCGGGTCGATGGTGTCGTCACCGGTGATGGCCTGCCACAACTTGACCCGGTTGTAGATCTCCAGCCGGCCGGTGGCGTTCTCGTACCACGGGAAGGTCTGCTTGAGCTCGCGCGCGACCTCGTCGTCGTACAGGTCCTCGGTGTTCCACAGCCGGACCTGGCGGACGGTCGGGTTGAACCGGATCTTGAACATGTAGCGGTCGATGGCGCTGTCGTTCTTGCGGCCGCCGTGCCAGATGCCGTGGTGCAGGAACTGCACGGTGCCGGCCGGGCAGGTCAGCCGGGTCTGGCCGAGCAGGTTCTGGTACCGGCCGGTGTCGGACTCGTTGGTCCGGCGCAGGTGGCTGCCGGGCACGCTCAGGGTGCCGCCCATCTCGAGCGTCACGTCCTGCGGGTAGTACATGAGCTGGACGTCGAACGCGTCCGGGCGGACGTCGATGATCGCGTCCCCGTGCAGGTTCTGCGCCTCACCCTCGTTCGCCTTGCGGATGTGCACGGCGTGGTGGTCGACGGTCGGCTCCGGCCCGACCAGGCTGTGGATGGCGCCGGCGACCTCGGGCAGCTGCACCAGCCGCTGCACGAACTCGCTGTCCTCGAACGCCTCGGACAGCGGGGTGCCGTACGCGACGCCGGGGATGCCGGCCTTCAGGACCTCGATCGCCTGCTGGTTCATGTCGTCCGGAACGACGGCGTCCATCCGGAGCGACCCGGTGGCCACGAAATGCGCCATCTGAACCGAGGTGAGCAGGTTCTTGCGATGCGGATGGGGCATGAGTCTCCCTCTCGGGGTAGTGGTAACTACTCCACCAGGCTATGGCGAGACAGCGTTGTCGCGCGTGGGACGTGATCACCACTAGTGGTAATTTCTCCCCATGATCGCGTTGCACTTGGCCGCGCCGCCGGAGGTGGTGAGCGTCGGCGCCGGGATTCACGGCGTCCGCAGCCTGCGCGACGTGTTCCGGCTGCCGGACTTGTGGCAGCTGCACCTCTACAGCTACTCCGCCGAGCTGACCGTCGACGGTACGGCGTACGCGGTGGCGCCGGGGTACGTCAGCCTCACGCCGGCCGGGACGCTGGTGCAGTTCGACTACCGCGGCCGGTCCGAGCACCTCTACGCGCACTTCCGGCCGACGTTGGCCGGCGAACCGTCGTACCTGCCTGTCGTCCAGGACGCGGGCTCGGCCGCGCCGGTGCTGGCCGAGCTGCTGCGCTCGGCCCTGGAGGCGTTGCCGTCGGGGTCCGCGCGGGTGACGGCCGAGGTGTGGACGGCGTTGTGGCGGATCGCAGAGCTCGGGTCGTCGGCCAGTGCGCAGGACGCGACCCACCCGGCGGTGTCGGCGGCGATCGCCCACATCGAGGCGAACCTCGCCCAGCCGCTCACGATCCCGGCGCTGGCCCGGATGGCCGGCGTCTCGCACAACCACCTGACCCGGCTCTTCCACGCGGAGACCGGCCTGACCGTGATCGCTTACATCCGCCGCCGCCGGATGGCCCGCGCCCGGCACCTGCTGGTCTCGTCGACGCTCTCGATCCCGGCGGTCGCCGCCTCGGTCGGCATCCCGGACCTGCAGGCCTTCAACAAGACCTGCCGCCGCGAGCTCGGCGGATCGCCGCGCGCAGTGCGAAACGCAGTGGCCGGGGGTGTCTCTGGCGTCTAGCGTTCGGCGCATGTACGAGCTGATACCGGTCGCGGATGCGCCCGAACTGGATGCCGAGGCCAGCGAGCGGTTCGCGGAGGAGTGGCCGGAGTTCATCTTCCACGACCTGGAGGTGCGGAAGTACGCCGACCGGCGGCGGGAGTACTTCCAGGGCTGGGAGTTCTACCTGGTCACGGAGGACCGGCGACTCGTTGCGGGCTGCTGGGGTGTACCGATCGCGTGGGACGGGACGGTCGACGACCTGCCGGGTGGGTTCACGGACGCGATGGTGCGGGCGGTGACGTCGTACGAGGAAGGCGTCGTACCGGACACGTTCGTGCTGATGGCGGCCGCCGTACGGTCCGACGAGCAGGGGCGCGGGCATGCCGGCCGGGTGATCACGGCGGTGCGGGAGCGGGCGGCGGCCGGTGGGCTGCCCAAGGTGATCGCGCCGGTCCGGCCTACGCTCAAGTCCAGCTACCCGCTGACGCCGATCGAGACCTTCATGACGTGGACGCGCGAGGACGGTCTGCCGCTCGACCCGTGGGTGCGCACGCATGTCCGCCTCGGGGCGACGATCCTCGCGGCCGCGCCGTACTCACAGAACATGACGGGGAGCGTCGCCGACTGGGAGAAGTGGACCGGTCTGGCTCTGCCGGCCTCCGGCTCCTACGTCATCCCCGACGGACTCACGCTGCTCGAGATCGATCGGGCGGCCGACACCGGCATCTACCGCGAACCGAACATCTGGATGCGGCACGCCTGACGTCCTGATCAGGCGGACAGGGGGAACGCGGTGGCCACGGCGGCGGTGCGGCTGGTGACTCCCAGGCGTTCGTAGATGTTCTCGAGGTGTTTGCGGACGGTGCCTTCGGCAACGAAGAGGCGACGGGCGATCTGGGTGTTGCTGTGGCCGGCGGCGACCAGCCGGAGCAGTTCCAGCTGGCGGTTGGTCAGGTCCGGGATGCCGGCCCGCCGGCGTTCCAGCGCGCGGTGGACCTCGATGAAGTGCGGGCGGAGCATCCGCAGCAGCAGCCGTTCGCGCTCGGTGAAGTCGGGGCCGGTGCCTCGGAACAGCAGCAGCCGGCGATCCTCGGCGCCAGTCGCCGGGAACGGCACGGCGATCTCGCTGTGGACGCCGTTCAGCCGGAACCACTCCCCGACCGGCGACCTCCCCAGCTGAGCCGCGGACAGGTAGTCGGAGACCTTCCAGACGCTCTCGTAGTCACCGGTGCGTTGCGGCCGGCTGCACACGTCGGCGTACCAGTAGGACTGCCAGAACAGCTCCTCCCAGCCGTCCTCGATGACGACCTCCTCCTCGACGACCTCCTCCAGCGCGACGAACTCGCGCTCCAGAGGACGACTCACCTGGAACGTGACGTCGTCGGCCGGGATCAGCTCGGCGAGTGCCCGCATCAACTCCCGCGGGTACACCTCGTCCGGCCCGGCCTCCCGCCCCCGGTCGATCACGTCGAACATCCTGCGCAGGTCGCGTTCGGTGACGGTCAGCTGCTCCACCATGACGTACCCCTCCCTGCAGCCAGGCTAAGCCCGGAACGGCGGCGGGCGAATACGTCGAACTGCGTATGGCTGCGACCGGCCCGTCGCGGCGACGGTTGGTGACAGGACGTTCCGCCGACGGGACTTCCACGAATGGGGAGGAAACTCATGAAACCGCTGTCTCGCCTGGCCGCACTGGCGACCACGCTGCTCGTCACCATCGTCGCACTGTCCGGTACGGCGTACGCGAAGCTGCCACCGGAGGACCCGGACACGGCGATCCCGCCGTCGTACGACGGTGGCGTCGCCGCACAGCCGACCGTCGTCGTCGAGACCGGCCTGTCGCTGCTGCAGGTAGTCGGCCTGATGCTGCTCGCAGCCATCGCGGCGACTGTCGTCACGGCGATCGCCGGACGCCGAGTGCCGCGCATCGCGGCCGTGGGGTCCCGGTGAGGGCACGACACAGGTGGAGGTGGCCGGCGTTGCTGGCCACCTTCGCGCTCAGTGCAGTCGGGCTGTCGCCCACTGCTACCGCCAAGGCGCCGTCTGCCGCCCCGGTGCTCGACTGGAGCCGGGTGGCGACGCAGGCGATCGTCACCGGACGGCCGCCGGCCAGCTCCGAGATGCTGATGGGGATCGTGCACATCGCGATCGCCGACACTGTCGCCGGACTGGGACATGGCCGGCCATACGTGGCCGCCGTCCGTCCGGACCGGCACGCGTCGGCCGCGGCCGCGGTTGCCACAGCGACGTACGACGTACTGAAGGCTCGGGTGCCGGCTGTGTCGCTGGAGACGACGTACGCCGACTACCTGGCCGGTGTGCCGGACGGGAAGGCCAAGACGCGTGGGATCGCGCTCGGGCGTGCGGTGGCGGACGCCGTACTCGCTTGGCGGGCGGGGGACGGTCTGGACAACCAGGTGCCGTACGTGCAGCGCAAGCCGGGTCCTGGCGTGTGGGAACCGACTGCGGCGACGCCACCGGTTGACCTAGTGCTGACGAAGGTCAGGCCGCTGACGCTGCGGTCGCGGTCGCAGTTCCGGCCGGACGGTCCGGATGCGCTGACCAGCAAGCGGTACGCGCGGGACGTGGCCGAGGTCGCTTCGATCGGCCGCAAGGACAGTACGACGCGTAGCGCCTGGGGGACCGAGACGGCGATGTTCTGGTCGGAGCAGGCTGCCCAGCAGTGGAGCCGTGCGCTCCTGCGGCTGGCGAGTGATCGGCGCCTGTCGCTGCCCGAGGCAGCCCGGATGCTGGCGCTGGTCCACGTCAGCAGTGGTGACGCGCTGACGGCCTGCTGGGAGGCGAAGTTCTACTACCGCTTCTGGCGGCCGGTCCACGCCATCCAGCGCGCGGACACCGACGGCAACCCACGTACGACGGCCGACCCGACCTGGCAGCCGCTGCTCGGCGCCAACCACCCGGACTACCCGTCCGGCCACGCCTGCTTCACCGCATCGGCGACACGGGCGCTGCAGGCCTACTTCCACACCGACAAGGTCTCGCTGACGGTCGAGAGCCAGGTCACTGGGACTACTCGGACCTACAGCCGGCTCTCCGCGGTCCGTGCCGACGTGACAGAGGCCCGGATCCTGTCCGGCTTGCACTTCCGGCACGCCATGGAGGACGGCGACGCACTGGGCACCGACGTCGCCAACTGGGTCAGCCACCGCCTCCGCTAGCCGCTTCCGTTGGCCGCGAGGTGGGCGAGACCACCAGGCCCGAGGACTCCTCTGAGGATGCTCAGCGAGTCCTCGCGGTCTGGTCCGGTGATGGCCTGCTCGGCCCACAGCACGACGTCTTCCACGGCTCTGGCGTGGCGGTAGTAGGTGACCGCGTCCGGGTCGGGCTCGAGGTCGCCGTACCCCTTGAAGAAGGCTGACCGGTGCTCGGGGGTGGTGGGGCCGAGGGAGCCCATGCCGCCGAGCAGGAACATGAGGTCTTGCTCAGGTGGTGCGAGTACGACGTCGTCCCAGTCGATCAGGTGGACGCTGTCGTTGACGAGGACGTTGCCCAGGTGCGGGTCGGCGTGGCACACGACTCGTCGGCCGGTGGGCTCCGGCGGCCGGGTGGTGAGCAGTCTGGTGATGGTGTCCTCGTGCTGCTTCCAGACGGCCGCGAGCTCCTCTTCCAGCTCGTCCTCCGGCGGCTCTGTGGTCAGCCGGGTGTCGATCTGCTCGGCCAACTGCGGGATGCGGGCGTCTACCGGGCTGCGCGTGGGCAGCGCGTTGCGGAGGCGTTCGGGCGGCTCTGCGGCGTGGACCCGTCTGAGGAGTACGCCGTACTGGGTCCACTGCTCTGCGGTGAGCCCGGTCTCCGCGGCGCGCGTTCCGTCGATCCACGGCGTGACGGTCAGGCGCTTCTTCCCGTGGAAGCTCCAGAGCCCGCTGTCGACTGTCCGGACCAGCTCCGGCACGCCTTCGATCCCACTGTCCGCCAGGAACGCGGCTACCTGATGCCCGGTGTTGGTCCCCGCCGCGCTCCACTTCACTGCATACGTGTTGGCGACCGTCTGCACCTTCCACACTTGAGCCGCGACATCGGCCCCATGGCCCACCGGTGCGATGTCCATCACACCCAGCCCGAAGTCCTCGAGCAACCACCGCCGCATCAACGTCACCCGCACGCCCGCCAGCATGCCCGCTCCAGCCCGATCCGACCACGGAATTGGCCCCGGGACCTGACACGATCCGCCGGTGGACCACGATCACAGCGACTGGGAAGACGTCGTACGAGAAGCAACTGCGCGCGCCGCGGCCGGCCAGCAACACCTGATCGACCGCCTCGGCGACGACGCGCAGTACCACTGGGATCTGGAGCAGGCCACTATCGCGTGCTCCCGCCACGGGGAGGTCTTCTGCACCGCCCGGCTTACCCTGCTCGGCACAGTCAGCCTCGCCGAGTCGACCTGGCTCTGGTCCTGGGCCGACGAGACCCTTCCACCGGCCGCAGTCGGGGACACCGCCCTGATCCGCCAGTGCGGCGAGCACCACAACTACCCCGTACTCCCCTGGCCCTCCTTCAACCACCACCCAGACCTCGTGAAGGAAGCCCGCGTGGTGTCATCCGCCGTCCTGGACGCCGAGGCCCTCTGGACGGACCAGTCCGGCGACCTGCAACTCCACTTCGGGCTGCACGACCTCAACGCGCGCTGACTCGGGCCTGCGGATCGCCAGGCCACCACAATGTGGGGCTGGCCGGCTCGGCAGGCGCGGATTCGCCGCGAACGGGCGATTGTGATGGCCTGGGCGTCCGGCGTGGCCCGCCGCTCCCCCGGCGCCCGGCGTCGGCTGGCGTCGGGCCGCGGTCAGCGGTAGTTGACGAACTGGACCGCGAAGTCGAGGTCCTGGGACTTGATCAGGGCCTGGACGGCCTGCAGGTCGTCGCGGCTCTTGCTCGAGACGCGGAGCTCCTCGCCCTGGATCTGGGCCTTGACGCCCTTCGGACCCTCGTCGCGGATCAGCTTCGACAGTTTCTTCGCGTTCTCCTGGGTGATGCCGGCGCTGATCGAGGCGTTGATCTTGTAGATCTTGCCGGACAACTTCGGGTCGTCCGCCTCCAGGCCCTTGAGCGAGATCTGCCGCTTGACCAGCTTGTCCTTGAACACGTCCAGTACGGCGTTCACCCGCTCCTCGGTGTTCGCCTGCATGTCGATCGCCTCACCGGACCACTTGATCCCGGCGTCCACGTTCTTGAAGTCGAACCGCTGGCTGATCTCCTTCGCCGCCTGGTTCACGGCGTTGTCCACCTCCTGACGGTCGACCTTGTTCACGATGTCGAAGGAGGACTCCGATGCCATGGGCAGTTCCTTTCCGATTTGCTGTCAGGGGCACTGTCTGTTGTATCGTCTCCCACGCCGGTTCACGAACCGGCAGCACCCTGGCGGGTTGCCCGAGCGGCCAAAGGGAGCAGACTGTAAATCTGTCGGCGTATGCCTACGCAGGTTCGAACCCTGCACCCGCCACCAGCACGAAAACAGGCCCTGATGCGATGAAGGAGCGGGGCCTCCGCTCCTCGTGGGTTCCCGGCGGATGCTGGGGTTGCTCGCGTTTCACGACGAAGGAGGCCCCTGATGGA
>NZ_JBFAHB010000073.1:0-46739 GCF_040653975.1 Kribbella sp. NPDC050820
AGTCTCCCAGCATCTTGGAGCGTCTACCGCATGGGGTGAGCAGGCGACCGAGCAGCAAGGCGCAGCCAGCCCATGGGGTGAACAGCAAGGCGCCCAGCAACAGGGCGCAGCAACCGCATGGGGCGAGCAGACTGCCGACCAGCAGGGGACGACCAGCGCATGGGGTGCGCAAGGAGGCGCCGGGCAGCAGGGCGCGGCTGCTGGATGGGGTGAGCAGGCGGGTCAGCAGCAAGGTGCAGCCAGTTCGTGGGGCGAGCAGACTGCCGAGCAGCAAGGCACCGCCAGCCCATGGGGCGAACAGCAAGGCGCCCAGCAGCAAGGCGCGGCTACCGCATGGGCCGAGCAGCAGGGCGCAGCCGGCCCGTGGGGTGAGCAGCAAGGGGGCCAGCAGCAGGGTGCGGGTGCTGGATGGGGTGAGCAGGCGGGTGAGTCGCAGGGGGCGGCTGATCCGTGGGTTGGGTTGCATGGGGGGCAGCAGCAGGGTGGGGCTTGGGGGGAGCAACTGGGTGAGGTGCGGCAGGAGTCTGGTGGGTGGGGGCAGCGGCAGCAGGGGGCTGCAGGTGGTGCTTGGGGTGAGCAGGGGGCTGCTTGGGGCGAGCAGCGGGTTGACACGCGTGGGGGGAGCAAGGGCGGCAAGGGGAAGAAAGGCCCGGGGAAGGGCACGAAGACGAGCGGTGGGGGTGGAGGGCTAGGGGGACGGACGCCGCTGGTTGTGGCGGGGGCTGTGGCGTTGGTGATGTTGATCGTGGCGGCCGTGTTCTTGATCACCTCGCCCGGTGACGACGAGGCGGGCCCGGGCAACACCACGCCGACGAGTCAGCCGACCGGGAGCCAGCCGACCACCCAGCCGTCCGGCGAGAGCAGCACGAAGCCGGGCCAGTCGAAGAACCCGAAGCTCCACGAGGGCGCCCGGATCTCCTCCGACGCGATCTCGTTCTCGCGCCGCAACCCGCCGTGGTCCGATCGCAAGCGGCTCGTCTCACAGCTGCTCAACTCCAGCGGCCAGTACGTGCTGCTGCAGGAGAACTTCGACGGCAAGAACGACTGGTACGCCGACATCTTCGTCGGCGCGCTCGGCACCGGCTCCGGGTTCAACGGCGACCCGAAGGCGACCGCGGCGGCGCTGTCGATCCAGTTGCGGACCTCGATGTACGGAGACATCCCGGTGACGTTCAAGACCGTCAGCAACGGCGCGGTGAAGCGGTCGGACAAGTCGGGCTGGTACTTCCAGCAGCTTGTGACCGCGAAGTCGCCGAAGTTGACCGCCCGGGTGCTTACCCTGACGGTGGCCGTTTTCGACCTCGGTGACGGCACAGCAGTCGCGTACATCAGCGACATCCCCACCAACCGGCCGGATCTGAGGGCGGCCGAGAGCCAGGCCTACAAGGGAATCAACGTTGGCTGAGAACGAAGACCAGACCCCCCAACCGCCCCAGCGGCCCCCGGCGCGGCACAGTGCACCCCCGCACCAGCCGCCGGGCCCACAGGCGTACCCACCCGACCAACCCCCAGCCGACCCCCTGGCCGGCACCCCCCAAGCCCCACCAGCCCCAACCACCTGGCCCACCCCCGAGGCGCCCAGCGCCGACTCAGGTACGCCGCACCAGTCCACAGCCGACTGGACTGCCGCCGACTCGACACCTGGCGCGCGTACGCCGGGACGCGGTGCCGACGGCCTGGGTGCGGCCGGAGCGGCGACCGGCGACCCGCGTACGGCGGCACAGGGTGCCGGCAGCCTGGGTGCTGCCGGGTCGGCGACTGGTGACTCGCCTGTGGCGGGACAGGACGTCGGTGCCCGGAGAGCTGCCGGGTCAACGCCGGGTGACTCGCGGGTGACCGGGCAGCAGCAAGTGACCGGGCAGCAGGCGGGTGGGTCGTCGGATGCGTTGTTTGGGCAGTCGCCGGCTCCTGCGCCGCCGCCTTCGCCGTCGGCGAGCTCCGACGGGGGTCCTGGGCAGCGGCGGGGACAGGCGAACCCGTATCAGCAGCAGGATCCGCAGCACTCGGCACCGCAGGGTCAGCAGCAGTCCTGGGCGCAGCAGCAGATTGCCCAGCAGCAGGCTTCGCAACAGCAGGGTGCGCAGCAATTCGGCGCGCAGCAGGCTGGCGGGCAGCAAGGGCAGCCGCAAGGTCAACGGCCTCAGCAGCCACAGGGACAGCAGTCGTGGGCGCAGCAGCAGTTGAGCCAACAGCAGCCGGGGCAACAGCCGCGGGCGCAGCAGCCCGGACAGGCTCCGCAGCGTGGGCAGGCACAGCCGGGAGAGGCGCAGCACGCGCAGGCTCCGCACGGACAGCCGCAGCACGGACAGCCGCAGCAGGCGCAGTACGGGCACCCGCCGCAGGCCGGTCAGGCACAGCACGGGCAGCAGCTGGGGCAGGCGCAGCAGGCTGGGCAGGGGCTGTATGGGCAGCAGCCGGGTGGTGGGGCTCAGCAGGGGCAGCACGGTGGGCCACTGCACGCGGCGCCGCCGCACGGGTCACCGCAGGGCGGGCAGCCTGGAGGCAACTACGCGCCGGGCCAGGGACAGCGCCCGTACGGCAGTCAGGGGCAGGCCCCGCACGGCGGACAGCCGCAGGGGCCGCCCGGCGTGCACCAGCCAGGACAGCCGTCATACGCGCCTGGGCAGCCGACTCAGGGGCAGCAGGCTGGGCAGCCGGTTTACGGGCAGCAGGCCGGGCAGATGTCGGCGGCGCAGCAGGCGGGGTACGCGCGGCAGGCCGGGCAGGTGTCGCAGGGACATCAGGCCGGGCAGGCGTCGCAGGGACAGCAGGCCGGGCAGGCGTCGCAGGGACAGCAGGCCGGACAGCCGGCGTACGCACAGCAGGGCGGGCAGGCGGCGTACGGGCAGCAGGCTGGTGCGCGGCAGGGAATGGCGGGCCAGGGCTCATTTGGGCGGCAGGCTGGGGCCGGCGGTCGTGGTGGGCGCGGGCAGCGGGTGCCGGGGGGCGATGGTGGGGGGCCTGGTAAGGCCGGGGTCGAGGGGATGCGGGCTCGGTTGGTGGGGGCGTTGGTGCTGGTGGTGGCTGCGTTGGCTACTACTGGGATCAGTGTCGGGTGGATCTGGACGAAGGCTGATGCGGTGACGCCGGTCGCGTTGCCGCAGGGTGGGCAGACGCCGATGGAGACGGTTGATCCGCCGGCCAAGCCGTCCGAGACGCCGACGCCGACCGGCAAGGTGCTCGGGACCGAGATGCGGGCCGGGAACGGCGACATGATGCCGGTCATGAGCTCGGCGTGGACCGGCGAGTACGACCGGACCGGGCTGTGGGGTGGGACCGCGGTCTGGTTCACCGTGCACGCCAACTACGACGGCAAGAAGAACAGCTGGGGCAACCTGGTCACGTTCGGCCAGCTGGCGCCGACGATCAAGTACGTGAACACCGCGGCCGGCCGCAAGGAGGCGGCGAGCCAGGCGGGTTCGCGGGCGGTCATCAACCTGTACGACAAGAACGCCAAGATCTCCGCGGTGACGCACAAGCCGATCACCGTCGACGGGCACCCGGGCCACGAGATCACCGCCCGGATCGCGGTCAACCAGCCGCCGCTGAAGGAGACGTTCTCGACGATCATGATCGCGGTGATCGACCGCGGCGACAACAAGACCGCGGCCGTCTCGATCGCGGACATCGCCGGCTCCACTCCGGCGTGGCAGAACGTCTGGCGCTACAAGGTCAGCCAGATCAAGATCAGCCAGTAGACGAGAAGGGCCGGCGGGAACCATCCCGCCGGCCCTGATCAATCAAAGACCTACCGCACCGAAGCGCAGGCAGCGATCCAGCGGTCCAGCACGCCCTTCGCGGCACCGGAGTCGATCGCCTCCGCGGCCTTGGACATCCCGGCCCGGATCCGGCTGACCAGCGGCTCGTCCGTCGGCGCGTACGCCGCCAGCGCCGCACCGGCGTTCAGCAGTACGACGTCCCGCACCGCCCCCGGCTCGCCGTCGAGCAACGCCCGTACGACCTTCGCGTTGAATGCAGCGTCGGCACCCTTCAACGCGTCCGCGGACACCGGCTCGATCCCGAGCTCCCGCGGATCCAGCGTGAAAGGCCCTTCCACCGCTCCCCCGCCGACCGTCCATACCTGCGACGTCGTCCGCGTGGTCAGCTCGTCGAGGCCGTCGTCGCCGTGGAACACCAGCGCGTCGATCCCGCGCCGCGCCAGCACCCCGGCCATCAGCCCGGCGATCCGGCCGTCGCCGACGCCGACCGCCTGCGCGGACGGATTGCCCGGGTTGGCCAGCGGGCCGAGGAAGTTGAACGTGGTCGGTACCCCCAGCTCACGCCGCGGTACGGCGGCATGCCGCAACGCAGGGTGGAACGCCGGCGCGAAGCAGAACGTGATCCCGGCCCGCTCCCCCACCTCGGCCACCTGTGCCGCGGTCAGGTCGAGCGGTACGCCGAGCTCCTCGAGAACGTCGGCCGCACCACACGCCGACGAGGCCGCGCGGTTGCCGTGCTTGAGCACCTTGGCCCCGGCGCCGGCCGCGACGATCGCGGACATCGTGCTGATGTTCACAGTGTGGGCCTGGTCACCGCCGGTGCCGACGACATCGAGGGTGCGGCCCGGGACCGTGATCTTGGTGGCGAAGTCGCGCATGGTCGCGACCAGGCCCTCAACCTCGCTGACCGTCTCGCCCTTGGACCGCAGCGCGATCACGAACCCGGCGAGCTGGGCCGGCGAGGCCGCGCCGGACAGAATCTGCTCCATCGCCCAAGCTGTGGCGGAGGCGTCCAGGTCCTCGCGCCGCAGCAGCGGGTTGAGCACCTGGGGCCAGCTGTACGCGGCCATGGAGGATCAGGCGGTCGTGGCGGGCAGCGTGGCCAGCCGCTGCCGGAGCAGGTCCGCGGTGACCTCGGCCATCCGGACCGGGTCGATCGGGTGCGAGACCGCGGCCTCCGCCCGGGACCAGGTGGCCAGCCAGGCGTCCTGCGGGCGGCCGGTGATGACCAGCACCGGCGGGCACTGGAAGATCTCGTCCTTCAACTGCCGGGCGATGCCCATCCCGCCGGCCGGCACTGCCTCGCCGTCCAGGATGGCCAGGTCGATCCCGCCTTTGTCCATGGTCTTGATCACGGCCGGCTCGGTCGCGCACTCGACGTACTCGACGACGGGCAGGTCGGCGGCCGGCCGCTTGCCGAGCGCCAGCCGGACGGATTCCCGGGTCGTACGGTCGTCGCTGTAGACGAGCACCTTCAGCGGACGCTCTGAACTCATCGATCCATCCCAAGCTGTGTGTCAGTGACCAGTGGACAAGCGAACAACACCGCGAATGCTACCGGGGCGCCTGTCCACTCCGGCGAGCCTGTTCCTCCAACCGGTCCAGCCGGCGGTCCTCGCGGCGTGCCTCACGCTGCGACTCCTTCACCCACTGGACGAAAAGCACCCCGAAGAAGATCAGCCCGACGATGTCGCCGGAGCCCCACAGCAGACCGCCGGCGATGTACTGGTCGCGCAGCGGCGACGGCGACCAGGCCCGGTCGAAGCTGGTGTACCAGTCCTCGGCGATCAGGGTGCTCGCGGACATGATCGTGATGCCGAGGAAGGCGTGGAACGGCAGCGTGAGAAACGTCATGATCAGCCGGAACGGATAGATCACCCGGCCAGGCACCGGGTCGAGCCCGAGCAGCGGCCAGAAGAACAGTGCGCCGACCAGGATGAAGTGCACGTGGAGCAGGTCGTGCAGCGCGGTCGATCGCAGCGTGGCGTCGTACCAGCCGCTGAAGTAGAGCGCCCACGGGCTCAGGACGAACAGCGTGAAGCCGATCAGCGGGAAGCACATCACCTTCGCGAACCGCGAGTGCAACACGGAGAGCAACCATTTCCGCGGCTGGGGCGGCAGCGTCCGCAGGGCCAGCGTCACCGGCGCGCCGAGCGCCATCATCAGCGGCGTCAGCATCGACAGGACCATGTGCTGAGCCATGTGGACGCTCAGCAGCACCGTGTCGTACGTGCCGAGCGCTGACTGGGTGGCGATCACGGCGCTTCCCAGGCCCAGTCCGACGAACGCGAACGTCCGTCCGCGGGACCATTTGTCACCCCGCGCGCGGAGCCGGTGGACGCCGTACAGGTAGAGCGCAGCCAGTACGACGATCACGCCGAGTAACACCGGTTCGAACGTCCAGGCCGTCAGCAGCCGGACCGGCGTGAGCGGTGCGATCTGGTCGCCCGGCGTGGCGTGGAGGGGAAGCACGCTTCAACAGTAGAAAGCGTGAGTCTGCGACATGCATGGGGGTGGTCGTGGCAACTGATTCGCCGACCGACATAATGACCGCGTGGCCACTGCAACCGCGCTCCCAGCGTCTCGTGAACACGGACACCACGACCGTCCCAGCATGGTCAGTGTCGGCACGATCGTCTGGCTCTCGAGCGAACTGATGTTCTTCGCCGCCTTGTTCGCGGCGTACTTCACGATCC
Source organism: Kribbella sp. NPDC050820 (assembly GCF_040653975.1). NCBI lineage: Bacteria > Bacillati > Actinomycetota > Actinomycetes > Propionibacteriales > Kribbellaceae > Kribbella > Kribbella sp. NPDC050820. Next base: position 6,416 of record NZ_JBFAHB010000073.1, read on the forward strand.
GGTCGGTGACGACCGCTGCCGCCGCTCCGGGTACGGAGACGCTGTGGCAGGCGTCCACCGAGATGCTGAACGTGCCGTTCGCCTCGGTGAACACGTTCATCCTGGTCGCGTCGTCGTTCACCTGCCAGGCCGGTGTGTTCGCCGCCGAGCACGGCAAGGTGGGCCGGACCGGCTCGCTGCTGAACGTCCGCCAGTGGGGTATGCGTGAGTGGTTCATCCTCACGTACATCATGGGCGCGGTCTTCATCGCCGGCCAGGTGACCGAGTACGCGGCCCTGCTGCACGAGGGCCTGTCGATCTCGTCGTCGCCGTACGGGTCGGTCTTCTACCTGACCACCGGGTTCCACGGTCTGCACGTGACCGGCGGTCTCATCGCTTTCGTGTACGTCCTGGCCAGGACGTACATGGCTCGTAAGTTCACCCACGAACAGGCCGTCTCGGCGATCGTCGTGTCGTACTACTGGCACTTCGTCGACGTGGTCTGGATCGCCCTGTTCGCGACCATCTACCTGCTCAAATGAGTGAGAAGAGACTTTCCTTGTCACCGGCGCGCTTTCTCTCCGCGCGACGACGGCACCGGTCAGCCGGCCTCGTCGTGCTCCTGTTCGGCCTGTTGGCAGTGGGTTCGGCGTACGCCGCCTTCGCCCCTGACAACGCGGTCGCGGACAACTCGGCCCAGTCCCAGCAGATCGAAGAGGGCAAGAAGCTCTTCGCGGTCGGCTGCGCCAGCTGCCACGGCCTGAACGCCGAGGGCGGCGGCAACGGTGAGGGCGAGATGGCCGGACCGTCGCTGATCGGTGTCGGCGCGGCCGCCGTCGACTTCCAGGTCGGCACCGGACGGATGCCGGCCATGCAGCCCGGCGCCCAGGTGCCCCGCAAGACCCCGGCCTACACCCAGGAGGAGATCGAGGCGCTGGCCGCCTACGTCGCCTCGCTGGCCCCCGGCCCGGCGGTTCCGGCGCAGGAGTCGTACGACGTCAGCAAGGCCACCGACGAGCAGGTCACGCGCGGTGGCGAACTGTTCCGCACCAACTGCACGGCGTGCCACAACTTCGCCGGCAAGGGCGGCGCGCTGCCGAACGGCCGCTACGCGCCGTCGCTGATGGGCGTCAGTGAGAAGCACATCTACGAGGCGATGCTGACCGGACCGCAGCAGATGCCGGTCTTCTCCGACCAGGTGCTGCAGCCGGAGGACAAGCGCGACATCATCGCCTACCTGAAGGCGCTGGAGACCCAGAAGGACCCGGGTGGCTTCGGTCTCGGCCGCCTCGGCCCGGTCTCCGAGGGCCTGTGGGGCTGGCTGGTCGGTATCGGCGTCCTGGTCTGCATCGCAGTCTGGATCGGCGCCAAGGGTGTCAAGGCCAAGGGAGCGAAGGCAAGTGAGTGAGCGAAGCGAACTCACCATCAAGCAGAGCAGTGACTCTCGACGCTCATTCGCGTCCGGAGCGAAGCGAGGACGCGAATGAGTGACGAGAAGCTGCCCGCAGTAAAGGGAGAAGAGGAACCGGGTCCGGTCGCGGTGTCGGAGCCGATCCCGGACCCGGGGCTGGAGCCGCACGAGTACCGGATCACCGACATCGACCCGAAGGCGGCCGACCGGGTCGAGCGCCAGGTGTCGACGATGTTCGGCCTGGCCACGCTGCTCGTGCTCGGCGCCTGTGTGGCGTACTTCGCCATCCCGCGGGACGCCGAACTGGTCTTCGGCCCGCTGTCCGGCAACGCCAACAACATGACGCTCGGCCTGTGCATCGGCCTGGCGCTGTTCCTGATCGGCGCCGGCGCGATCCAGTGGGCCAAGAAGCTGATGGTCGACGAGGAGATCGTCGAGGAGCGGCACCCCGCGCACTCCACGCTGGAGCAGAAGGCCGACATCACCGACGCCTTCCAGCAGGGAGTGGCTGAGTCCGGCTTCACCCGGCGCAAGATGATCCGCCGTTCGATGATCGGCGCGCTCGCCGTGCTCGGCCTGCCGGCCATCGTGTTCCTGCGCGACCTGGGCCCGCTGCCGGGCCGGGCGCTGTTCCACACGATCTGGGCCAAGGGCATCCGCGTCGTCAACGACGTCACGCTGCGCCCGATCAAGCCGTCCGACATGATCGTCGGCCAGCTGGTGAACGCCGCGCCCGCCAACCTGGCCCCGATCCAGGAGGAGAGCCCGGTCGAGTACCAGAACGCCAAGGCGAAGGCCGCGGTGATCGTGGTCCGGATCAAGCCGAGCGAGATCCGGACGCCTCCCGGCCGGGAGAACTGGGGTGTCGACGGGATCCTCTGCTACTCCAAGATCTGCACCCACGTCGGCTGCCCGATCTCGCTGTACGAGCAGACCACCCACCACGTGCTGTGCCCGTGCCACCAGTCGACCTTCGACCTGGCCGACGCCGCGAAGGTCGTGTTCGGGCCTGCGGCCCGGCCGCTGCCTCAGCTACCGTTGGCAGTGGACTCCGAGGGCTACCTGGTCGCGCAGAGCGACTTCACCGAGCCAGTCGGTCCGAGCTTCTTCGAACGAGGGTGACCGCGATGTCTGACAAGGATTTCCCGCCACCGGTCAAATGGGTCGACGACCGGCTCGGCATTGCGAAGATCGGCCGGAAGAACCTGCGCAAGGTGTTCCCGGACCACTGGTCGTTCATGCTCGGCGAGATCGCGCTGTACAGCTTCATCATCCTGATCCTCACCGGCATCTTCCTCACGTTCTGGTTCAAGCCGTCGATGGCCGAGATCGAGTACCAGGGCTCGTACAGCCTGCTCAAGGGCCTGCACATGTCCGAGGCGTACGCCTCCACGCTGGACATCTCGTTCGACGTCCGCGGCGGCCTACTGATGCGGCAGATCCACCACTGGGCGGCGGTGCTGTTCATCGCCGCGATGATGGTGCACCTGCTCCGCATCTTCTTCACCGGCGCGTTCCGCAAGCCGCGTGAGCTGAACTGGGTGATCGGCTTCACGATGCTGTTCCTCGGCATCATCGAGGGCTTCATCGGCTACGGCCTCCCCGACGACCTGCTCTCCGGAACCGGTCTACGCATCACCCAGGGCATGATCCAGGCCTCGCCGGTGATCGGCACGTACATGAACTTCTTCATCTTCGGCGGTGAGTTCCCCGGCGACGACATGGTGCCGCGGTTCTTCATCGTGCACGTGCTGCTGATCCCGGGGTTGATCCTGGCCCTGGTCACGGTCCACCTGTTCCTGGTCGTGTACCACAAGCACACGCAGTACCAGGGCCCTGGCCGGACCAACAACAACGTGGTCGGTTACCCGCTGTGGCCGGTCTACACCGCCAAGGCCGGCGGCTTCTTCTTCGTCGTGTTCGGCATCACCGCTCTGATGGGCGCCCTGATGCAGATCAACCCGGTCTGGCTGTACGGCCCGTACAACCCGGCGGAGGTGACGGCGGGATCCCAGCCGGACTGGTACATGGGCTGGCTGGAAGGCTCGGTCCGAATATTCCCCGGCTTCGAGTCGAGCTTCTGGGGTATCACGCTGAGCTGGAACCTGATCATCCCGGCGCTGATCATCCCGCCCGCCTTCGTCACGCTGGTCGCGCTCTACCCGTTCATCGAGGGCTGGATCACCGGTGACAAGCGCGAGCACCACCTGCTGGACCGGCCGCGCAACGTCCCGACCCGGACCGGTATCGGTGTCGCGTTCATGACGTTCTACGGCCTGCTCTGGGTCGGTGGCGGTAACGACCTGATCGCCACCCACTTCGGGATCTCGCTGAACAACGTGACCTGGTTCCTGCGGTTCGCGGTCATCCTCGGCCCGATCCTGGCGTTCTGGATCACCCGGCGGATCGCGATCTCGCTGCAGCGCGCCGACAACGAGCGGATCCTGCACGGCCTGGAGACCGGCGTCATCGTCCGCTCCCCCGAGGGCAAGTACTCCGAGAAGCACCAGCCGATCGGGACCTACGAGGCCTACGAGCTCACCGCTCGGGACCGGGTCGTTCCGCTCGAAATCGGTCCGGAGACCGACGACAACGGCGTCCGCGCCCCGCGCCGGGCCCTGAACAAGCTCCGCGCCCGGCTGTCGCGCTTCTACTACGCGGACGCGGTGCAGAAGCCGACGACGCACGAGCTCGAGGCGGCACACGAGCACGCGCACGACACGGACGAGATCCAAGACCTGTCCGAGACGGACACCTATCGCGAGGTCACCAGCGACAGGTCCTGATCAGCAGCACCGTCAAGAAGCCCCGGCCCCCGCCGGGGCTTCTTGCGTTACCGAGGTCCGACGCACACCACGGACTTGGAGTCCTTCAGCTTGAAGACCTCCGAGCCGGAGGGATCCATCGTCACAACCCGCTTGCAGGCCGCCCTTCGGGTCTCATCGTCGAGCTGGTACCTGCTGGCGCGCCCGCCGGGGTGTCCGAACCGCGCAATCGCTCCGGCGCCATGTACTCCGCCGAGACGATGAACGTCCCGGTCGCGGTCACCGCAGTCTCGGCCGGGTCGATCGGCCGACCAGGTTGCCCGGTGCAGCTGCGTCCGCCGCCTTCACCTCGCACGTCGAAGCAGCGGCTGAGGTTATCCCGGTCGAGGTGCTATCAGCGGTGGTTCAGTCGATTGCTTCGGCGACGGTGGTCAGGTAGTCGCTGAGGACCGTTTGCTGGTCGTGGGTGAGGGCCTCGGTGGTGGTGATCAGGCGCTCGAGCAGGGGCCCGAAGAACTGCCAGCCGAGGGCGACCGCGCTGTCGGAGACCTGGAGCCGGGAGCTGCGGCCGTCTGAGCGGCTTCTGAGGCGTTCGATGTGCCCGGCGGCCTCCAACCGGTGGATGACCGCCGTCGTCGCCTGAGAGGTCATTCCGAGCTGTCCAGCGAGCCATCCCGGTGTTGCCTCCAGGCCGGCCCGCTCGGCGTCGAGGAGGCGGATCAGCGCGCGTACGTCGGTCGCGTGCAGTCCCGCCGTACGCGCGAACTCCCCGATCGCCAGCTCCAACCGCAGCGCCACCTCTCGCAGCCGGTGGATCAGCTCCAGTGCGGCCGCCCGCTCGGGGTCCGCCGGCATCACTCCTTCACGCATGCCCTACAATTTATCTCACTCAGTGAGCTATTCTCGCGTCATGAGCTTTCAGGACGCGTACGACGCCATGCTCGAGCGGTGGGATGTCCCGGTGGAGCAGCTCGACATCCGCGGCACTCACGTGAACGCGTGCGGCCCGGTCGACGCCCCGCCCGTGGTCCTCCTCGCCGGTCACGGCGCGACCTCACCGGTGTGGTTCGCCGTCGCACCCCGCCTCGCCGAAGGGCATCGCGTCTACGCCGTCGACCTCCCCGGCGACGCCGGCCGCTCGACCGCCACTCCACCGCGCTCTGTGGACGACCTGATGACCTGGCTGGCCGCCGTACTCGAGGACCTCGAGCGCCCGATGCTCGTCGGTCATTCGTACGGCGCCTGGATCGCCCTCACGTACACCCTCCAGAACCCGGACCGCGTCAGCCGCCTGGCCCTGCTCGACCCCACCGACTGCTTCACCGGCCTCCGCCTCCCGTACGTCGCCCGAGCCCTCCCCCTGCTCGTGAAGCCCTCCCCAGCCCGCTACAAGTCCTTCCTGCGTTGGGAGACCCAAGGACTGCCCCTGGACCCCATGTGGGTCGAGCTCTCCGCCCTGGCAACGCTGGAGCCCACCACTCGCCCAGTACGCCCCCGCCGCCCGTCGAACCTCCAGGATCTGACGACCGACCTCGTCGTGGCGGTTGCCGGCCGCAGCAAGACCCACGACCCAGGCCAGCTCGCGCAACGAGCGACCACCGCCGGCGCGACCGTCGTACAGATCGACGACGCCACCCACCACTCGCTGCCGGCACTGCACGCAGACGAGGTGCTCAAGGCGCTGTCAGCCTGACGGCAGGTGCGGGCCCCTAGGATCTGGTCGCATGCGGAGGGTGGCTGCGCGGTGGCTGGGGCCGGTGGGTGCGGTGGCCGGGCTTGGGTCTGTGCTGGTCACTCTGGTCGTGCGGCCGGTGGTGGGTGGGCCGGATGTGGCGGCGTTGGTTGAGCCGATAGTGCTGCTCGGGCTGGCGTTTGGCATCGCTCGGTGGGCGGAGCGGCTAGTCGTGGGAGCCCTGGTCGTCGTGGTGGCGCTGGCGATGATGGTGCTGCGGTACTCCGAGGCTCCGGCGCTTGATGCTGGGGGCAAGGCTCTGGCGGTCGGGCTCTGGGGTGCTGCGGGTGCTGCGGCGGGGTTGCTCGGCTGGGGCCTGCGCGGCCTGGAGCGTGCGCGGGCGGCTGCTCGACAGGCGGAGGCCTACCGGCGGCGGCTGGCGGTGGCGGCCGAGTTGCACGACTTCGTGGCGCATGACCTGAGTGAGGTCGTGGCGCGAGTGCAGGCGGCCCGGTACCTGGGTGGTGGGGCTGAGGAGCTCGAGCGGGTCGAGCAGGCTGGGGTCCGGTCGCTGGAGTCGCTGGAGGCGACAGTGCGGGCCTTGCGGATCGACGGTGTGCCGGAGGGAGCCGGGCGGGATCTGGAGGCGTTGCCGGGGCTGGTCGAGCGCTTCAACGGGACGCCTGGGCCGCGCGCCGTACTGGTGGCTCCTGAGGTCGTCGAGCCGTCTGCGGAGGGGTCGGCGTTGGTGTACCGGATGGTGACCGAGTGCCTGACCAACCTGCGCAAGCACGCGGCGGACGCGCAGGAGGTCAGGATCACGATCCGGTCCGAAGGCGAGGGTGTGGTGGTGACGGTCGCCGACGACGGGTCGGCGGCAACAGCGACAGGCTCCGAGGGCGGGTTGCGGATGCTGACCGAGTGGGCCGAAGCGCTTGGCGGCACCCTGACTGCAGGCCCGAGCGCCGGCGGATGGCGGGTCGAGCTGGTGGTGCCGCGATGACCATTCGGGTGTTGCTGGCCGACGATCAGGCCGCGATCCGGCAGGCGTTCCGGGCGGTGGTCGACGCCCAGCCGGACATGACCGTGGTGGTCGTGGTGACAACCTTCGACCTGGACGAGTACCTGCACACGGCTCTGCAGTACGGCGCCGCCGGCTTCATCCTCAAGCGGTCCGGTCCCGCGCTCCTGGTCGAGGCGATCCGCGCGGCCGTCGCCGGTGACACGCTGGTCAGCCCCCAACTGACCACGCGACTCTTGAGCCGACTTCGCGACGTACCTGCCGACCACGATGGTCCTCGCTGACCGAACGGGAGAAGGAGGTCGCCGAACTGGTCGCCGACGGCGGCACGAACGCCGACATCGCCGAGCAACTCGTGCTCTCCCCCGGCACCGTGAAGAACCACCTGGCCAGCATCCAGCGCAAGCTCGACGTCCGGAACCGGGTCGGAATCGCTGCCGCGGTCTGGTCGCAACGTCGCCCACCGTCCTGAAGATGTGCCGATCGGCACCTGGGCCGGGTCCGCCGGTCACGAGACGGTCGATCCATGCACACCGACACCAAATCCCGCTGGACTCAGCTGGCGCCCGGCGTACCGTCCTGGGCCCCGGCCGCCGCCCACGTCATCGCCCTCTGCACGATCCCGTCGGCCGTCTGGCGGATCGGCATCATCGTCCGCTTCCCCGCCGGGTACGACGAGGGCTGGATCGAGCGCTCCGAGCTGAACACCCTGCACGGAGCGCTCTACCTGCTGTTCCTCTGCGTCCTCAGCGAGGCCCTCGCTCTCCTCGCCTTCGGCCTCATCCAACGCTGGGGCGACACCTACCCCGACTGGCTCCCGACCCGCTTCGCCGGCCGCCCACTCCCCCGCCTCATAGCCGTCATCCCAGCCGCAGCGAGCTCCTTGGCCCTCACCGCCATCTGGACCATCGGCGTCCCAGCCGCAGCCCTTACGAACGCACCTTCGACACCACCATGACCCCAGGTCCAGCCACCACAGTCCAACTACTCGCCTACGCCCCGATGATGGCCTGGGGCCCCCTCCTGGCGGCCCTCACCTACCAGTACTGGCGCCGGGCTCAGGACAGGGCGGAGCCGGCCTTGTAGTTGGCCCAGGTGGTGTTCCAGTCGGTCCAACCGTTGCCGGGCTCCATCGTGCGGGTCGTGCCGGTGACGATGACCGGGTCGCCGCGGAGGGTCTGCTGGAAGTACCACTGGCCGTTCGCGAGGCTCATGCCGACGCAGCCGTGGCTGACGTTCTCGCTGCCCTGGCTGCCGGCCGACCACGGGGCGCCGTGGATGAACTCACCGGAGCTGGTGACTCGCTGGGCCCACTTCACGTCGTGGATGTCGTAGTACTCCGGGTCGCCGGGCTTGATGCCCACGGTCCGGGCGTCCATCCGCTTGACCGGGAACTTCTCCATGATCACCTTCACCCCGCTGCGGGTGGTGAAGCCGGACTTGCCGGCCGTGATCGGGATGGTCCGGGCCAGCTTGCCGTTGATGACGACGGACATCGTGTGCCGCTTGACGTCGATCCTGGTGACCACGGACTTGCCGATCGCGAACGAGATCTTCCGTCCGGCCGCGCCCCAGGTGTTCTTGCCGGCGTTCACGCCCTGCGTGTCGATACTGACCGTGACCTTGGTGCCGGCCGGCCAGTAGTTCTTCGGCCGGTAGTTGACCTGCTTGCTGTTCACCCAGTGCCAGCTGCCGTCGACCGGGACTGAGGTGGTCACCTTCAGCCGCTTCTCGACCGCGGCCCGGTCGGTGACCGGGTTGTTCCAGTAGATCTGGATCGGCATCGCGACGCCGACGGTCTCACCGTTCAGCGGAGCGACCGAGGCCTTCAGGCTCTTGGCGGCCTTCAGGGTCTTGAAGGTGGAGCTGATCGGCACGCTGGCGCCGTCGGTGCCCTCGGCGGAGCCGGTCAGCGTGTACGTCGCACCCGGCTTCAGCTGCGGTACGGCGGTCCACTCGTTCTTGTCGGTGTTGAAGCTGCCGGCCACCTTGTCGCCGTCGTCATCCTCGAGGGTGACGTCCTTCAGCGTGCCGACCGAGGTCTTCACGGTCACTTCGGTGTCCGGCTTGACCGAGCTCGCGCCCTTGGCCGGGACCACGGACACGCTGGCCGCGGCCGGGTCCTGGGTCGGCGTGGTGGACGCACCAGGAGTGGTCGACGCCCCCGGCGTACCACTGCTCTGGGTCGCGCCGGTCGTCGACGGCGAGCCGCCCGCCTCGGTGTCACTGCACGCGGTGCCGACCAGCAGCATCGCGCAGATCCCCGCCACGGCAAGGCCGTGCTTCCGCACCGAACCGATCACCATTCCCCAGCTCTCCCCTGTTCAAACCAACCGCCGCCCAGAGTAACCCGCCGAACCGACAGATCCCGGCAACGCATCGCCACTCAAGTGGTACGGACCACAACGGACCGTACTCCGGGTGGCACCCCCTAAGACGCACGAAGGCGCCATCCGGTTGGCTTCCGGATGGCGCCCGTACGGCGCTCAGCTAGTGAGCGTGGTCACCTCGGTAGTACTCGAAGATGAACCCCGACAGCGTCACGATGCCGATCCCGCAGCCGGCGATGAACAGCCACCAGCCGAACACGACACCCAGCACCACGACCGACAGGGTCAGCCCGCACCACAGCGGCCACCACGAGTACGGCGGAAAGAAGCCGAGCTCACCGGCCCCCTCGACGATCTCCGCTTCCTTGCGGTCCTCCGGCCGGGCGTCCATCCGGCGCGCGGTGATGCTCAGGTAGAACGCCACCAGCAGCGACAGGAAGAACGTCATCACCAGCGCTGTGGTGCCGGTCGGGTCCTCCGACATCAGCCAGTAGATCGGCGTGACGACCAGCACGAACACGCTCAGAATCCCGAAGACCCAGGCTTCGACCTTCACGCCTTGTCCTTCCCCTCGGTCTCGCTCGTCGCGGCCTGCCGCTCCAGGTGCTCGACCCGGCCCTCGTCCTCACCGGCGTCGAGCAGGTTGTCCTTCGGCGCCCGGTTGTCCGGGTACTCGGCCAGCGCGAGGTCTGCGTGGTGCAGGTCGAACGCGGGGCTCTCGGACCGGATCCGCGGCAGCCGGTCGAAGTTGTGCCGCGGCGGCGGCGAGCTGGTCGCCCACTCCAGCGAGCGGCCCCAGCCCCACGGGTCGTCCACGCCCACCAGCGGCGCCTTGCGCGACTTGTAGACGTTGTAGAAGAACGGCAGCATCGACAGGCCGAGCACGAAGGCGCCGATGCTGGACACCTCGTTCAGCGTGGTGAAGCCCTCGTTGGCGCCGTACGAGGCGTAGCGCCGCGGCATGCCCTCGACGCCGAGCCAGTGCTGCACCAGGAACGTGGTGTGGAAGCCGATGAACAGCAGCCAGAAGTGCAGCTTGCCGAGCCGCTCGTCGAGCATCCGGCCGGTCATCTTCGGCCACCAGAAGTAGAACCCGGCGAACATCGCGAACACCACGGTGCCGAACACCACGTAGTGGAAGTGCGCGACCACGAAGTACGAGTCGGACAGCTGGTAGTCCAGCGCCGGCGAAGCCAGGATGATGCCGGTCAGGCCGCCGAACAGGAAGGTGGTCAGGAAGCCCACCGACCAGAGCATCGGCGTGTCGAACGACACCGACCCGCCCCACATCGTGCCGATCCAGTTGAAGAACTTCACCCCGGTCGGGACTGCGATCAGGAACGTCATGAACGAGAAGAACGGCAGGTTCACCGCGCCGGTGACGAACATGTGGTGCGCCCACACCGCCACCGACAGCACCGCGATACCCAGCGTCGCGCAGACCAGGCCGATGTAGCCGAAGACCGGCTTGCGGCTGAAGACCGGCAGGATCTCGGTGATGATGCCGAAGAACGGCAAGGCGATGATGTACACCTCGGGATGCCCGAAGAACCAGAACAGGTGTTGCCACAGCAGTGGCCCGCCGTTCGCGGCGTCGAAGACGTGAGCCCCCAGGGCTCGATCCGCCTCCAGCATCAGCAGCGCGCCGGCCAGGATCGGGAAGGCGATCAGCACCAGGATCGAGGTCACCAGGATGTTCCAGGTGAAGATCGGCATCCGGAACATCGTCATGCCCGGCGCCCGCATCGTGATGATCGTGGTGACGAAGTTGACCGCACCGAGGATGGTGCCCAGACCGGCCATCCACAGGCCCATGATCCACAGGTCACCGCCGACGCCCGGCGAACGGACCGCGTTCGACAGCGGAGCGTAGGCGAACCAGCCGAAGTCGGCCGCGCCGCCCGGGGTGAAGAACCCGCTGATCGTGATCAGGCCGCCGAACAGGAACAGCCAGAAGCTGAACATGTTCAGCCGCGGGAACGCGACGTCCGGGGCGCCGATCTGGACCGGCATGATCACGTTCGCGAACCCGACGAACAGCGGCGTCGCGAACAGCAGCAGCATGATCGTGCCGTGCATGGTGAAGAGCTGGTTGTACACCTCTTCGTTCACGATCTGCAGGCCCGGCTTGGCCAGCTCGGCGCGGATGACCAGCGCCATCACACCGCCGATCAGGAAGAACGCGAACGAGACGATCAGGTACATGTGCCCGATCAGCTTGTGGTCGGTGGTGGTCAACCACTTGACCGCGAGCTGGCCTTTGCTGCGCCGCCGGGGCAGTGCGGTAGTAGCACCGATAGCGCCGGTGCGCTCGGCGAAGTCGGTCACTTCTCGCCCTCCTCTGGCCCATGACCAGGAATGGTGGTGGCGTCCTGGCCACCGGTCGCGGCGCCGGTCTGGCCCTTGGCGGCCAGGTCCCGCAGGTGCGCGTCGTACTCGGAGCGGGTGACGACCTTGACGGAGAAGATCATCCGGCTGTGGTAGAGCCCGCAGAGCTCCGCGCACTTGCCGGCGAACGTCCCGGTCTTGGTCGGGGTCAGCTCGAACTTGTTGGTCCGGCCCGGGATGACGTCCAGCTTGAAGTAGAAGGACGGGACCCAGAAGGAGTGGATGACGTCCGGCGAGGTCAGGTCGAACTGGACCGACTCGTTCACCGGGAGCCACAGCTCGGCAGGCTTGTCCAGCGTGCCGGTCTCCCAGACGCCCTCCTGCCCGTCGACGTTCTCCTTGTAGTTGAACGTCCACTGCCACTGCTGGCCGACCACGTTGATGTTGTGCTGCGACTGGTTCGACATCGCGGTGATCTGGTTGCCGTGCTCGACGGTGTAGTAGAAGAGCACACCGATGATCGCGAACGGCGCCAGTGTGTACAGCACCTCGAGCGGCAGGTTGTACCGCACCTGCTTGGGAGCGTCGTCGGTGCGCTTGCGGTACCGCACGACGACCCACAGGATCAGGGCCCAGACCATCACGCCGACGATCAGGGCGGCGATCCAGGCGCCGATCCAGAGGCTGCGGACAGCCTCGGTCCGGTCCGATGCGCCCTCGGGAAGCCCGAGTCGTTTCCACTGCTCAGTGGTTTCCGACGAACAACCGGTCAGCAGCAGGGTGCCGAGCACCACTCCCGTACCGACCAGCAGGCGTCGCTTTCCCGGACGTGTGGCGTCGGCAGGATATGCCGCGCGCTCGTCCACTCCGGGCGTGCCGTTCGAACCCACGGGGCGCCTTTCCCTTCCCAAGTGAGACTGACGACCAAACACTACTGGACACCTTCCGGCGTCCTGCGCATAGGTAGGGCCGAGAGCATGTCTGCCCCTCCGCTGCCTGCTGCGGGGCACTCGGTGGGCGTCTCGCTGCACTGGAGCAAAGGTCACGATGCTCCGCATCGAGCCCCTCACTCCAGCACACCGAGCCACTCCACCGAGCACCTCCTCGCGACGGCACCGGAGGGGCAGACATGCTCTAGCGTTTCCCGTGTGAGCGAGCGTGCATACCTGGACGCTGCGTCGGCGGAGGCTCTGCATCCGGCGGCGCGGGAAATGTTGCTCTCGGCAGTCGATTCCGGCTGGGCCGATCCGGTCCGGCTGCACCACGAGGGACGGACTGCGCGGCTGCTGCTGGACAACGCCCGAGCGGTGCTTGCGGACGCGGTCGGAGTGCGGCCGGACGAGCTTTTCCTGACCACCTCCGGTACGGCGGCCGTCCACGCCGGGCTGACCGCCATCCGGGCCGCCCGCAGGCGCGTCGGTACCGCGGTTGTCCACAGCGCCGTCGAGCATTCCGCCGTACTGCACACGGCCTCGAGCGACGGGGTCGAGGTGGGTGTGGACAGCGTCGGCCGGGTCGACCTGGACGCGTTCAAGGCTGAGGTGGGCAAGCCGGGAGTCGCGGTGGCCGCGCTGCAGTCCGCCAACCACGAGGTCGGCACGCGGCAGCCGGTCGAGGCGGCGGCTGAGGCGTGTGGCGACGTACCCCTGTTCGTGGACGCGTCCGCTTCGATCGGGCACGACGCCGTACCGGCCGGGTGGTCGGCGCTGGCCGCGAGTGCGCACAAGTGGGGTGGACCGGCCGGTGTCGGGCTGCTCGCCGTCCGTAAAGGGACCCGGCTGGCGCCGGCCTGGCCGATGGACGAGCGGGAGGACGGCCTCTCCCCCGGGTTCCCGGACGTCCCGAACACCCTGGCCGCCGCGGCCGCCCTGCAGGCCCGGCTCGCCGAGGCCGAGGACCTGAACAAGCAGCACCGGGCCTGGATCGACGAGCTCCGGCACCGCGTCGCCGCGGGCGTCCCGGACGTCGAGGTGGTCGGCGACCCGGACGACCGGCTCCCGCACGTGCTCACCTTCTCCTGCCTGTACGTCGACGGCGAGGCCCTCGTGACCGCTCTGGACGCGGAGGGCTTCTCCGTCTCGAGCGGCTCGGCCTGTACGTCGAGCACGCTGCGACCGTCCCACGTCCTGGCCGCGATGGGCGTCCTCACCCACGGCAACGTCCGCGTCTCGCTCAGCCGGAGCACGACGTACGGCGACATCGACCGGTTCGCCACCGTCCTGCCGGGCATCGTGCAGCGGATCCGGGCGGAGGTCGGCCTGTGAACACCGACCTCGACTGCCTCGGCCTGCTTTGCCCACTGCCTGTGATCAAGCTGGCGAAACTGCTGCCGACGATCGAGATCGGCGACACGATCACCGTGCTCGCCGACGACCCGGCCGCCGCCACCGACATCCCGGCCTGGTGCCGCCTCCGCGGCCAGGAGCTCGTCTCCGCAGACTCCCCGCACTACGTCGTACGACGTCTCAATTGAGCACAGCGTCGTACGACGACTTGGCTAAAACCTCTCGCGGTGCCGTCGGCTCCGTTGGCACACTGCGGTCCGTGACCGACTTCTCGTACAAGCCCACGCTGACCGGTGAGCTCGTGATCCTGCGTCCCGTGGACGAGGCCGACTACGAAGCACTCGCCGAGGCGATGGCGGACCCGGACGTGACCAGGCTGACCGGGAGCCATGGGGAGATCGGTGAGGAGAAGGCCCGGCAGTGGTACCGGACCCGGAACGACCAGACCGACCGCCTCGACCTGGCGATCGTGGACAAGGCGACCGGCGCGACCGTCGGCGAGGCGGTGCTGAACGAGTGGGACCCGGACAACCGGTCCTGCAACTTCCGGATCCTGATCGGCCCGTCCGGCCAGGGTCGTGGGCTCGGCACCGAGGCCACGAAGCTGATCGTCGGCTACGGCATCGAGGAGATCGGGCTGCACCGGATCAGCCTCGGCGTGTACGCGTTCAACCCGCGGGCCCAGCGCGCGTACGAGAAGGCCGGTTTCGTCGTCGAGGGCCGGCTCCGCGACGAGCTCTACTGGGACGGCGAGTGGGTCGACTCGATCGTGATGTCGGTCCTGGCACCGGAGTGGAAAGCTAATCTCTGACGCGTGATCCACGCCGAGCGCATTGCCGTACTGACCGGGGCCGGGATCTCCACCGCGTCCGGGATCCCCGACTTCCGCGGGCCGCAAGGCCTGTGGACGAAGAATCCGGCCGCGGCGGCGATGTTCGACATCGACGAGTACGTCGCCTCGCGGGCGGTCCGCGTGGAGGCCTGGAAGCACCGGCTGGCCGCGCCCGCCTGGACCGCCGAGCCGAACCCGGGCCACCTTGCCTTGGTCGACCTGGAACGCCGGGGCCGGCTCACCGGCCTGATCACCCAGAACGTCGACGGCCTGCATCAGAAGGCCGGGTCCTCCCCCGAGATCGTCCACGAGCTGCACGGCACGATCTGGTTCGTCGACTGCCTCGAGTGTGGCCGGCGGGTTCCGATGGCCGACGTACTCCCCCGCCTCGACGCCGGTGAGGAAGACCCGGGGTGCGAGGTCTGCGGTGGCATCCTGAAGTCCGCCACGGTCTCCTTCGGTCAATCGCTCGACCAGCGCGTCCTCGACGCGGCCGTCGCCGCCACGGAGGCCGCCGACCTGTTCCTGGCCGTCGGCACGTCGCTGCAGGTCTACCCGGCGGCCGGCCTGTGCGACATCGCCCTCGGCCTCGGCAAGCCCCTCATCATCCTCAACGCCGAGCCCACGCCGTACGACGAGCAGGCGACCACCGTCCTACACACCCCGATCGAGACGACGCTCCCGGGGCTCCTCGGCTGAGGCTTGGGGTGAGCGCGGGTTGTGGGTTGGCGGTACGACGCGGGTGTGGTTTCGCGGGCTCCGCTGCGGGAGGGTGCTAGTCGGGGCGGCGAGTTGTCGAATTTGGTTGGGATTTCTGGCTCGGCGGCGCCATTTTTGACGACTCGACGGCCCAGGCGTGGGGGTGGAGTGACCGTTCCGTGATCTTTGAGGTCTCCTCAGGGGGAATCGGGCGGGTTAGCGTCCGCGGCAGGATCAACGGGAGGGGACCGTGATGCGTGGGGTCAGGCGATGGACGGCGGGGTTCACCGCGGCTGCGGTGATCGTGCTCGGGCTCGGTACGGCGACGCCGGCGCCGGCCCAGTCGGCAGCGGATCGGGTGATCACGTTGGCGGGGTCGCTGCAGAGCGAGCTGGGGTGCCCGGGTGACTGGGATCCCGCGTGTCCGGCGACGAGCCTCGGTACGGCGGCGCCGTACGCGAAGACGTTCGACGTCCCGGCCGGCTCGTACGAGTACAAGGTCACCGTCAACGGCAGCTGGGACGAGAACTACGGCGCCGGCGGTGTCCTGAACGGCCCGAACATCCCGCTGCGGATCGAGGGCCCGGCCAAGCTGGTCTTCAGCTACGACGACACCAGCCATGTCGTCTCGGTGAAGCCCGTCGACCTGGCCGGGTCGACCGTGACGCCGGCGGACAAGGCGCTGTCGACACCGAGCCTGCGGCAGGACCTGACCAAGGAACGGTTCTACTTCGTGATGGCGGACCGGTTCGCCAACGGGGACACGTCCAACGACGCCGGCGGACTGACCGGCGACCGCCTCGCCACCGGCCTCGACCCGACCGACAAGGGCTTCTACCACGGCGGCGACCTGGCCGGCGTGATCGAGAAGCTCGACTACATCAAGTCCCTGGGTACGACGTCGCTCTGGCTCACCCCGTCGTTCAAGAACCGGCCGGTGCAGGGCGCCGGCAGCGACGTCAGCGCCGGGTACCACGGCTACTGGATCACCGACTTCACCCAGATCGACCCGCACCTGGGCACGAACGAGGACATGAAGCGGCTGATCAGCCTCGCCCACGCCAAGGGGATGAAGGTCTTCTTCGACATCATCACCAACCACACCGCGGACGTGATCGCTTACCAGTCCGGGCAGTACGGCTACATCTCCAAGGCGACGTCGCCGTACAAGGACGCGTCGGGCACCGTCTTCGACGACAAGGACTACGCCGCCGGTGACACCTTCCCGCCGCTGGACCGCAACACCTCGTTCCCGAACGTCCCGGTGTTCCGGACCCCGGCCGACGAGACCGTCAAGGTCCCGGCCTGGCTGAACGACCCCACGCTGTACCACAACCGCGGCGACTCGACCTTCGCCGGTGAGTCGGCCGAGTACGGCGACTTCGTCGGGCTGGACGACCTGTTCACCGAGCAACCGAAGGTCCGCGACGGGATGATCGACGTCTACAGGACGTGGGCCGAGTTCGGCATCGACGGGTTCCGGATCGACACCGTCAAGCACGTCAACATGGAGTTCTGGCAGAAGTTCTCGCCGCAGATCCTGGCGGCGGCGCAGGGCGCGGGGTCGAAGGACTTCTTCATGTTCGGCGAGGTCTTCGACGCCGACCCGAAGTTCATGTCGACCTACACCACCCAGGGCGCGCTGCAGGCGACGCTGGACTTCGGCTTCCAGCAGAACGCGGTCGCGTTCGCCAAGGGCGACCCCGGCACCAAGCTGCGCGACCTCTACGCGAACGACGACTACTACACCGACGCGGACTCGAACGCGTACCAGCTGCCGACCTTCCTCGGGAACCACGACATGGGCCGGGTCGGCACCTTCCTCAAGCAGGGCGGCGCCGCCGGCCAGGAGCTGCTGGCCCGCGACAAGTTGGCGCACTCGCTGATGTTCCTCACCCGCGGTCAGCCCGTCATCTACTACGGCGACGAGCAAGGCTTCACCGGTCCCGGCGGTGACAAGGACGCGCGGCAGGACATGTTCGCGACGCAGACCACGGACTACAAGGACGACGAGATCGTCGACGGCACGGGGACGACGACGATCGGCAGCCAGGACCGGTACGACGTCGACGCGCCGATGTACAAGCACATCGCGGCGTTGCAGAAGCTACGGGCGAAGTATCCGGCCCTCGCCGACGGCCGCCAGGTCCACCGGTACTCGTCGAACTCCGGCGGGCTGTACGCGTTCAGCCGCCTCGGCGCCGACAACGTCGAGTACGTGGTGATTGCCAACAATGCGACAACTGCACAATCGGCAACCATCCCGACGTACGGTCCGAACACCTGGCTGAAGCCGGTCTACGGCGGCTCGCAGGCCGTCAAGACCGACCGCGAAGGCCGCGTCGTGATCAGCCAGCCACCGCTGTCGGTGACCGTGTACCAGGCCGCGAACAAGGTCCCGAACCGCAGCAAGGCGCCTGCCGTCTACATGAGCTCGCCCGAGCTGGGCGCGACGGTCGGTGGGCGGGCCGAGATCGGCGCCGAGGTGCCGGAGAACACCCCGGTGACCGTGACCTTCGGCTACCGCCCGGTGGGTACGACGGCCTGGCAGCGACTCGGCTCCGACGACAACGCGCCGTACCGGGTCTTCCAGGACGTGTCCGCGCTGCCGAAGGGCACTCTGCTCGAGTACCGCGCCGTACTGAAGGATGTGTCCGGCAACTACTCGGTGTCCGGTTCGTACGGCGTGGTCGGCGACGCACCGAAGCCCGGTGGCGGCGGTGGCGGGACCGGACCGGTCGTCCAGCCGGCCAACGTGAGCGTGCCCGGCGACCACAACAGCGAGATGGGCTGCCCGGCCGACTGGTCTCCGGACTGCGACCAGGCGCAGCTGACGCTGGACCCGCAGGACAAGGTCTGGAAGGGCACGTACACGATCCCGGCCGGTGAGCACGCCTACAAGGCCGCGATCAACAAGACCTGGGACGAGAACTACGGCGCCGGCGGTAACCAGAACGGCGCGAACATCTCCTACATCGCACCGAACGGCCCGGTCAGCTTCTACTACGAGCACGGCCGCCACTACGTCACGTCGAGTGCCGAGGGCCCGCTCATCACCGTGCCCGGCACCTTCCAGAAGGCGCTCGGCTGCACGAACGACTGGGATCCGGCCTGCATGCGACCCTGGCTGACAGACCAGGACGGCGACGGCACGTACACCTGGTCGACGACGGAGATCGGAGCGGGGAGCTATGAGGCCAAGGTCGCGCACAACCTGTCCTGGGACGAGAGCTACCCGGCCAACAACATTCCGATCACCGTGCCCGCGGACGGCCTGGTCGTCACGTTCAACTACGTCCTTGCGACGCACGTGCTGACGGTCACCACGTCCACACCGGGCGCCCAGCCGGACCTCAGCCAGGCCAAGGCGTACTGGCTCAGCAAGGACACCCTCGCCGTACCGGCGGTCGCGCACCCGGAGCGGTTCCGCTGGCGGCTGCACTGGTCGTACGACGGCTCCCTCAAGGTCGACGCGGACGACATCGGCGGCTCGTCGGCCGGTCTGCGCTACGACACCCGCGAGGTCCGTCCCGGGTACACGACGCTGCGGCTCGACCATGCCGATGTGAAGAAGATCCTCACCGGCCAGCTCGGCCTGGCGCAGTACGACGACGCCGGGCGACTGCTCGACGCGACCGGCGTCCAGATACCCGGTGTCCTCGACGACGTCTACGGGAGCGCGACCGGGCGCTCGTACGGAGTCACTTGGAAGGGTCAGCCGACCTTCACCCTC
The DNA here is from genome assembly GCF_040653975.1 of Kribbella sp. NPDC050820. Lineage (NCBI taxonomy): Bacteria > Bacillati > Actinomycetota > Actinomycetes > Propionibacteriales > Kribbellaceae > Kribbella > Kribbella sp. NPDC050820. The sequence goes on from NZ_JBFAHB010000073.1 coordinate 25,471, forward strand.
TGGGCTCCGACAGCGCAGAACGTCAAGCTACTGATCGGATCGTCCACCGTCCCGATGCGCCGCAACGACGACGGCTCGTGGACGGCTTCCGGACCACAGTCGTGGAAGAACGCGCCGTACCGCTACGAGGTCACCGTGTTCGCGCCGTCGACCGGCAAGGTGGAGACGAACGTCGTCACCGACCCGTACTCGGTCGCGCTCACGACCGACTCGACGCACTCGGTCGCGGTCGACCTCGACGATCCGACCGGGAAGCCCGCCCTGTGGTCGGACACGCCGACGCCGAAGCTGGCAAGGTCGGTCGACTCGACGATCTACGAGCTGCACGTCCGGGACTTCTCGATCAACGACACCACGGTTCCGGCCGCCCACCGCGGCACGTACCTCGCCTTCGCCGACGAGGGCAACGGGACGGAGCATCTGCGCGCGCTGGCGGCCGCCGGGCTGAACACGGTCCACCTGCTGCCGACGTTCGATATCGCGTCGATCCCGGAGACCGGTCAGCAGTCGCCGGCGTGTGACCTCAAGTCGTTCCCGCCCGACTCCGAGCAGCAGCAGGCCTGCGTCACCGCGGTCGCGGCGAAGGACGGCTTCAACTGGGGGTACGACCCGTTCCACTGGCTCGCGCCGGAAGGCTCCTACGCGACCCAGCGTGACGGGCTGGCCCGGGTCGCCGAGTTCCGCACGATGGTCGGCGGACTGCACAAGTCCGGGCTGCGCGTCGTACTGGACCAGGTCTTCAACCACACGCCGTCGGCCGGCCAGGCGCCGACGTCGGTGCTGGACAAGGTCGTGCCCGGCTACTACCAGCGGCTGAACGCGACCGGCAAGGTCGAGACGTCGACGTGCTGCAGCAACATCGCCACCGAGCACGCGATGGCCGAGAAGATCATGGTCGACGGCACCGTCAGCTGGGCCAGGAACTACCGGGTCGACGGGTTCCGGTTCGACCTGATGGGCCACCACAGCAAGGCGAACATGCTCAAGGTCCGGGCCGCGCTCGACAAGCTGACCCTGGCCAAGGACGGCGTCGACGGCAAGAAGGTCTACGTGTACGGCGAGGGCTGGAACTTCGGCGAGGTCGCGGACGACGCGCTGTTCGTGCAGGCCCGGCAGGGCAACCTCGGCGGCACCGGCATCGGCACGTTCTCCGACCGGCTGCGCGACGGGGTCCGCGGCGGCGGCCCGTTCGACGAGAACCCGCGGATCCAGGGCTTCGGGTCCGGCGCCGCGAGCGACCCGAACGGCGACGCGGTCAACGGCACCCCGGCAGAGCGCGCGAAGCGGCTCGCCCACGACACCGACCTGATCCAGCTCGGGCTCGCGGCGAACCTGCGGAGCTTCTCGTTCCGCTCCGCCGAGACCGGCGCGGTCGTCCGCGGCGACGCGGTCGACTACAACGGCAACCCGGCCGGGTACGCCGACCAGCCGGACGAGGTGGTCACGTACGTCGACGCGCACGACAACGAGACGTTGTGGGACGCGCTGACCTACAAGTTGCCGACGGCACTGACCATGTCGGACCGGATCCGGATGAACACGGTGTCGCTGGCGACCACCGCCCTGGCCCAGACCCCGTCGTTCTGGCACGCGGGCGCCGACCTGCTGCGGAGCAAGTCGCTGGACCGGAACTCCTATGACTCCGGCGACTGGTTCAACACGCTCGACTGGACCGGCGCCGACAACGGCTTCGGCCACGGCCTGCCGCCGAAGCCGGACAACGAGGCCAAGTGGTCGTTCATGAAGCCGCTGCTGGCCGACCCGGCCCTGAAGCCGACCGCAACGGAGGTCGGCACGGCGTCAGCGGCAGCGCAGGACCTGCTGAAGCTCCGCTTCTCGACGCCGTTGTTCCGGCTCGGGTCGGCCGACCTGATCAACGCGAAGCTCAGCTTCCCGTTGAGCGGCGCCAATCCCGGCGTGATCACGATGCGGATCGACGACACCGTCGGCCCGAACGTCGACCCGGCACTCAAGGGTGTCCTGGTCGTCTTCAACTCGACCGGCTCGGCCGTCACGCAACAGGTCCCAGGCCTGGCCGGCGCCAACCTGTCCCTGTCCCCGGTTCAGGCCGCCGGATCGGACCCGGTGGTGAAGCAGACGACCTGGACCGCGGCGTCCGGCACCGTCACAGTTCCGGCCCGCACGGTCGCCGTACTCGTGCAGAAGTAGTCAGGTCAGGAGACCGACCAGCCATTGGTCGGTCTCCGGCTGGCCCGACTTGCTGCCCGTGGCGGACAAGGTGAGCTGCGTGGACAGGTCTGCCGAGTGGAAGCTGATCGTCAGGTAGTTGAGGAACCCGCCGTGGTGGCCCCAGACGACCTGTCCGTCCGGCAGTCGCCGCCGCACGATTCCTAGGCCGTACCCGAACGAGTCGTCCGCCTCCACGACGGTCAGCATCGCCTCCAGCTCGGCCTCCGCAAGCAACTCGCCACCCAGGACGGCCGCGTAGAACCGGTTGAGATCGGCCGCCGTCGACACCACTTCGCCGGCCGCCCAGGCCTGCGAGGCGTTGCACCGGGCGATGTCGACGTACTCGTCGTCGATGTTCAGGTAGGCGTGGGCGTGCGGCTCCGGCAGCTCCACGTCGTCTCCCGGCAGCACGGTCCGGCGAAGTCCGGCCGGGTCCAGGATCCGCTCGCGCACCTGATCGCCGTATGCGCCTCCGGTGACCGCTTCGATCAGCAGGCCGAGGGCGATGTAGTTCGTGTTGCAGTAGGACCATGAGCCGCCCGGTTCGAACTGGCGCGGCTTGCCGACCGCGACCCGGAGCGTCTCGCGGGAATCCCTGTGCAGGTGGCGGTCCCGGAAGACTCCCGCCGCGTCCGGAAGGTCGTCGGTGTAGTTGTGTAGCCCGCTGGTGTGGTTGAGCAGCTGCCGAACCGAGATCCCAGCCGGCACCTCCGGCAACCAGTCCCGCGCGGGCGCATCCAGCTGCAGCTTGCCCTCTCCGACAAGCTGCAGAACGACGACGGCGGTGAAGGTCTTGGTGAGACTGCCGGCCCGGAACCACCCGTCAGGATCGACCGGGCGATCCGTCCCGAGCTCCGCGACTCCACTCGAGCCGACCCAGGTCCGCTCCGGCGACCGAGAGTGCAGAAGCACCCCGGCCGCGCCTTCCTCCACCAGTGAATCGAGAAACCTCTGCATGCCCCACCTTTTCACGAGGCCGGAAAGTCCCTCAGGGGATGCGGACGATCAGGGCCTCGGGGTCGACCGAGGCGCTCAGGGTGCGGCCGTCGGCGATCGTGTCGCCGTCGAGTTGGCGTCGTACGGTCTTGGCGGCCGTCACCTGGATCCGCTTGCCGGTGAAGCGCTCGACGTGGCGTTCACGCAGGCGCTTCACCACCAGGCTCGCCGCGAGCCGCGGCCACTGGCTGATCCGGCGCGGCGCGAGGACGACGGCGTCGATCAGCCCGTCGTCCGGTACGGCGTCCGGCAGCAGCGGGATGTTCGCCTGCAGGGTCCCGACGTTGCCGATCACCACGGTCCGCGCGCGGCGCCGTACCGGCGGCTCGCCGTCGACGATGATCTCGACCCGGACGAACGGGTGGTTGAGGTTCTTCAGCGTCGCGACGACGTACGCGGCCCACCCGACCCGCTTCTTCAGCTGGTCGGGTGCGTCCGCGATGATCGCGGCGTCCAGCCCGAGGCCGGCCATCACCACGAAGCGGTCCGTCGGCAGCTCGTCGCCTTCGATCTCGACGCTGTCGATCCGCTGCTCGTTGCCGCCGAGCAGCTCGGTCAGTGCGATCTCGAGGTCGAGTGAGATGCCGAGGTTGCGGGCCAGCAGGTTGCCGGTCCCGGCCGGCAGCACCGCCACCGGGATCCCGCTGCGGGCCAGCTCGGCGCAGACCACGCGCACCGTGCCGTCCCCGCCGGCCACGACGACCAGGTCGGCGGTCTCGTCGATCGCACGCTTGGCCATCGTCGACCCGGCGTCGTCCTCGGTGGTCTCGAGCCACAGCGAGTCGTCGAACCCGCGCTCGGTGAGCGCCTGGTCGACGGTACGACGGAACTCCTCGACGTCCGGCACTTTCACCGGGTTGAGGATGACAGCTGCTCGACGGGCGGAACTCACCTGATTTTGTCCGTTCGGGGGGATAGCGTGCTCGGAGTGAGCAGCCTTCCACGGAGTACCCCAGAAACCCAGGGACTATCCAGCACCGCTCTCGACACATTCGTCGCCGCGCTGGACTCGTCCGCCCAGGAGATCCAGACCGTGATGCTGCTGCGGCACGGTCACGTGGTCCTCGAGGAGGAGTGGTCGCCGTACCGGCTGAGCGATCCGCACGCGTTGTTCTCGGTGTCGAAGAGCTTCACCTCGACCGCGGTCGGGCTCGCGATCGACGCCGGGCTGCTGTCGCTCGACGACCCGGTGATCTCGTTCTTCGACGCCGACGAGCTGCCGGAGACGATCAGCGACAACCTGGCCGCGATGAAGGTCCGGCACCTGCTGACCATGACGTCCGGCCACGGCCAGGACACCGTCGAGGCGCTCACCCGGGACCGCCGGATGGTGAAGATCTTTCTCGGCCTCGACGTCGAGCACGAGCCGGGCACGGTGTTCGTCTACAACAGCGGCGCGACGTACATGCTGTCCGCGATCCTGCAACGGCTGACCGGCGAGAAGCTGGTCGACTACCTGAAGCCGCGGCTGTTCGAGCCGCTCGGCGCGACTGAGGCGACCTGGCAGGTGTCGGCGGAGGACATCACCACCGGCGGTTGGGGCCTGTCCCTCAACACCGAGTCGTTGGCCGGCTTCGGGCAGCTGCTGCTGCAGCACGGCGTCTGGGAAGGCAAGCAGCTGGTCCCGGCCGAGTGGTTCGAGGCCGCGACGTCGAGGCAGGTTGCCAACGACACCGAGGAGAACCCGGACTGGAAGCAGGGGTACGGCTTCCAGTTCTGGCGCGGCCGGCACGGCACCTATCGTGGCGACGGCGCGTTCGGCCAGTTCTGCTTGATCTTCCCGTCGTACGACGCGGCGCTCATCGTCACGGGTGCGACGTTCGACATGCAGGCCGTCCTGGACACGGTCTGGGAGCACTTGCTTCCGGTGCTCGAGGGCAAGGAGGTCACGCCGGCGGCTCGGCCTTCGCGGCTGGCGTTGCTGCCGCCGGCCGGCCCGGCGCCGCGCGGCGGGAGCGGACAGACCTACCGCTTCGCGAAGAACGACGCCGGCCTGACCACGATCCGGCTCGACCCGGACGGGACTGGGACGTTCACCTTCGATTCCGATGCCCCGCATGAGGTTGTGTGCGCGGCCGGTGAGTGGCGTGAGCAGCGGAGCCCATCTCGGGGCGCCGAGCCGGGGCAGCGGATCGTGACCAGCGCGTACGGCGACGGCGACGCGTTCGTCGCGACCTTCCGCTGGCTCGACACCCCGTTCGTCGCTACCGCGACCTGCCGCGAGAGCGGCGACTCGATGACCCTCGACGTCGAACTGAACGTCTCCTTCGGACCGACTTCGTTCACGCTGCAATCGGAGTGACCTCCGTCACAGTCACAACCCGGCGGGTGCGCGTGTCCTCCGGGTTGACGACGAATAACGGAGGAATCTCATGAAGGTGTTGGTGGCAGGTGCGACCGGCGGACTGGGCCGATCGCTGGTACCGAAGCTGATCGCGGCCGGGCACGAGGTGACCGGGATGATCCGGTCGGAGTCGGGCGCGGCGGGCGTGCGTGCACAGGGCGCAGACGTCGTCCTGGCCGACGGACTCGACGCGGCCGCGGTGATGGCAGCCGTGGATGCGGTCCGGCCGGAGGTCGTCGTACACCAGATGACGGCGCTCAAGGGCGGGATCGACTTCAAGAAGTTCGACCAGAGCTTCGCGCTGACGAACCGGCTGCGCACCGAGGGCACCGACCACCTCCTCGCCGCCTCCCAGGCTGCCGGCGTACGACGGTTCGTCGTCCAGTCGTACGCCGGCTGGAACATGCTCCAAGAAGGATCCGCGACGAAGACCGAGGCGGACCCGCTCGACCCCGACCCGGTGCCGGCGCAACGGCAGACGATGGCCGGGATCAAGCACCTCGAGTCGGCCGTCACTTCAGCCGACGGGATCGAAGGGGTCGCCCTGCGGTACGCCGCCTTCTACGGGCCGACCGGCGACATCGGCAAGGGCGGGTCGATCGTCGAGATGATCCGGAAGCGCAAGCTGCCGCTGGTCGGCAACGGCGCCGGGGTCTGGTCGTTCATCCACTACGACGACGCGGCCGACGTGACGGTGAAGGCGATCGAGAGCGACGCGACGGGGATCTACCAGATCGCCGACGACGACCCGGCTGCGGCTTCGGTGTGGCTGCCCGAGTTCGCTCGGATTCTCGGCGCGAAGCCGCCGCGGCGGATCCCGGTGTGGCTGGCGCGGCTGGCGATCGGTGACACCGGGGTGGCTGCGTTCACGACGATCCGGGGCGTGGACAACACGCTGGCCCAGAAGACCTTCGACTGGGAGCCGGGGTACGCCTCCTGGCGGGAAGGCTTCCGGAAGGGCCTCTAGGCCGGGCAGGTCGCCGGCCGGCCACTCGCTCAGTCGAGGCGGGTGAAGGTGAGGGTTTCGCCGCGGGCTCCGCCCATCCACAGGTCCTGGCAGGCCGCGGCGAACTCCTCGAGGTTCTCGGTGACGGCGCCGAAGACGTTGCCGGGCACCCAGCCCTGATCACCGTTGATCAGCAGGTTGTTCCGCCCGTAGAACACCGCGAGGTCGACGATCGCCCCGGTCGTCCCGGTCCCGGTGCTGTTCTCGTACCCGTACGCCGGATTGCCCAGATCGTCGGAGTCGAACGAGAACCAGCACAGGTCCCCGGGGATCGGGGTGACCGTGGTGTTCTCCTTCCCCGGGTCCGCCGACGCGAAGGCGGGCAGCAACGTGTAGATCTCGTTCCGGGCGTACTTGCCGTGGAAGACAGGCGCCGACAACGGCAACGCATCCCACACGGCCGCGCAGGTCCGCGGTGCGACGTCGTCGAGCAGTTTGGCCATACAACTCACGCCGCGCTTGTCCAGACGGACGGTGACGAACCTGCTCAACGTGCCTCCAAGGTCGGTGTCCGCGTGTGCCAATCGGTGGCCGCCTGGTATGCCTGGCCGACTCGCAGCGTGAGCGCGTCCTGGTGCCGAGGCGCGACCACCTGCAGGCCGACCGGCAGCCCGGCCGACGTGAACCCGCAGGGCACGCTGAGCGCCGGCTGCTGGGTGAGGTTGAACGGATAGGTGTACGGCGTCCAGCTCGTCCAGTCCGGTGACGACCAGCCGTCGGGCACGTCCTGTCCGATGAGGAACGCCGTGATCGGGAGGGTCGGCGTGATGAGTACGTCGTACTGCTCGTGGAACCGGCCCATCAGCAGCCCGAGCTCCATCCGGGCCGCGGTCGCATCGAGGAAGTCGGACGCCGAGTACGACGACCCGAGCTCGGCGACCCGGCGCAGTCCGGGATCGACCCGGTCGTCGACCGTGTACGCCGACAGCACCTTGGCCGCACCCGACCACCACAACACGTTGAACGCGTCGACCGGATCCGCGAAGCCGGGATCGACCTCGGTCACCTCGGCTCCGGCGTCGGCGAGCACGTCGACGGCAGCCCGGACCAGTGACTCGACTTCCGTCTGATTGTCGACAAACCCAAGATCGGACGAGAAGGCAATCTTCAATCCGGCAACCCCGTCGTCGATCCCGGACAGGAACGACGTACTCGGTGTCGGCATCGCCGACCAGTCACGCGCATCGAATCCGGACACGACATCGAGCAGCGCGGCGTTGTCCCGGACGGTCCGCGTCATCGGTCCGGCATGCGACAACGTGCCGAACGCACTCGGCGGGAACAGCGGAATCAGCCCGTACGTCGGTTTGAGCGCAACGGTGCCCGTGAACGCGGCGGGGATCCGGACGGAGCCGCCGCCGTCGGTGCCGAGCGACCACGCGCCCATGCCGAGCCCGACCGCGGTCGCCGAACCCCCGCTCGAGCCGCCGGAGGTCTTCGACGGATCCCAGGGGTTGCCGGTCGCGCCGTACTTGTGGGAGTCGGTGACGCCCTTCCAGGAATACTCGGGGGTCGTCGTTTTGCCGAGGATCACGGCGCCGGTCTCGCGGAGGCGCGCCACTGCGGGAGCGTCCTCGTCCCACGGGCCGGCCTCGTCGATCATCGTGCTGCCGCGAAGCGTCGGCCAGCCCTTGGTCCACAACGCGTCCTTGATCGACGTGGGGACTCCGTCGCCCGGGCCGAGCGGCTCGCCTCGGTGCCACCTGACCTCCGACTCCTTGGCCGCGGCGAGCGCGCCTTCGGCGTCGACGAGGACGAAGGCGTTGACGTCTTCGTCGTACCGGTCGATGGCTTGGAGGGCGGCTTGGGTGGCCTCCACCGGGGAGATCGTGCCGGCGCGGAAGCCTTCGAGCAGGTCGGTGGCCGGGGTGAAGTTGTCTGGCTGGGTCATCGGGCTCCCGAGGGGATGTAGCCGAGCTTCTTGTCCACCACGTTGAGCAGTTGGTCGCCGGCGAGCCAGCGGTGCAGGTTGGCGGCGAACTGGTTTGCGAGCGTCTCCCGCCAGCCGAGCACGTCGCCGGACATGTGCGCGGTGATCGTGACGCCGGGCGCGTCCCAGAGCGGGTGCTCTGGTGGCAGCGGCTCGCGGTCGAAGACATCAAGCGTCGCGGTGATCCGCCCGTCCTGCAAGGCTTTCAGCAGTGCCGCCTCATCCACAATCGGCCCCCTCGCAACATTGATCAGATGCGCGCCCTCCTTCATCGCAGCAAGCACCTCCGCGCCGACGAGCCCGCGGGTGGCGGTGGTCAGGGGTGCCGCGAGCACGAGGTAGTCGACGTCGGCGACCTCTTGAGCGAGGTTGCTACTGGCAACCACCTGACCGAAGTCGGGGTGGGGTGTGCGGGCTACTCGGCCGGCGCCGCGGACCTCGACATCTACGGCTTTGAGTAGGCGGGCGATCTCGCGGCCGATGCCGCCGGTGCCGACGACCAGCGCTTTGGCGCCGCGCACGCTTCGTGTCTCGCGGTGCCGCCACTCGTGCCGGCTTTGCAGCTCGAAGCTCGTCCGACTGTCCTTCGCATGGGCGATCACCGCACCAAGCACGTACTCCGCAATCGGCCGATCGAACACCCCGTGCGCATTGGTGACAACCACATCAGAGTCGCGCAGTTCGTCGAACAACAACGTGTCCACGCCAGCCGCAGTCACATGGATCCACTCCAGCGTGCCTGCGTCGTCCCAGACCTCGCGGACAGCCGTCGAGAAGTAGTCCCACAGCAGCAAGCCCCTCGCCCCTCGAACCGCCTCCCGCAGCCCCTCCGCATCGCAGTACCGGAACTCGACCCCATCTAGGTCCTCCAGCCCGGGCGGCCGGTCGGTGGCCTGCTCGCAGAGCACCGTGACGACAGGACGCTCAGTGGGGGCAGGCACCCATCGAGGCTAGGAACCGAACCGTAGGATTGTCAACAATCTCTTGCTGTCCTGGCCGCCCCGGTCGCACACTGACTCTCATGACGCTCCGCCCCTCCACCCACCCGCTGCCGGCGTCGACGCCTCCGCTGCTGCAGACGGGCATCGGCGTGGTCGCGCCGTACGACTTCGCGCTCGATCGCGAGCTGTGGCGATGGGTCCCGGACGACGTCACGCTGCATCTCACCCGGACGCCGTACGCACCGCTCGCCGCGACCCTCGAGATGGCCGTGCACATCTCGGATCCGGAGCTGATCGCGCGCGCCGCGACCGACATCCTGCCGGTGGCGCCGCTCGCTGTTGCCTACGCCTGCACCTCGGGCAGTTTCGTCGGTGGGCTCGCCGGGGAGGTCGCGCTCGTCGACGCAATGGTCGCCGCGGGTGCGCCGGCTGCGGTGACGACGAGTGGCGCGCTGCTGCACGCCTTGCGTCACCTCGGCATCAACCGGATCGCGACGGTCACGCCGTACACGGACGACCTCACCGCCCTCCTGACCGCCTTCCTCGCCGAAGCCGGAGTCGAGGTGGTCGCCACCGCGAGCCTCGGCCTCATCGCCCAGATCTGGACCGTCCCCTACGAGGCGATCGTCGAACTCGTCCGCAGCATCGACACGAGCTCCGCCGAGGCAATCTTCATCAGCTGCACCAACCTCCCCACGTACGACGTCATCTCCGGCCTCGAGGCCCTCCTCGGCAAACCAGTCCTCACCGCCAACCAAGTCACCATGTGGTCCGCCCTCTCCCTAACCGCCCACACCCCCATAGGCCCCGGCCAAAGCCTCCTCACCTGACCAGCAAGAACCAAACCGTCGCCCCGACCACAACCAAAGCCGCCACCCACCCAACAACCCTCCCCCACCTCCCGGGCACCTCGCCGACCCCCGGAACCCCGCTGCCGTCCCCGGACAGACCTGCCCCCGCCCCCACGTCAGCCCGCGAGGCCCCCGACGACCGCACGGACGACGGCGACGGTGCCCCAGGGTGTCCTCCCGCGGTCAGGTACTGCTCCAATTGCCCGGCGCAGGTTGGGCAGGCGAGCCAGTCTGTGCGGTCGGCCACTACTTGGGTGACCCACTCGCGAGCAGGATCGAGGTTGGTCAGCCCCAGGTTTCGAGCCACGGCATCCATTCCGGCCAGCCCGGACGGACGGAACCCGCTCACGGCCGCCTGCTGCACCGCGCGGGCCGCGTACCGGGTCCCCGCGTCGGTCTTCTCATTGCAGAAGTCACACGTCGCCATCGCCCCAGTCTGGTTCGCCAACCGCATCGCGCTGGGTCGTGGCAGCAACCGGCCATTCGGGGCTTCTTCTCCCCCGCATCTGCGGTTAAGCTCCGTCGTATTGTTGACAATCTGCAATCGACAGGGGTGAGGGTGTGCCGGACCTGCTGGAGCAGGCGGTCGAGCCGGGTGAGTACGCCGGCCGGCTGCGGCGGGTTCGGGCGGCGATGGGTGAGCGGGGCCTCGCAGCCCTGGTGGTCAGCGACCCGGCGAACCTCTTCTACCTGACCGGGTACGACGCTTGGTCGTTCTACACCCCGCAGTGCCTCCTCGTGCCGGCCGACGGAGAGCCGCAACTGTTCGCGCGAGCGATGGACGCGGCGGGGGCGGCGTACACCTGCAACCTGCGCGCGGACCAGATCCACGGCTACCCGGAGGACCTCGTCCACCGACCCGACGTCCACCCCTACGACTGGATCGCCGTCGGCATCCGCGAGCTCATCCAGCCTGGCGGCGACGTCGGCATCGAGGGTGACGCGCACTGCTTCTCCGCCCGCGCATACCTTGCCCTCGGCAACGGTCTGCCCGGGCACCGGCTGGTCGACTCGGCCGAGCTGGTGAACTGGATCCGGCTGGTCAAGTCCCCGCACGAACTGCGCCAACTCCGGATCGCCGGTTCGATCGCCGAGCAGGCGATGCGGATCGCCCTCGAGCAACTCCGCCCCGGCCGCCGGCAATGCGACCTGGTCGCCGAGATCATGGCCGCCCAGGCGATCGGCACCCCGGAACACGGCGGCGACTACCCGGCGATCGTCCCGATGCTGCCCACCGGTGAAGCAGCCGGTACGCCGCATCTCACCTGGACCGACCGCCCGTTCCACGCCGGCGAGGCGACCACGATCGAACTGGCCGGCGTGTTCGGCCGCTACCACGCTCCGCTCGCCCGCACGGTGATGCTCGGCGACCCACCCCAGCGGTTGCGCGAGACGGCGAAGGTCGTGGCCGACGGGATGCGCGCCACGTTGTCGACAATCCGACCAGGTGTCACCGGCAGCGTCGTACACGCCGCCTTCAACGACGTGATCGCCGCGCACGGGTTGGTGAAGGACTCGCGGATCGGGTACTCGATCGGCATCGGCTACCCGCCCGACTGGGGTGAGCGCACGGTGAGCCTGCGCCCCGGCGAGAGCACCGTGCTCCAGGCCGGGATGGCGTTCCACGTGATTCTCGGGATGTGGATGGACGGCTGGGGATACGAGCTGTCCGAGCCGATCGTGGTCACCGACGACGGCGTCGAGCGACTGGCCGGCCTGTCCCACGAACTGACGATCAGGAGGTAGCCAGGTGACGCAGGAAACCCGTGGCGATGCAGTGAAGACTCTCCCGTACGCCGAGCGCGTCACCGGACTCGTCGGCTCGGTGATCGACTCGAGCACGTCGCTGCTGCACAAGCAGACCCACGACATCGTCCGGTTCGCCATGGGCTCCCCCGCCGCCGAGGCCGTTCCGTCGGCAATCCTCGCCGGCATCGCCGCCGACCAACTCAGCCGCGCCGACGCGTACGACTACGCCGCCACCGAAGGGGACCCGCCGCTCCACGAGGCACTCCTGGAGACGCTCCGCGGCACCAGCGACGAGACCACCGCCGACCGCCTCACCATCACCGCCGGCGGGATGCAGGGCCTCGACCTGTTCTGCAAGCTCTTCGTCGACCCCGGCGACCTGGTCGTCGTCGAGTCGCCGACGTACACGAACGGCAGCGCGACCGCACTCTCGTACGGCGCCGAACTGCTGGAGATCCCGGTCGACGACGACGGCATGATGGTCGACGACCTCGAACGGCTCCTCGACGGACGCCGGCCGAAGGCGATCTACACCATCCCGACGTTCCAGAACCCGTCCGGCGCAACCCTCTCCCTCGAGCGACGTCACCGGCTCCTCGAGCTGGCCCGTTCCTGGGGCTCGATGGTGATCGACGACGATCCGTACGGACTGCTGCGGTTCGCCGGCGATCCATTGCCGACAATCCGACAACTCGCGGCCGGCGATCCGCTGGTGTTCGCCGTACGCACGTTCTCAAAGATCGTCGCGCCCGGACTACGAGTGGGGTGGGTCGACACCGATCCCGAGCTCCAGCCGCTGCTGATCAACGCGAAGCAGGCGATGGACACCTGCACGAACCTGCCGGCCCAGCGGCTGCTCGCCGGGTTCCTGCAGGGCGGGCATCTCGAGGAGCACCTGGTCACGCAGCGCGCGCAGTACAAGCGACGCAAGGAAGCGATGCACGCGGCACTGCAGGAACACTTCGGCGACATCGCCCGGTGGACCGATCCCGAGGGCGGCTTCTTCCTCTGGGTGACGCTCGAGAACGGCGTCAACACCGCGGAGTTGTTCGAGATCGCGCTCGCCGAAGGCGTCGCGTTCATCCCCGGCCCGGCCTTCTCCCCCACCGGACGCTTCACCGACGCCCTCCGGCTGTGCTTCGCCTCCACGCCACCAGACCGCATCCACGAGGGCGTCGCTCGCCTGCGCCGCGCCGCCGACAAACTGTTGCCCTAGGCAACTCCTCACGCAGTTCTCTCAACAGGCCAGGGCGACTGAGAGGATTCGTTTACGCAGGTGTTACACACCACGCGCGCCGCTGAAACCCGCACGCCCTGAACTGAACGGGACCCGCCGACGTTGGCGGGGCGCCCCTAGGGTTCCGCTGCCGGCACCGGCAGGACTGGTCCGAGAGGGGAGGCGGCGCTGTTCGCGACGGCGCCGTTCCACGGCGGGACAAAAGCCCGGGAGGCCTTGAAGGCCCCGGGTTGCCGTGTGCATTCCGGGCCGATCCGACGGAGGCCGGAATGTCAGCCACCCCTGAAACACTGACCTCACCAAGCGCAGAGGACCTGGGCCGCTTCGGCTACACCCAGCAGCTCTCGCGCCGGGTCGGCAGCTACGCGTCGTTCGCTGCCGGCTTCTCGTTCGTGTCGATCCTGACCACGGTGTTCCAGCTGTTCGGGCTGGGTTTCGGCTTCGGCGGTACGGCGTTCTTCTGGACCTGGCCCGCGGTTCTGGCCGGCCAGCTGATGGTCGCGCTGTGCTTCGCCGAACTGGCCGCGCGCTATCCCCTGTCCGGCGCGATCTACCAGTGGGCGCGGCGCCTCGGCGGGGCGATCGTCGGCTGGATCGCCGGTTGGACGATGGTGATCGCGCAGATCATCACGCTGGCCGCGGCCGCGATTGCTTTGCAGGTCGTGCTGCCCGCGGTCTGGTCCGGCTTCCAGCTGATCGGGACCGACTCCACTCTCGCGTCGCGCGATGGCGCTGCGAATGCCGTCGTACTCGGATGTCTGCTGCTCGCGGCGACCACACTACTCAACGCGACGAGCGTGCGGATCACCGCGATCGTCAACTCGGCCGGCGTGACGTGTGAGCTCGTCGGTGTCGTGTTGATTGTCGTGTTGTTGACAATGCACGCCGAGCGCGGGCCGTCCGTCGTACTGCACACGACGGGCCTCGACAGCAGCACCGGCTACGTCGTACCGCTGCTGATCTCGGCGTTGATGGCGGCGTACGTGCTGGTCGGGTTCGACAGCGCGGGTGAGTTGTCGGAGGAGACGCACAAGCCGCGCGCGACCACGCCACGGACGATCATCCGGGCGGTCGTCGCGTCCGGGATCGGCGGTGCGTTCCTGATCGTCGCGGCGTTGATGGCCGCGCCGTCGCTGACTGACGGCGACCTTGCCACCCAGGGGCTCCCGTACGTGCTGACCAGCCGGCTCGGCACGGCGCCGGGGAAGCTGCTGCTGCTCGATGTGGCGATCGCGGTGTGCGTGTGCACGCTGGCGATCCAGACCGCGGCGGCCCGGATGATCTTCTCGATGGCGCGCGACAATGTGCTGCCCGCTTCGGAGCTGCTGCGTCAGGTGTCCCGTCGTACCGGCACCCCCGTTGCCGCGACGATCGTGCCCGGGGTTCTCGCCGCTGTGTGCCTGCTGGTGAACGTGGGGAACGCCGGTCTGTTCCTCGGTCTCGCGAGCGTCTGCATCATGCTGCTGTACGTCGCGTACCTGATGGTCACCGCACCCTTGCTGGTACGGCGCTTGACCGGCAACGGACTCGCATCCGGCGTCGACGAGAACGGGAAGCCACTGTTCTCGCTCGGCCGATTCGGTCTGATTGTCAACATCATCGCGGTCACCTACGGGCTTGCCATGGCAATCAACCTGGGCTGGCCGCGCGCCGAGGTCTACGACCCGGCAGGCGAGGGCTGGTACCTGCACTACCTCCCACTGATCGTCCTCACCATCGTCGCTGTAGGCGGCGTCATCGCCTACCGCACCCAGCGCACGGCGTACCACGCCTCCATCGGCCTCCACGTGCCGGCCGCGACTCCCACCGCCGTCGCCGAGACGGAAAGAGCCGGCGCATGACCCACGAAACTCTCGCCGGCACGGGCCAGGAGGACTCCTCTGACACCAGCCGCGAGACTCCCGCTCGGGCAAACCGTGAGGTTCCCGGTGGGGCGGTGTGGTCGGTTCCGGTTCGTGCGGGGCGCAGTCTCAGGCTGACTGCGCTTGCTGATGGGGCGAATGCGTCCTTGCTTGTTGTGGGGGCCGATCGGCTTGATCGGTTGAACATTCCGGACACGTTGAAGGCGCAGATGTCGGCGCGGATTCGGGCCGGCATGGTACTGATGTCCGACCGCGGTCTCGCCCTCGCGACCGTGGTCGAGTCCAGCCTCGATTGGCATGACTGCTTGACCGGGGTGCTCCCCGACCGGCTGCTGCTCATCGAGCTCGCGAAGCACGGCCTCGGGCCGGCCGACCTGCATGCCTGCATCAACTTCTTCTCCAAGGTGGCCATCGCCGACGACCACCGCGCCTCGCTGACACTCGTCCCCGACCACGCACGAGCCGGGGACACCGTCGTACTGCGGGCCGATCAGGACCTCCTGGTGTTCATCTGCACCGCGCCACACCCGATGTCCGACGGCCCGTCCGGCGCGATCGCCGTACAGCTCGGCACAGCTGACCAGACGGACCCGCCGTTGCGGGAAGAAGCAGTGCGGGCACTCGAGCTGACCCGGGAGTTGATCGCATGACCGTCCTCGACACGACCACCAGCGAGGTCACGACCACCGGGCTCGACACCGTCGTCCAACCAGGCGACGGCGCGCTCGTCACCGTCCCGGCCGGCGGCCGGTTGCGGATTGTCGACCTGCACGGCAATCAGGCCGTCGACACTCTGTTCTACGACGCGCACGACATCGACAACCGCTACTCCGCCTTCGACACGATCCGCGAACAGCGCGCCGTCTACCTCACGACCGGATCCCGCCTGCTCTCGACCAGGCTCGACGAGCTCGCAGTCATCACCGGCGACACCTGCGGCCGGCACGACACCGTCGGCGGCGCCTGCTCGCAGGAGAGCAACGTCATCCGGTACGGCGAGCACACCCGACACCAGCACGCCTGCCGCCAGACCTTCCTGTACTACGGCATGAAGGCCGGCATCGGCCAGCGCCAACTCACGCACAACGTCAACTTCTTCATGAACGTGCCGGTCACCTCGGCCGGCGACCTGAAGTTCGACGACGGCCTGTCCGCCCCGGGCAGGTACGTCGAGATCACCGCGAGCCGGGACATCCTGGTGCTGATCAGCAATTGTCCGCAGGTCAACAATCCTTGCAACGGCTGGAACCCGACGCCGGTGCAGCTCCTGGGCTGGTGGTGACGTTGGCGATCATCACGATCTCCAGCCCGGGAATCCAGACGACCGTCCAGGACCGAGCCGGCCGCCCCGGGCTGTGGGATGTCGGCGTACCGCCTTCCGGCGCGGCCGATGAACTCAGCTTCGCGCTGATCAACGCCGCAGTCGGCAATCCCGACAACGCAGCAGGTCTGGAGTGCGTCCTGGCCGGGCCGGTACTCACGTGCGACGAGGACCGACTCGTCTGCGTCGGCGGCGCTGTCAACAATGCGACAATCGACGGCCTGCGCGTGCGGCCCGGCATGGTCGTCCGGCTCCCGGCCGGCGCGGTCCTGGATGTCGGCCCGCTTGACGGGCCTGGGACGCGCGGCTACCTCGCGATCGAAGGCGGTCTGGACGTTCCGCGCGTACTGGGTAGCCGATCCACCTTTGTGCTCGGCGGTTTCGGCGGTCACGAGGGCCGACCGCTCGCGGCCGGCGACAACCTACCGCTGGGCCGACGGGAGAACCTGCTCAGCCCGATCTCGGTCGAACTGCCGACCATCTCGAACAGCTGGGAGATGCGGGTGATCCCCGGTCCACACGGTGCTCCGGACCACCTGACCGACGAAGGCGTCGAGGTGTTCTTCGGGACCGAGTGGATTGTCGACCATCGCTCGGACCGCACCGGGATCAGGCTCGTCGGCCCGATACCGCAATGGGCCCGGACCGACGGCGGCGAGGCGGGTCTGCACCCGTCCAACGTGCACGACTCCGCATACCCGGTCGGCGGCATCATGCTGTCCGGCGATACCCCGGTCATCGTCGGCAAGGACGGACCTTCGCTCGGCGGCTTCGTCGTACCCGCGGTGGTGATCGAGGCCGATCGCTGGATGCTCGGTCAGCTGCGCGCCGGCGACTCCGTCCGGCTGGTGCCCGTGTCTATGGATGCGGCCGCCGAGGCGATCGCCGTACGGCGTGCTTGGCTGGCCGATCTCCGTCAGACACCGGCGCCTGCGGTGGCTCCAGTCAGTGGGTCTGCGCGGCCGGACGTGCTGCATCGGTCGGACGGCGTACCGCCGTACACCATCAGGTGTGCGGGCGAACGGCATCTGCTGGTCGAGGCCGGACCGGCTGAGCTCGACCTGACTGTGCGGGTGTGGATTCACCTGCTGGCACAGGCGTTGCGGGACGATCGGCCGGCGGGCG
Organism: Kribbella sp. NPDC050820; assembly: GCF_040653975.1. NCBI lineage: Bacteria > Bacillati > Actinomycetota > Actinomycetes > Propionibacteriales > Kribbellaceae > Kribbella > Kribbella sp. NPDC050820. The sequence goes on from NZ_JBFAHB010000073.1 coordinate 43,023, forward strand.
TTGCCGAGATCGTCGAGGGTGTGCGATCGCTCCTCGTCGCCGTGGACTCGGATCGACTCGGCCTGGTCGAACTGGCCGAGCGGCTCGCGTTCCTCGCGGCCGGGCTGGCGGATCCGGAGACGGTGGTGCTGCCTGCGCGCGAGGTGATCCTGCCGATCGCGTTCGACCACCCGGAGGCGCACGAGGCGATGCGGCGGTACGCGACGTCGGTGCGGCCGGACGCGCCGTGGTGCCCGGACAACGTGGAGTTCATCCGGCGGGTCAACGATCTGGGCGAGCGTGATGAGGTGTTCGAGATCGTCCAGGCCGCGACGTACCTGGTGGTCGGGCTGGGCGACGTCTACCTCGGCGCGCCGGTCGCCGTACCGATCGATCCGCGGCACCGGCTGGTGACGACGAAGTACAACCCGGCCCGGACCTGGACGCCGCAGAACGCGGTCGGCATCGGCGGGATCTACCTGTGCGTGTACGGGATGGAAGGGCCGGGTGGGTACCAGTTGGTCGGGCGCACCGTCCCGGTGTGGCGGTTGTCGCCTGCCGACGAGCAGCCGTGGTTGCTGCGGCAGTTCGACTTGATCAGATTCACTCCGGTGAGTGCGGAGCAGCTTGCTCACGAGCGGGCCGAGCTCGCGGCCGGGCGGGCCGACCTGCGGGTCAGCCCGGCGACCTTCTCGATCGCCGACGTACGCCGGATCGAACAGGAGGCACCTGTGGATATCGCGACAGTGCGGGCCCGACGGCGGGCCGCGTTCGAGGCGGAGCGGGCGAGGTGGGGTGCGTGAACGTCTGGATCACCCGGGTCGACCCGGTCGCGCCGGCGCCGGGACAGCTGCACGGCCTGACGTTCGCGCTGAAGGACAACATCGACCTTGCCGGGGTGCCGACGACTGCCGGCGATCCGCGCAACGATCAGCCGGCCGAGCGGAACGCATTCGTGGTCGACCGGTTGATCGAGGCGGGCGCCGTTCCGTTGGGGAAGACGAATCTCGACCAGTACGCGACCGGGTTGGTCGGCACGCGGTCGCCGTACGGCGCTTGTCACTCGGTGTTCTCGGAGGAGCACGTGTCGGGTGGGTCGAGCTCTGGCAGTGCAGTCGCGGTGGCGTCGGGGCAGGTGGACTTCGCGCTCGGCACCGACACGGCCGGGAGCGGGCGGGTGCCGGTTGCCTTCAATCGGATTGTCGGCATCAAACCATCGCGTGGTCTCGTGTCGGCGCGTGGCGTCGTACCGGCGTGCCGATCGCTCGACTGCGTCACGGTGATGGCGCGAACGGTCAGTACGGCGCGGGCCGCCTTCGACGTGATGGTGTCCTTCGACCCGGACGACCCGTGGTCGCGGCGTGCCCCTTCACTGCCTGCTGCACGCTTGGGGCCACGGTCGGCCGGTGTTGTCTCCGGACGGGCGTTGGGTCGCGCGGTGATCGGCGTACCGGATTTGGATCTGGATCTGGAGCCGCTGCATGAGGCCGCGTGGCAGGAGACGCTCGGTCAGGTCGATCGGCTCGGGGACGTGGTGAAGGTGGATGTGCGGCCGCTGCTCGAGGCGGCGGAGTTGCTGTACTCCGGGCCGTGGCTGGCTGAGCGGTGGCTCGCGTTCGGGGACAAGCTGGACGACGATCCGGCGGTGGACCCGACCGTGCGGTCGATTGTCAACAATGGGGCAATCCTGACCGCGGCGGACGCCTTCGCCGGCTTCGATCGACTCGCCACGCTCGCTCGGGCCAGCGAGCACCTGTGGACGCAGCTCGACGCGTTGTTGCTGCCGGTGACGTACGGACATCCGACACTGGCCGAGGTGGCGGCGGACCCGATCGGCGTGAACAGCCGGCTCGGGCGGTTCACCAACATGGTCAACCTGCTCGACCTGTGCGCGGTCGCCTTCCCAGGGCCGGATCGGGCCGACGGGCTGCCGTTCGGCATCCAGTTGCTCGCGCCGGCGGGTCACGATCGGGTGCTGATCGACCTCGCCGCCGTGTGGTGCGGCGAGGAGACCGCGCCACCCGAGCCGGCCGACGACGAGGTGCTGCTGGCGGTAGCCGGTGCTCATCTGTCGGGCCAGCCTCTGAATGCGGAGCTGGTACGACGTGGCGCCCGGCTAGCCTTCAATGCGCGGACGGCCTCGTCGTACCGGATGTATCTGGTCGAAGGGCCGCGGCCCGGGCTGACGCCTTCCCGTGAGACCGGTCCCGGGATCGAAGTGGAGGTGTGGAGCCTGCCCGCGGCGGAGCTCGGTGGGTTCGCGCAGACGATCGAGCCGCCGCTGGCGATCGGGCCACTCGAGCTGTCGGACGGGCGCTGGATCCTAGGATTCGTGTGTACGGCGGATGCCGCGGACCCGACGCATGACATCACTAGCTTTGGCGGCTGGCGCGCGTACCTGGCTTCGGGGTCGCCCTAAGCTTGGTCCTCATGACGCCCGCCGAACAGAGTGTGCTCGACCGGATCGACGAGGAGCTGCTGGTACGGCTCACCTGTCAGTTGCTGCAGGCAACCGGACAGAACCCACCCGGCGGGGAGGCCGCGACCGTCGCAGTACTCGCGGCGGCGGGGCGTGACCTCGGGCTCGACGTGGTCACCTCGACGGTCGAGCCCGGGCGGGACAACCTCAGCATCACGCTTGCCGGGGGCAACGGTCCGGGGTTGCTGATCCTCGGACACACCGACGTCGTACCGGTAGGCGATGGCTGGACCGTCGACCCGTACGGCGGTGTCGTGAAGGACGGCCGCATCTACGGGCGCGGCGCGTCGGACATGAAGGGCGGTCTGGCGGCTGCGTTGGTCGCGATGGCCGCCCTTCGCGGCGCCGGGCTGAGCGGTCCGGTCGAGCTCGCGGCGGTGGTCGACGAGGAGGAGACCGGCAAGGGGATCCGGTCGTACGTCGCGCGTGGGCCGCGGGCGTTTGCCGGCTGCGTCACTGCCGAGCCGACGGATTTGCAGACGATCATCGCGGCGCGCGGCGACTCGTACCTGCGCGTCGCGATCCACGGACGGGCCTGTCACGCGGGCAACCCGGACGACGGGGCGAACGCGATCTACGGCGCCGCCGCGGTGGTGGCCGAGATCGAGCGGCTGCATACGTCGCTTGCTGCCGACCCGCATCCGTTGCTCGGTCCGGCGACGTGGAGCGTCGGTCAGATCAACGGCGGTACGGGTGGCTCGATCGTGCCCGCCGAGTGCGTGATCGTGGCGGATCGGCGGCTGCTGCCGGGTGAGTCGCCGGCCGCCGTACTCTCCGATCTGCGCGCCCGCGTGGCGGCATTGCGGCTCGAGGACCGCGGCTTGTCGGTCGACCTCGACATGCCGATGGAGATGCCCGCCTTCGAGACGCCTGCGGACGCGGACCTCGTCCGGGTGGTCGAGGCGGCCCGCGTCGACGCCGGCGGTCCCGACGTACCCCTGGCCGGCTGGACCGCCGCCTGCGACGGCGGCTACGTCGCCCGAGACCTCGCCGTACCCGTCGTCGTCCTAGGCCCCGGCTCAGTCACCGCCCAAGCCCACCGCGCCGACGAGTCAGTCCCCATCGCCGACCTACTAACCGCCACCCGCACCTACACCCTCACCGCCCTCCGCCTCCTCAACTAACCCCACCCAGCCCAGCCATGACCGCCCCGCCTCAGCTCCCCCACCCTCGCCGCGGGAGGGGATAGCCCCTTCGCTTGTGGGTTCTCCCCTCGCAGACGAGAGGAGAACCCACAACTCGAACGGATATCCCTCCGA
>NZ_JBFAHB010000074.1:0-46341 GCF_040653975.1 Kribbella sp. NPDC050820
CCGCTGTACCCCCCCCCCGGCCGGCGCGATGCCTTAAGTTTTGGAAAACGTGGTGTTTTAGTTCGTACCGGAAGGGTTGCCCTGTTAATTGTGACCAGATGTCCGAGGTCCCCACGTGGTGTCCGAGGTACGGCGTGACGCGATGGCTAGGCGCCGTACTCGGCGTTTAGTTCGGCGTCTAGTTCGGCTTTGCGTTTTACCCAGCGTTCGCTGAGGCCTTTGACTTCTGCGCCGATGAAGTCGATGAAGGCGAGGGAGACGCGGATGCGGCGGTGGGCGGAGGTGCCTTCGCCGGCGGCGTCGAGGACCTTCTGGAGGGAGGCGGCCCAGCGGACCAGGGCCTGGTCCTCGCTCATCATGGTCTGGTACCAGGCGTCGTCCTGGACGACGTAGACGTCGCGGCGGCTGCCGGGTTCGCGTTCGCGGTTGGCGAGGCGGAGCTGCAGCAGGTAGTTGACCGCGCCCGAGACCGCGGCCGGGCTCGCCTGCAGCTGGTCGGACAGCTCGGCTGCGGTCATCCGCCCGTCCTCGCTGGACAGGATGGCGGCGAACACACGCGCGGCCATCCGCGGCCAGCCCGTGTCGGCCAGCAGGTTGCCGAACTGCTCGGCGTACCGCCGGACGGCTTCGTCGTCTCGTTGTGCGCTCACCGCCCCATCATCCCCTCTGTGGTGACCGAACCACCGATCGTGTGAGAACCGTGTTAGTAAGATTCACAATCTTCTGAATGAAGTGTACGTTATGAATCATGACATCAGCCATCGTGGTCTCAGGACTGCACAAGTCGTACGGGAGTACGCACGCCCTCGACGGTCTCGACCTGGAGGTCAGGACCGGTGAGGTGCACGGATTCCTCGGCCCGAACGGCGCCGGGAAGTCCACCACTATCCGGGTGCTGCTCGGGCTGCTGCGCGGTGATGCCGGCGATGTCTCGCTGCTCGGCGGCGACCCGTGGCACGACGCGGCGAAGCTGCATCGCCGGCTCGCCTACGTCCCGGGTGACGTGAACCTCTGGCCGAACCTGACCGGCGGCGAGGTGATCGACCTGCTCGGCCGGCTGCGCGGCGGGCTGGACGCGAAGAAGCGGGACGACCTGCTGCGCCGGTTCGACCTCGACCCCACGAAGAAGGGCCGCACCTACTCCAAGGGCAACCGGCAGAAGGTCGCCCTGGTCGCCGCGCTGTCCAGTGACGTCGAGCTGCTGATCCTGGACGAGCCGACGTCCGGACTGGACCCATTGATGGAGGAGGTGTTCCGGCAGTGCATCGAGGAGGAGCGCCAGCGCGACCGCACCGTGCTGCTGTCGAGCCACATCCTGTCCGAGGTCGAGGCCCTGTGTGACCGGATCAGCATCATCCGCCGCGGCAAGGTGGTGGAGACCGGCACGCTGGCCGACCTGCGTCATCTCACCCGTACGTCGATCCACGCCGAGCTGGCCGGGTCGCCGAACGGCCTGGCGTCGCTGCCCGGCGTCCACGACCTCGATGTCGAGGGCAACCGGGTCCGGTGCGAGGTGGACACCGCCCAGCTGGACGCGGTGATGCGGCAGCTGTCCGCGAGCGGGATCAAGAGCCTGGTCGCGCAGCCGCCGACGCTGGAGGAGCTGTTCCTGCGGCACTACGAGGACGAGGTCGAGGCCGAGCCGATGGCGGCGGTCCGATGACCGACTTCGTCGGGACCGGGACCCTGGTGCGGCTCGCGCTGCGGCGGGACCGGATCCTCATCCCGGTGTGGATCGTGGTGTTCGTCTCGATGGCGGCCGGGTCGGCGCAGGCCTCGATCGACCTCTACCCGGACGTCAACTCCCGCATCGAGGCGGCCCGTACGTCGAACGCGTCGCCGGCCCTGGTGTCGCTCTACGGCCGCATCTTCGACGAGAGCTCGCTCGGCGAGCTGTCCCTGTTCAAGCTGACCGCGTTCGGCGCCGCCCTGGTCGGGTTGCTGGCCGCGATCCTCGTCGTACGACACACCCGGACCGAGGAGGAGACGGGCCGGCTGGAGCTGCTCAGTGCGGGTGTCCTTGGCCGGTACGCCGCTCTGACCGCAGCGCTGATCGTGTCGGCGGCGACCGTCGTACTGCTGGGCCTGCTGACCGCCCTGTCGCTGATCGGCGTCGGACTGCCCGCCGCAGGCTCGTTCGCCTTTGGACTGCAGTGGGCTGGAGCCGGGCTGGCCTTCGCTGGCGTCGCTGCGGTGACTGCTCAGCTCACCGAGGGCGCTCGGGCTGCGAACGGGTTCACCGCTGTCGTCCTGGGCGTGGCCTACGTACTGCGGGCGATCGGTGACTCGTCCGCCGACGGCAGGTCCGAGTGGGTCTCGTGGCTGTCACCGATCGGCTGGTCCCAGCAGGTCCGCGCGTACGCCGGCGACCGGTACGCCGTACTGCTGCTGCCGCTCGTGTTCCTCGTCGTGCTCGTGCTCGCTGCGATGACGCTGATCCGCCGACGTGATGTCGGTGCGGGTCTCGTGCGACCACGGCCGGGGCCTGCTACCGCGTCGGCGTCACTGCGGTCGCCGCTCGCGCTCGCCTGGCGTCTGCACCGAGGCTCCTTGTACGGCTGGGGTGCTGCGTTCCTGCTGCTCGGACTGCTGGTCGGCAACATCGCCAGCAACGTCGACGGCTTCGTGACCAGTGAGAGCGCCAAGGAGATGGTGTCGAAGCTTGGTGGCGTCGAGGGCATCACCGACGCGTTCCTGTCGACCGAGATGGGCATGGTCGGGCTGTTGGCCTCCGCCTTCGGCATCCAGGCCGCGCTGCGGCTGCGCTCTGAGGAGACTGCGCTCCGGGCCGAGCCGCTGCTCGCGACCGGAGTCACACGGGCGCAGTGGCTGGGCAGTCATGTGCTGATGGCGCTGTTCGGCACCGCTGCGCTGATTCTGGTCGCCGGGCTGGGCTCTGGCATCTCCAGTGGGGCTTCGCTCGGCAACATGGGCCGTCAGGTGCCGCGCATGCTCGCGGCCGCGGCTGTACAGTTGCCCGCGATCTGGCTGGTCACCGCGCTGGTCGTCGTACTGTTCGGCTTGGCTCCGAAGCTGGTCACGGGGGCCTGGGTGCTGTTCGGCATCTTCCTGCTGATCGGGCAGTTCGGCGCCCTGTTCGACCTGCCGCAGGCGGTGATGAACCTCAGCCCCTACGGCCACACCCCGCGGCTGCCGGGCGGTCACTTCTCCGTCACACCGGTCATCTGGTTGACGGCGATCGCCGCAGCTCTGACAGCGACCGGCCTGGCCACATTCCGCCGCCGCGATATCGGGTAAGGAGACGTGCGCCGGTCTGAGGGGTCCGGCGCCAACGGCCCGCCCGGCTGGTTGCCGGGCGGGTCGGTCTGTCTACGATCTCGGAGTGCCTTGGAGTGACGGACTTGTCGAGTTCTGGACCGAGCGGCATCTGTGTGTGCTGAGCACCGTCCGTGCGGACGGAACAGTGCACTCGACGCCGGTCGGTGCCACGTTGGACGTCGAGGGCGGACTGGTGCGGGTGATCTGCTCCGGTACGTCGCACAAGGCCCGGACGATCCGCAAGGCCGGCTCGGCCGCCGTCTCGGTCACCCAGGTCGACGGACGGCGGTGGTCGTCGCTGGAGGGTCGCGCGGTCGTCAGCGACGACCCGGAGCGCGTGGCGGACGCCGTACGGCGGTATGCGAAGCGCTACCGTGAGCCGCGGCCCAACCCGCGCCGGGTGGTCATCGAGATCACCGTGACGAAGGTGCTGGGCAATGCCTGAGCCGGTGACAGTCGTGGGGATCGGTGCGGACGGCTGGGACGGGCTGTCACCCGCTGCACAGAGCGCGGTCCTGGCGGCCGACGTACTGATGGGCAGCACGCGGCAACTGGCTCTGGTGCCTGGCGACGGTTTCGAGCGGGTCGCATGGCCCTCGCCGCTGTCCGAAGCGCTGCCCAGGCTGCTGTCGGAGTACCAAGGCCGGCAGGTCTGTGTGCTGGCGAGTGGGGATCCAACGTTCCACGGCATCGGTACGACGCTGGCCCGGCTGCTCGGCGCGGACGCCGTACGGGTGATCCCACATCCGTCGAGCGTGTCGCTGGCCTGTGCACGTCTCGGCTGGCCGCAGGACCAGGTACAGGTGATCAGTCTGGTCAACCAGCCCGTCGAGCGGCTCCATCCACACCTTCAGCCGGGGAGGCGTCTGCTGATCCTCAGCCGGGACGCTCAGACCCCCGCGCAGGTGGCCGGACTGCTCGCCGAGCGCGGCTACGCCTCCAGCACCTACACAGTCCTCGAACAGCTGGGCGGACCGACCGAGCGCATCCGCTCCGAGCTGTCCGGCGACGTCGATGCGCTCAACGTGATCGCCGTACGCTGCCAGGCGGACGCCGGCGCTCCACTGCTCTCGACGGTGCCCGGACTGCCCGACGACGCTTACGAGAGCGACGGCCAGCTCACCAAGCGGGAGGTCCGCGCGGTCACGCTCTCCCGGCTCGCGCCGGTGCCCGGCCAGTTGCTGTGGGACGTCGGCGGCGGCGCGGGCAGCATCGCGATCGAGTGGTCCCGCCACCACCCCACCTGCCGTGCGATCGCGATCGAACGCGACCCGGACCGAGCCAAGCGCCTGGAGCGGAACGCGGTGTCACTCGGCGCCTCGGTCGCGGTCGTGCTGGGCAAGGCACCCGACGCATTGAATGGCTTGGAGACCCCCGACGCGATCTTCATCGGCGGCGGAGCGACCGCGGCCGGGATGGTCGAGGCCTGCTGGAAAGCCCTCGCCCCCGGCGGCCGGCTCGTACTGAACGGCGTGACGCTCGAGACCGAGACCCTGATCGCCCGCTGGTACGGCGACCTCGGCGGCGACCTGATCCGGTTGGATGTCCAACGCGCCTCGGCGGTCGGAACCATGACCGGCTGGCGTCCCGCCATGCCCGTGACGATCTGGAGCGTGACCAAGTGAGGGTGCACTTCATCGGCGCAGGTCCCGGCGCCGCCGACCTGATCACCGTCCGCGGCCGCGACCTGATCGCGTCCGCCCCGGTCTGCCTGTACGCCGGCGCGCTCGTCCCGGTCGAGCTCCTCGACCACTGCCCACCCGGCGCCCGCAAGGTCGACACCGCCAACCTGACCCTCGACGAGATCATCGGCGAGCTCGCCGCCGCGCACGCCGACGGACTCGACGTCGCCCGGCTGCACTCCGGCGACCCGTCGGTGTTCAGCGCGATGGCCGAGCAGATGCGCCGCCTCGACGACCTCGGCATCCCGTACGACGTGACGCCCGGCGTCCCCGCCTACGCGGCAGCCGCGGCCACCCTCGGCCGGGAGCTGACCGTCCCCGAGGTCGGCCAGACAGTCATACTCACCCGGATCGCGGGCCGGGCGTCGGCCATGCCGCCGGGGGAGGACCTGGCCACGCTCGGCGCGAGCCGGGCCACGCTCGTGCTTCACCTCGCCGTCCAGGTCATCGACCGCGTGGTCGAGGAGCTCACCCCTGCGTACGGCGCCGACTGCCCGGTCGCTGTGGTCGCGCGGGCCTCCCGCGACGACGAGGTCGTACTGCGCGGCACGCTCGCCACCATCGCGGACCAGGTGCGGGCCGCGGACATCCGCCGTACCGCGGTGATCATCGTGGGGAAGGTCTTGTCAGCGACCGCTTTCCGCGACAGCCACCTGTACTCGACCGCCCGGGCTCGATGAAAGTTCTCCTGCTCGGCGGCACCGGCGAGGCCCGCTCGCTCGCGCAGGCGCTGTCTGGCGCTGGGGTTGACGTCGTCTCCTCGCTGGCCGGACGCACCACCGACGCACGGCTGCCTGTCGGCGCGGTCCGGCAGGGCGGCTTCGGCGGTGTTGACGGCTTGACCGACTGGCTGCGGGACAACGCGGTCGGTGCTGTGGTCGACGCGACCCATCCGTTCGCAGCCACCATGACCGAGCATGCCGCCGCCGCTGCGCATCAGCTCGACCTCCCGCTCCTCGTCCTCCGCCGCCCGGGCTGGACCGCGGCCGAGGGCGACGTCTGGCACTGGGTCGACTCACCCGACGCCGCCGCGCGCCTGCTGCCCGACATCGGCTCGCGTGCCTTCCTCACCATCGGCCGCCAGGGCATTCACGCCTTCGCGGGCGCCGGTGTCTGGATGCTCGCCCGGTGCGTCGATCCGCCGGAGCCGATGCCGACCTGGTGCGAGCTGATCCTCGACCGCGGCCCGTACGACGTCCCCGGTGAGCTGACCGTCCTGCGGGAGCACGAGATCGACGTACTGGTGACCAAGGACAGCGGCGGCCCACAGACCTCGGCGAAGCTGGTGGCCGCTCGGCAGCTCGGCGTAGCGGTGATCGTGATCCGGCGCCCGCCGCTGCCCGCAGGCGTCCAGGTGGTCGAGACGACGACCGAGGTCCTGGCCTGGGTCGAGGCTCACGTAGATTGACGCCCATGGGGATTCAGATCGCGCCGAGCATCCTGTCCGCCGACTTCGCCCGGCTGGCCGACGAGGCGCGCGCGGTGTCGAACGCCGACTGGCTGCACGTCGACGTGATGGACAACCACTTCGTGCCGAACCTCACCCTCGGCATGCCGGTGGTCGAGTCCCTGGCGAAGGCGACCGACACCCCGCTCGACTGCCACCTGATGATCGAGGACCCGGACCGCTGGGCGCCCGGGTACGTCGAGGCCGGCGCCTCGAGCGTCACCTTCCACATCGAGGCGTGCCGCGCGCCGATCCGCACCGCGCGGGAGATCCGGGCCAAGGGCGCCCGGGCCGCGATGGCGCTCAAGCCGGCCACCCCGATCGAGCCGTACGAGGACCTGCTGCCCGAGCTCGACATGATCCTGATCATGACCGTCGAGCCCGGGTTCGGCGGGCAGAAGTTCCTCGACGTCTGCGTGCCGAAGATCCGCCGGACCCGCCAACTGCTCGACAAGCACGGCCTCGACCTGTGGGTGCAGATCGACGGCGGTGTCTCGGTGGACACCATCGAGCGCTGCGCCGACGCGGGCGCCGATGTCTTCGTGGCCGGCTCGGCCGTGTACGCGGCCGACAACCCGAACGCGATGGTCGACCAGCTACGCACCCTCGCTGCGGACGCCGCCGGCTGACACGTCCTCGGCGGCTTGCTCCGGCGGGATCCGGAGCAACAATACGAACGACGCCGCGGCCAGCACGGCGGCGAACAACCACACGTAGCGGACCCCATAGCTCTCGACGATCGCCCCGGCCACCGCCGAACCGATCGCGGCGCCGCCCATGGCCGCACTGCCCATCCAGCCGAAGACCTCGGTCCGCACGGTGTCCGGGGTGAGCGCGCCGAGCCGCTCGTACAACGCACCGATCGCCGGAGCGAGTGTCAGCCCCGACAACGTCAGCGCGATCCCCAACGACACCGGTGACCGGGTTGCGAACACGCACAGCAGCATCCCGACCGTGACCAAAGCCGCTCTTCGCCACAGATACGACGTACGGCGGCCGGGCAACGCACCCGCGATGGCGCCGCCGACGAGACTGCCGAACGCCCAGACGGCCTCCAGGATCCCGGCGATCAGCCGCTGACCGTGCTCGTCCGCGAACGCGACGATGCCCAGTGAGATGCCGTTGAACGCCATCACCCACAGGCCGAAGGAGAGGATGAGCGGCAGGCGGTAGCGGTGCCAGAGCAACTGCCGCGCGGTCAGCCGTGGCCCGTTCGCCTCGTCGTGATGGATCGCCGCCGGTTGCTGCAGCGCGTACCACCAGATGAAGGCTGCGGACATCGCGGCCGCGAGCAGCACACCGAGCCGCGGACTCGCCACACTCACAGCCGTTGCCCCGAGCATCGGGCCGACGATGAACAACAACTCCTGTGCGGTGGCGTCCACGGCGTACGCCGTCCGTAGCGCGGGACCGCGGACCACGCGCGGCCAGGCAGCACGCAGCGTCTGCATGACGGGCGGCACCAGCGAGCCGGCGAGGAAGGTCAGCACAGGCATGAGCCGGTAGAGCCCGTCCGGTAGAGCTGCCAACGCGGCCAGCGCCACGCTCCAGGACATGCCGGTGACAAGGAGCACGCCGCGCGCGCCGCGGCGGTCGGCTGTCCTGGCCCACAGCGGTCCTGCGATCGCCATCCCGATCGAGTAGGCCGCTGCGACGACACCGGCCCAGCGGAACGATCCGCTCAGGTCCTTGGCCAGGAACGCGACCGGCACCATCGTGGCCAGCACCGGGAGCCGCGCCAGCAGCGACGCGGCCAGCAGCGCCATCACGCCGCGGGTGCGCCACAACTCGCGGTACCCGGAAAGCTCCATGGCCGCATTCTCACTCCGCCCACCGACAATTTTGCGAGCACTACGATGGGGGCCATGTCAGAGCACAAGCCCGTGGAGAGCTGGCTGACGGACATGGACGGCGTCCTCGTGCACGAGGAGCGCGCCATCCCCGGGGCGAGTGAGTTCATCGCCGCGCTGCAGAAGTCCGGGAGAAAGTTCCTGGTGCTGACCAACAACTCGATCTTCACACCGCGCGACCTGCGCGCCCGACTGCTTGCCGGTGGCATCGATGTCCCGGAGACCGCGATCTGGACCAGCGCGCTCGCGACCGCGCAGTTCCTCGACGACCAGCGTCCCGGTGGGACGGCGTACGTGATCGGTGAAGCCGGCCTGACCACGGCGCTGCACGAGATCGGCTACGTGCTGACCGACCGGGCGCCGGACTACGTCGTGCTGGGGGAGACCCGCACGTACTCGTTCGAGGCGATCACGAAGGCGATCCGGCTGATCTCCGACGGCGCCCGGTTCCTCGCCACCAACCCGGACCCGACCGGCCCCTCGACCGAGGGACCGTTGCCCGCGACCGGCTCGGTGGCTGCGCTGATCACGCGGGCGACCGGCGTCGCGCCGTACTTCGTCGGCAAGCCGAACCCACTGATGATGCGCAGCGCGCTGAACCAGATCGAGGCGCACTCAGAGCTTTCGGTCATGATCGGCGACCGGATGGACACCGACGTGATCAGTGGCCTCGAAGCCGGCCTCCGCACCGTTCTCGTCCTGTCCGGCTCCACCGGTGAACACGAGGTCGACCGCTTCCCCTACCGCCCGACCCGCATCGTCGAGTCCATCGCCGACGTCGTACCCCTGGTGGAAGCGCTGGCCTAGCAGGTCACCGTGCGGAAGCCGTAGCCCTGGGCCTTGAGGGCCTTCAGGATGGTGGGCAGCGCGGCCACCGTCTGTGTACGGTTGCCGCCGCCGTCGTGCATCAGGACGACCGAGCCGTTCTGGACGCCGGACAGCACGTGCTTCACGATCGCCGCCGTACCGGGTTTGGTCCAGTCGCGTGAGTCGACGGTCCACACGACCAGCTGCTTGTTATAGGCCTTGGCGCGTTGGGTGACCTGGCTGCTGATCCCGCCGTACGGCGGCCGGAGGCAGCCCGGCACCTGGCCGGTCTGGGCACGGATCGCCTGGTCCGTGTCCGCGACCTGCTTCTTGAACGCGGTCGCGGACAGGTGCCGGAGATCTGCGTGCGTCCAGGTGTGGTTCTGCACGCTGTGGCCGGCGTCGTGGATCCGCTTGGTCAGCGCCGGGTGCTTCACCACGTTGCGGCCGACCTCGAAGAACGTCGCCTTGGCGTCATACTGCGCCAGGATGTCCAGGATCTTGGGGGTGTAGACGGGGTCTGGGCCGTCGTCGAAGGTCAGAACGACGTACTTCGCCGGCTTCGCGGCTGCTGCTGCCGATGGTGGTGGAGCTGGGCTGGGCTGGGGGTTGCTGGGCGTGCGTGCTGCCGCGACCACGACAGTGCCGATGACTGCGCTGACAGCCATCATCATCGCCAGACCGACCAAGCGGTTGCCGGCGCGTGTCAAAGCCATGTGTCCCCCAGGGCGGTGGCGGTCATCACTTCCCGTCCACTTTCGGTGCGATCCACCGAAAACCCGGCAGGGCACGCCGCTGCCGCGTCAACAATCCCCGGATACCGGACGCTGCGCGATGACCCGGTTCGTCGCGCCAGGGGCTCAGAGCACCTGGGACAGGAACTGCCGCAGCCGGGGCGACTCCGCCGCGGTGAAGATCTCCTCCGGTACGCCGGACTCCACCACGACCCCGTGGTCCATGAACGCGACCTGGTCCGCGACCTCGCGGGCGAACCCCATCTCGTGCGTGACGACGACCATAGTCATGCCGGCCTGAGCGAGATCCGCCATCAGGCCGAGCACACCCTTCACCAGCTCGGGGTCCAGCGCCGACGTCGCCTCGTCGAACAACATCACCTCGGGCTTCATCGCCAGCGCCCGCGCGATCGCGACCCGCTGCTGTTGCCCACCGGACAGGGTGCCCGGCCGCGCCGGAGCCTTGTTGGCCAGGCCGACGAGCTCGAGCTGCTCCAGCGCCGCTGCCTGCGCCTCCTCCGGTCCGAGCTTCTTGATCTTGCGCAGCGGCAGCGTGATGTTCTCGAGCACGGTCTTGTGCGGGAACAGGTTGAAGTGCTGGAACACCATCCCGATCCGCCGCCGCAGCTCGTCCGGGTTGCCCGTCAGCACCGACTCACCGGCCAGCCGGACATCCCCGGCGTCCGGTTCGAGCAGCCGGTTGACCGCCCGCAGCAACGTCGACTTGCCGGACCCGGACGGCCCGATGACACACGCCGTACGCCCAGCCGGTACGGCGAGGTCGACGCCGCGCAGCACCTTGTTGCTGCCGAACGCCAGCTCGACGCCCTCGACCTCGAGGCTGGCCGCCTCAACGGTGGTCTGCATGGGCGAGCTCCTTCCGTACGACGGTGTCCGTACTGCTCTCGTCCGACGGCCGGCCCTCACGCAGGCGCTTGTCGAAGTAGTTCACCAGGTGGGTCAGCGGCACCGTGATCACCAGGTAGAAGATGCCGGCCAGCAGCAACGGCGACAGGTTGCCGTTGGTCGCGGCCGCGTCCTGGCCGATCCGGAACAGCTCCCGCTGGCTGGCGAGCAGGCCGAGGAAGTAGACCAGGCTCGACTCCTTCACCAGCGCGATGAACTGGTTCACGAGCGCCGGCAGCACTCGCCGTACCCCTTGCGGAATGACCACCAGGCGCATGCCGGAGGTGTAGCTGAAGCCGAGCGCCCGGGCCGCCTCGAGCTGGCCCTTCTCCACGCTCTGGATGCCGGACCGGAAGATCTCGCCGATGTAGGCGGCGGCGATCAGGGACAGGGCGAGGATGCCGAGCGGGTACGGGTTCGGGCCCCACCAGTGCCGGGTGATCGGCGACAGGCCCTGCCCGATCAGCAGGATGGTCAGGATTGCCGGTAGGCCGCGGAAGATGTCGGTGTAGATCTTCGCCGGCCAGCGCAGCCAGCGCCTGCGGGACAGGGCGAGGACCGCCACGACCATGCCGAGCAGGGTGCCCAGCACGACCGAGGCGGCCGCCAGAATCAGGGTGTTGACCAGCCCCACCTTGAGCATCTCGGGCAGGACTTCCTTCATCGACCCCCAGTCGAGGAAGGTGTCGTTCAGCGTGGACCAGATGTCCATCAGCCGGCTGCGGGGCTGCTGCTGGCCGCGGGCGTGCTGCCGGCCGCGGGCGTGTTTCCGGCCGCCGGCGTGCTGAACTTGACGGTGCCGCTGCCCGGCTTGAAGTTCGCCGGTACGGCGCGACCCGGGTAGTACTGCTCGACCAGCTTCGTCCAGGTGCCGTCGGCGATCACCTCGTCGAGCGCCTTGTTCAGCGCTTCGCGCAGCTTGTCGTTGTTCTTGGCCACCGCGAACGCCATCGGCGCGTCACTCAGCTCCTTGGCAGCCAGGATCACCGTGCCGCCGCCCTGCTCCTTGGCCATCTTCTCGCCGATCTCGGCCGGCGAGACCCACGCGTCCGCCGTACCGGCCTTGAGCTGGCCGAGCGCGGCGTTGTAGTTCGGCACCCGGACCGGGTTCAGGTTCTTCTGGGTGGCGTAGTCGTCCTGGACGGTTCCCTGGACGACCACCACGCGCTTGCCCTGGAGCTGGTCGAACGTGCTGATGCCGGAGTCCTTGGTGGTGTTCAGCCCGAGGTAGCCGAAGTCGTACCCATTGCTGAAGGCAACCGTCTTCTTGCGCGCCTCCGTGACCGTGATGGACGAGCTGCCGAGGTCGAACTGGCCGCCGTTCACCTGCGACAGCAGCGCGGAGAAGTCGGTGCCGACGAACTCCGGCTTCAGGTTCAGCTTCGCCGCCACCGCGGTGATCAGGTCGTTGTCGAACCCGGTGAACTTGCCGTCCTTCACGTACACGTTCGGCGGCGCGTCCGTCAGTGTGCCGATCCGCAGCGTCCCGCCGTCGATCAGCCCCAGGTCGTCACCGGCCGCGGCCGAGTCGCCATCGCTGCCGCAGGCAACCATCGAGAACGCCAGGGTGACCGCGGCTCCCACCGCAACGATCCGCCGAAAGCCGCTGAACGCGCGCACAACATCTCCTCAGAACGTCGAAAGCAGGCCCAACCGCCCGCCCCCGAACCCAACACCACCCCCACTTCCGCCATTCCACCCCGACACCCACTGAGACACCCCCACAATGTCCACCCACCCCGTGCTATATCGACCGCGAAATCCCTTGTATTGACGCCAATCCAAGTGACCCCGACCACACGCCGCCCCTCCGGCGTGGCACGAATCACCCCATGACCCGCTCTATTGCGCCGTGGAGAAAAGCGTCACGCCTCGGTGAATCGACCGCTCCGATGTCGGTGCGAGTGTTGAGAGCCGCAACCGCGGCCTGCTCGAAGCCAGCCTCCTCAAACGCGGCGTACACAACTGCGGCGTGCTCACCCGCCGAGGCTCACCCGCGGAGGCTCAACCACGAAGGCCCAACCCACGAAGGCCCAACCCACGAAGGCCCAACCCACGAAGGCCCAACCCACGAAGGCCCAACCCACGGCGTCCTCGGCCGCGTGCCAACCCGCGGTGTGCTCAGCGATACGTGCTCAACCGGGGCGCGCTGAAGGCCGACGTGCTGAACCGGGCGTGCCCGAGGAAGGCGTGCTCAACTGCGTGCCCAACTCCGGCGTGCTCGGAGTGGTCGGCCGTGGTTGGGCTCAGCCGTGGTGGTGATCGTAGTGGGCGAGGGCGTCGGCGGTGCGGCCGGTGCCGTATGCCAGCAGCAATTCGGCCAGCGCGGGCGAGTCACCCGCGATCGCCGCCGCCGCCCGCTGGATCTCGTCCGCCGAAGCAACAGCCCGCAACAGATCCTGGATCTCACGTACGACGGCCCGCGCCGACGGCTCTCCCACCGCCGACACCGCCGGCGCCGCCACGGAATGCCCCGCCTGAGGTTGCACCCCGATACCCAACGTCGGCGGAGTGGCGAACGCCGCGCCAGCCGCAGACCCCGCCCCGGCCTGCCCGCCCGCACCACCTACACCGGCTATCTGCCCGGCCGCACCACCTGCCTGCCCGCCTGCACCACCCGCACCGGCTACCTGCCCGGCTGCACCGCCCGCACCGGCGACCTGCGAGCCCGGACCAGCGACCTGGCCGGCTGCGCCAGCGACCTCCCCGGTCGCACGACCCGCCTCCCCGGGCGCACCGGTCCCTGCCCTCGGCAGGTGGGCCGTGTCTGAGCGCGTGAAGGCACCGGTGGTACCGCGGATCGCGTCGAGCTCAGCCGCGATGTCGTATTCCGCGACCTCCCCGATCAGCGCCAGGTGGGCAAGGTCGTCGAGCGCCTTGAGTCGCGAGACCACGGCCGGGTTGCCGATCTTCACCCGCTGCGCGCTCATCAGCTGCGACAGCATCGGCGCGGACATCCCGATCACCTGCGCGACGCCGCCTTGCGTCAGCCCGAGCGGCCCGACCACCCGACGGACGAGCTCGCCGAGCGGCTCGCCGTACAGCTCGGTCTGCTGCTGCAGGTTGTGCGCTGTCTGATCCATGCCTGTGATCCCTCCAGCCGCCGCTCGGTAGCGACTGCAAACCATCTTCGCAGTTGCGAACACAGATTTCCAGTCGATCCCACCGGCTGTGGATAGCCTCAGCTCAGGGCTGGTCGAAAATGAGCTTGACATTTGCGATTGCAAACTGCGAGTGTTTGCGGCAGCGAATCTCACTGGAGGAAACGATGACGGCTCTGCAGCGACACCGCCGCCCCGCGGTGTGGGCGATCCTCGCCATCACGCTGACCGCCCTACTGGCCGGCCTGACGACCGGATCTGCGTACGCCGACCCGGAGCCGGGCAACAGCAAGCTGGTCCTGGTGCTCGACTCGTCCGGCTCGATGAAGGAGCCGGCCGGCGACGGTCAGACCAAGATCGTCGCCGCACGTACGGCTCTCGGTCGCGTGGTGACCAAGCTCCCGGCGGAGGCCGAGGTTGGCCTGCGGGTGTACGGCGCGACGGTCTTCAAGCGCAGCCAGCCCGGCGCGTGCACGGACACCCAGCTGACGGTGCCAATCGGGACGAACAACCGGCCGCAACTGCAGGCCGCGATCGCGAAGTACAAGCCGTACGGCGAGACCCCGATCGGCTACGCGCTGCAGGAAGCCGCCAAGGACCTCGGTCCGGACGGCCGGCGCACGATCGTGCTTGTCTCCGACGGTGAGGCGACCTGTGCGCCGGATCCGTGCGAGGTGGCGCGGTCGATCGCCAAGCAGGGCATCGACCTGAAGATCGACGTCGTCGGCTTCCGTGTCGGCGGAAAGGCCCGCAGCCAGCTGCAGTGCGTCGCCCGTGAGGGACGCGGTGACTACTACGACGCCGATTCCACGATCGACCTCGAGGCCGGTCTGGACCGCCTGTCCACCCGTGCGTTCCGCCCGTTCCGCATCTCCGGTACGCCGATCGTCGGCGGCCCGCAGCAGGAAGGCGCTCCGGTGGTTGCCCCAGGCCACTACTCGGACACGTTCGGCGGCGACGAGACCGCCAAGTACTACCTGATCAAGCGCAGCATCAAGGGCTCGACCTTGCGAGCCGGAGTGAGCTTCCGGCGCATCCCCGGCGAAGAGCTGGTGATCCAGGCGGAGGTGAAGCTCAAGACCCTTGGCGGCGACCAGTGCGGCTGGAGCTACCCGCGGGTGTTCGGCAGCGACCAGGGCCTGGCGACCGGCACTGCCTCGACTTGGTCGGACTGGCAGGAGGAGTGTGCGGATTCCGACCAGATGGTGCTGACCGTCTCTCCGGGCAAGGACTACCGCGAGCTCAAGGGTGTGCCGTTCGAGCTGCGGGTCGACGAGGAGCCGCCGGTGACCTCGACGACGAACCTGCCCGACGAGGCCGGCGATCCGGTGTGGACCCAGATGCCCGGCTCGACTCCGCGCGAGATCATCCCCGGATCGAGCTTCCCGGACGCTCCGTTGCTCGAGGCTGGCAGCTACAAGACGACGATCATGCCGGGTGAGCTTCAGCTGTACCGCGTGAAGGCCGACTGGGGTCAGCGGATCCAGGCCCAGTTCACGGTGCCCAAGCTCGGCGCGGCGACCAGTAAGGCGCTGGGTGGCATTCGCTACCTGGACACGGCGCTGATCTCCCCGATCGGCGAGGACGTGTACTCCGTGTTCGCGAAGAACGTGCCGGGTGGAGCGGGCAAGCGCGGGGTGCTGTCGAAGGAGGGCGTGGTCCAGGCGCTCACCACCAAGGAGATCCGCTACCTGAACCGCAACGGCGCCAACAACCAGGACACCGGCACTTCGATGCCCGGCGAGTACTACGTCGCCGTCTCCCTGACCCGCAAGGACAACGGCCGAGCCTTCACCGTCCCGCTCACCCTGACCGTCGGAGTGGTCGGCACACCGGGCACAGGCAAACCCGAGTACGTAGATGGCGCGACCCCGGTGGCCGGGACCTCAGTCACCCCCACACCCACCGCCACCGGCACCGAATCCGGCAACACCCCTCAGGCCGGCGGTCCCACCCAAGGCAAGGCGCCCACCACCGACACCACCCCGGTAGCCCTGATCGCCGGCCTCTCCGGCGGCGGCGCAGTCCTCCTCGTAGTTGGAGCTCTAGCCCTGCTCCGCCTCCGCCGCAAACCAGCCATAGTCCAACCCAGCGCCACCGCTTGGCACCCCGCCTCTCAGCAGTACCCCAACCAAGCCAGCCACCCCAACCAGGGCGGCCACCCAAGCCAGGGCAGCCACCCCAACCAGGGCGGCCAACCACCGTCCCAGCCGCCGTACAACTAACCACCCCACCAGAGCCCGGGCCCAAAGCCCGGGCTCTGTCCACGTCAGCCCCGCCCACTCCTCACCGCCAGCCGCCATCGATCGCCCACAACCCGAGCATGAAGTGATCCCGCGGCATCTCCCCGCAGCAACCAACCCCACCGACCGACCAGCCGACCGACCCAGCTTCCACCGCCTGCTCGTGGCGATCGGCTCGCGTCTCACCTGCCGGTGATCACAGGCCGCCTCGCCAGTCGTACGACGAATCCGCCGGTCGAACGGCTGGCCGACTCAGCTTCCGTCGCCCGTCTCCTGGCGATCATCACGCGTCGACCGCCGTACAACCGACCCCGTCGTCCGGGCTGTCGGCCGATCTGGCTTACATCACTCGTGCCCCCGGGATCGCAGCCCGGCTTACCAGTCGTGCGACCTCCTGCCGGTCGAATAGCCGGCCGACTCAGGTCCCGTCGCCCGAAGCGCTGGCGACCACAGTCCGGTGTCAGTAGTCGCGCGGCCAAGCCCGCCGGTCGGACGGTTGGTCGAGCGGGAGTCGAGGCTTGTCGTGCTTGCTCGGGGTGGTGGGGTTAGCTGTCGGGGTGGAGCCAGGGGATTCGGAGTTTTTGGGCGGCTGGGCGGAAGGTTTGGGTTAGGTCGGCGCGTTCGGGGTCGTCCTGGGGGAGATCTTCGGCGAGGGTGGCTTGGGCGGCGACTGTTTGGGGGCGGGCGCCGAGGGCGGCGCGTAGGTGGAGGGATCGGCGGAGCATGGCGATTCGTTCGGTGGGCTCCTTGAGATGTGCGAGGTGCCGGATGATGTACGACTCGAGGTAGCAGTCGTTGGTTTTCGTTGCGATGTCTAGGGCTGTCCCGTAGCGCCGGAGGGCGCCGTCCGGGTCGTCGTCGATGTTGTCCAGCAGGACGCCCCAGTGGTACTCGGCCCAACCTCGCTGCTTCTCGTTGCCGGTCTCGACCGCTGCGCGGTAGCCGGCCTCGGCCACGGCGCGGTCGTCGGCGCGCGGGTGGTGGCGGAACAGCAGGCGGCTGTAGGCCATTCGTGCCGTGAGCAATTGTGCTGTCGGTGATGCGGGATCGAGTGCCGCGACTGCTTTCTCGGCCTCCTCATGGTGCTCGATCTGGAAGAACCAGCGGTCTACGGCGATCTCGGCGCGCAGTTCGGGATCGGCGTCCGGGCCCAAGGTGGCGAGGGCGGCATCCCACTCGCCGAGCAGGTGCAGGCGCCGGGCGATGTAGGTGTCATCGGCTAGCATGACGCCTACCATAAGAATCGGTGATGTAGGTGGTCAAGTGTCTTACGGTGACTACATCGGGAACGTGACGCGGCTGGCTGTCGAGCTGGCCAACACGGGCACGCTCGATCAGGACGGCGAACTGGTGGCTGCGTTCTTCGCAGAGCACGAGATCACGCCGCCGCCGGACGGCGAGTACGGCGAACTGCCTGAGCTCGTGCGGACGGCGCTGGCGCAGTCTGTCGATGGTGGCGCTCCCGATGCCGTGCATCGCTTGCTGCGTGAGTACCCGCCGGACATGCACTTGTCCGATCACGACGGTGGCTGGCACGTGCACTTCAGTCGCAACGGCACTCCGGCCAGGCGCTGGGTCGGTCAGTTGGTTGCCGCCAAGCTCGCCTTGGTTGCTGCGGGGGATCCGTCGGTGACGCTCGGGCGGTGCGCGGCGGCGGAGTGCGGCAACTACTTCGTGGATCAGTCACGGAACCGGACACGGCGGTTTTGCTCCAACCCGTGTGCGAGTCGGACGACGGTCGCGGCGTACCGGGCTCGGGCGGCGAAGGAGTCCTAGCAGGTCTGCTCTGGAGTCGCAGGGGCTGCTCTGGAGTCGCCGACAGGTTGATCGCGCGGCCAAGGCTGGGCTAGGGCCGCGGCCACGCTGAGGATCGTCACCTGCCTGGCGGGACGTGAGCTGCGGGCGGTGCTGAGTGCGTGCCGGGTCTGTGGGTTAGCTCAGGAGGAGCCAGGCGGCGGTGGCTAGGAGTGCTAGTCCGCCTGTGAGGCTCAGTGAGGCGAGCCAGACCAGTGGGCGGTTTCGGGGGCGAGTGCCTTGCGTTGGGGTGACAGTGGGCGAGGCGGGGGTGCTGGGCGCGGTGGCGGTTGCTGGCGAGGCGGGCGTGCCGGGGGATGTGGAGGTGCTGTGCGGGGCGGGGGAGCCGTGCGGGGCGGGGGAGCTGGGGGATGCGGGGGTGCTGTGCGGGGCGGTGGTGGTGGAGCTGGAGACGGTGGGGGAGCTGGAGGTAGTGGGGGATGGGGCTGCGGGGTCCGGGGGGTGGCTTTGGGTGGAAGTGGGTCTGGCGGGGTTGGGGTTGGTGGTGGCTGCGGACGCGGTTGGTGTGGGTGCGGCGGTGGGGTGGGGGGACGGTGGTGAGGTGAGGTGTATGGCGGCCGTGTGAGTCGGTGCTGCCGGCTGATGGTCGGTGTTGGTTGGGGATGGGGTTGCGGGTGAGGGGGTGCCGGCGGGCGCTGAGGGCTTGGGCGCGGGGCCGGTGGGGGTCCAGGGGGGTGGGAGGGGTGGGAGTTGGTCGAAGACTTCGGGGGAGTCGGGGTGGGTGGACCAGGGGGTGGTGTTGGTGGGTGGGAGGGCGCCGGACTCGGCCAGGAGGCGGCCGGCGGCGTGGGCTGTGGTGGGGCGGCGGGTGGGGTCGGGCGCCGTACTGCGGTGGATGAAGTCGGCGAGGGGGCCTTCGACGGGTGGGAGTTTGCCGTCGGTGCCGGGGCGTTCGCCGGTGAGGAGCTCGGCGGCGACGGCGCCGACTGTGTAGAGGTCCTGGCGGGGGTCGGGGTCGGCGCCGGCGAGTTGTTCGGGGGCGAGGTAGCCGGGGGTGCCGAGGATCGTGCTGTGCCGGGTCATGCGTGGTTCGTCGAGCAGGCCGGCGATGCCGAAGTCGGACAGGCGCAGGTGCGGGCGGCCCTTGCCGGTGGCGTCGAGCAGGAGGTTGGCGGGCTTGAGGTCGCGGTGTACGACGCCGGCCGCGTGTACTGCGGACAGGCCGTGCAGGAGTTGGTCGAGCAGTACGGCGACGTACGACGTCGGCAGCGGGCCGTGGTCGCCGAGCAGAGTGGCTACCGAGCCGCCGCGGACGAGGTCCATCGCGAACACGACCTTGTCGTCGTCGGCGGCCCAGCCGTGCGGTGCCACCACGTGTGGGTGGTCGATGCGCAGCGACTGTTCCCGGACGAACCGCAGCAGTGTGGCTGCGTCGTGCTGGCCGAGCACCTTAGCTGCCACGTACGCCGATCGTCGCAGGTCCCACGCCCGCCAGACCGAGCCCATTCCACCGGTCCCGATCAGGTCGATCAGCCGGTATCGCCCCGCAAACGCCTCCACCGGCAAGAACCTACCGCCCCACCAGTCGACCCATCGACCGTGCTCGAGGACGCATGCAGGCGGGGTAAACGGGAGGCGGGGGTGGGGGTGGGGTGGTGGAATGGGGTGAGTGAGGGACTCCAGGGTTGTGGCCGCACCGGGGGTGGGGGTTCGGCGGGTTGTGGCGGCGTTGGCTGTCACGACGACGGTGGGGTACGGGGTGCTCACGTACGCGTTCAGCGTGTTGCTGGGGCCGATGTCGCGGGAGTTGGGGATCTCGACGACGACCGCGGTGGGGGCGTCGACGGTGGCGGTGCTGGTGACCGGGGTGATGTCGATTCCGGTGGGGCGGTGGCTGGACGCCCGGGGTGGGCGCGCGTTGATGACGGCCGGGTCGGTGCTGGCGGCGGTCGCCGTACTGGGGTGGTCGCAGGTCCAGAACGCAGTCCAGTTGTACGGCGTCTTCGTGGGGATCGGGATCGCGTCGGCGATGGTGCTCTACCCGCCTGCGTTCGCGGTGGTGGTTGCCGTGGCGAGGCCGGAGTCGCGGACCAAGGCGATCCTCACGATCACGCTGGTCGGTGGGCTGGCGAGCTCGATCTTCATCCCGTTGACCGGGTGGCTGGAGCACGCGCGTGGGTGGCGGGGAGCGTTGGTCGTCCTTGCTGGCCTGGTGGCTGTGATCGCGATTCCGCTGCATGCGTTCGCGGTACGGCGGAGCACGCCGCGGATCGCGCCGGGACAGCCGAAGGGATCGCCGCGGCGGGTGCTCAAGGACGCCGGGTTCTGGGTGCTCGCCGGCTCCTTCGTCGTACACAGTGCGGCCTTGGCCGTGATCTCGGTCCACCTCGTGCTGTACCTGATCAGCCTCGGCCACCGACCGGCGACAGCGGCGACGCTCGCCGGGTTGCTGGGGCTGTTGTCGGTGACCGGACGGATCGTCGCCAGTGTCTCGGCGCGGTGGTTGCCAATGGCCACCATCACGGCCTGCGTCCTGACCGTACAGGGCGTGGCCATCTCGTTGCTGCCGGTAGTGGGTCAGCAGATCGCCGGGGCGGTCGTCTGCCTGACGCTGTTCGGGCTCGGGTTCGGGGTGTCGTCGATCGCGACGCCGGCGATCCTGCTGGACCGGTACGGCGCCGACGGGTTCGGCACCATCTCCGGGATCCTGACCACGCCGGTCACGATCGCGAAGGCGGTCGGGCCGCTGGGTGGCGCGGCGCTGGCCGAGGCGTTAGGGTACCGGCCGCTCATCCTGACCGTCGCGGCGGCCTGTCTGACCGCCGCGGCCGGGCTCGCCATCACGCAGCGGATGCCCAGGATGTGACCTGGGTCCTGGCCGCCTGGACCAGTGGTGGCACACTTGAAGTACGAGTGAACCCACTCGCGTGCTCCGGGGTCGGTGTAATTCCGAGCCGGCGGTGACAGTCCGCGACCCGGCCGCAGCAGTCGAGCGGCCGGTTGACCTGGTGGAATTCCGGGACCGACGGTGAAAGTCCGGATGGGAGGCGCACGCGATCGGCGGGTGCGCTCTGACGTTCGGCAACGCGACCCACAAGGTCGACGCGACCCCGGACGGCAGTGCGTGTGCGCCGGTTGTCACGAACCCCGGAGTGCGTCCGTGACAACGAGGGACCGTGAGTGAACAACGCTTCGCCGATCGACGTCGCCTGGATGCGGCGTGCGGTCGAGTTGGCCGCCAAGGGCATCGGTAGCACGCACCCGAACCCGGTGGTCGGCTGTGTCATCACCGGCCGCGACGGGCATCCGGTCGGTGAGGGATTCCATGCCGTTGCCGGTGGCCCCCATGCCGAGGTCGAGGCGCTGGCCATGGCCGGCGAGCGGGCCCGCGGCGGTACGGCGTACGTGACGCTCGAGCCGTGCAACCACACCGGCCGGACCGGGCCGTGTGCCGACGCGTTGATCGAGGCCGGTGTCGCCCGCGTGGTGTACGCCGTACCGGATCCGAACCGGCAGGCCGCCGGCGGCGCCGAGAAGCTGCGGAACAAGAACATCGTGGTCACCGAGGGCGTGCTGCGGGACGAGGCCGAGGCGGTCAACCACGTGTGGCTGCACAGCGTCCGGATGGGCCGCCCGTTCGTCACCTGGAAGTTCGCCACCACCCTGGACGGGCGGTCGGCCGCCCCGGACCGGACCAGCCGGTGGATCACGGGGCCGATCGCGCGCGCCGACGTGCACCGGAAGCGGGCCGAGTGCGACGCGATCGCTGTCGGCACCCAGACCGTGCTCGACGACGACCCGGAGCTGACGGTCCGCGACGAGCACGACGTACCGGCGGCCCGGCAGCCGCTGCGGGTCGTGGTCGGCGACCGGGAGATCCCGGAGACCGCGCGGGTCCGCAACGACCGCGCGGAGACGCTGATCCTGCCGACGCACGACCCGGCCGAGGTACTGCGGCAGCTCGACGACCACCACATCCGGCACCTCTGGCTCGAGGGCGGCCCGACCCTGGCCGCGGCCTTCCTGCGCGCCCAGTTGGTCGACCAGATCGTCGCGTACGTCGCCCCGGCCGTGCTCGGGTCCGGGTACGCCGCGATCGGCGACCTCGGCGCGGAATCGATCGACCACCTTCGGCGGTTCAAGCTAGCGGACGTCACCCGTCTCGGCGACGACGTCCGGCTGACCCTGACTCCTCTTGGAGGGAAGTAGATGTTCACCGGCATCATCGAAGAACTCGGCGCCGTCGAGTCGCTGGACCTGCTGGACGGAGACGCCGCCCGGCTCACCATCAGGGGCCCGAAGGTGACCGAGGACGCCGGCCACGGCGACTCGATCGCGGTCAACGGCTGCTGCCTCACGGTGATCGAGCACGGTGACGGCGTCTTCACCGCCGACGTGATGCGCGAGACCCTGCAGCGGACCAGCCTGGGCAGCCTGGACAAGGGCTCGAGCGTCAACCTCGAGCGCGCGGTCACGGCCCACGCCCGGCTCGGTGGGCACATCGTCCAGGGCCACGTCGACGGCACCGGCACGATCGCGAGCCGGACGCCGGCCGAGCACTGGGAGGACGTCCGGGTCGCGACCACGCCCGAGATCCTCAAGTACGTCGCCGAGAAGGGCTCGATCGCCATCGACGGCGTCTCGCTGACCGTCACCGACGTGGATGACGCGACCGGCACGTTCGGCGTCAGCCTGATCCCGACCACGCTCGAGCTGACCGTGCTCGGCCGCAACCAGGTCGGCGACACCGTGAACCTCGAGGTCGACGTGATCGCCAAGTACGTCGAGCGGCTGCTCACCGCCAAGGGAGTGGACCGGTGATCGACTGGTTGCTGCACTCGGAGGTGGAGATCGCCGGCTCGCCGGTGCTCGTCCGCGAGATCGTCGGCAACGTGTTCGGCCTGGGCAGTGCCCTGTTCGGGATGCGCCGGCTGGTCGCCGCCTGGCCGGTCGGCATCGTCGGCAACGTCCTGCTGTTCACCGTCTTCGTCGGCGGGATCTTCGACACGCCGCAGGACAAGGACCTCTGGGGCCAGGCCGGTCGCCAGGTGTTCTTCGCGCTGGTCAGCCTCTACGGCTGGTACCGCTGGTACCAGACCCGGCACGGCGGCGCCGGCAAGGCGGTGCAGCCGCGCTGGGCGACCGCCCGCGAGCGGTTCGAGCTGCTCGGGTTCGCGGTCGTCCTGTACGCGATCTCGTACTTCGTCCTGCGCGAGCTCGGCTCGTGGGGGCCGCAGTGGGACGCGTGGATCCTGACCGGGTCGATCCTGGCGACGTACGGGATGGCCCGCGGATTCGTCGAGTTCTGGCTGATCTGGATCGCCGTCGACGTGGTCGGCGTACCGCTGCTGATCCAGGCGAAGTTCTACCCGTCGGCGACGATGTACATCGTCTACGGGCTGTTCTGTGTCGTCGGGTTCGCCTCCTGGTGGCGGATCCAGAACCGGGAGCGGACCGTGGCTCCGGAACCAGTGGTGGTGGGCTGACATGGGTGACGTGCTGAAACTCGACACGATCGAGCACGCGATCGAGGAGATCCGGGCCGGACGGCCGGTGATCGTGGTCGACGACGAGGACCGCGAGAACGAGGGCGACCTGATCTTCGCCGCGTCCAAGGCGACGCCGGAGCTGCTGGCGTTCCTGATCAGGTACAGCTCCGGAGTGGTCTGCGTCCCGATGGAGGGCGCCGAGCTGGACCGGCTCGGCATCCCGCTGATGACGCCGCACAACCGGGAGCGGATGCGGACGGCGTACACGATCTCGGTCGATGCCCGCGACGGCATCAGCACCGGGATCTCGGCCGCGGACCGGGCCCGGACGATCCGGGTGCTGACCGACTCCGCGTCCGAGCCGTACGACCTGGTCCAGCCGGGGCACGTGTTCCCGCTGCGCGGTCGCGACGGCGGCGTCCTGGTGCGGCCGGGGCACACCGAGGCGTCGATCGACCTGGCCCGGATGGCCGGGCTGACGCCGGCCGCGGTGATCTCGGAAATGGTGAACGACGACGGCACGATGAAGCGCGGTCCCGAACTGCGCGAGTTCGCCGACGAGCACGGGCTGGTGCTGGTGTCGATCGACGACCTGATCCGCTACCGGCGCCGTACCGAGAGCCAGATCCAGCGCGTCGCGACCACTACCCTGCCGACCCAGTACGGCGATTTCGTTGCCCACGGCTACCGGAACATCGTCGACGGGTCGGAGCAGCTGGCGCTGGTCCGGGGCGACCTCGCGGCCGGGCCGACGCTGGTGCGGCTGCACTCGGAATGCCTGACCGGTGACGTGTTCGGATCGCTGCGGTGCGACTGCGGACCGCAGCTGGACGAGGCGCTGCGCCAGGTCGCGGCCGAGGGCGGTGTCGTCGTGTACCTGCGTGGTCACGAGGGCCGCGGGATCGGGCTGCTGCACAAGTTGCAGGCGTACGAACTGCAGGACGCGGGCCGCGACACGGTCGACGCGAACCTGGATCTCGGGCTGCCCGCGGACGCCCGGGACTACGGCACGGGCGCGCAGATCCTGGCCGACCTGGGCGTCACGTCCGTCCGGCTGCTGACCAACAACCCGGACAAGCTGGCCGGCGTCCAGGGCTACGGCATCGACGTGGTCGAGCGCCGCAGCATCTCGATCGACCCGACCGAGCACAACCTGCGGTACCTGCGGACCAAGCGCGACCGGATGGGCCACCACTTGCCCGCCGGTGTCCTCGCCGAAGAGAACGGAGCCGGCTGATGTCGGGCAGTGGAGCACCCACCATCGAGACCCCGCGGGCCGACGGCGCCCGCGTCGCGATCGTCGGAGCGCAGTGGCATCCGAAGGTGACCGATGCCCTGGTGGCCGGCGCGATCCGTGCGCTGGACGAGTCCGGCGTCACCGACTACACGGTGATCCGGGTGCCGGGATCCTTCGAGCTCCCGGTCGCGACGTTGCACGCGGCCAAGAGTGGGTACGACGCGGTGATCGCCCTCGGCGTCGTGATCCGCGGGGACACCCCGCACTTCGAGTACGTCTGCCAGGCCGCGACCGAGGGCCTGATGCAGGTCGGCGTGACCACGGGCGTCCCGATCGGCTTCGGCGTACTCACGTGTGACAACGACCCGCAGGCGCTCGACCGCGCCGGCCTCCCGGACAGCCGGGAGGACAAGGGGTACGAGGCAACCCAGGCCGCTCTCTCGACGCTGGTGGCGATCCGTAGCCTTTAGCCTCATGGACTGGCACCGCTGGCACGGCGACTACGACGTACCCGGTTCGTTCCTCGCGCGGCGTCTGGAGGTTGTGCAGGCGCAGCTCCGGCTGGCGCTGGATGCTGCGCCGCCGGGCCCGCTGACGGTGGTGAGTCTCTGCGCCGGCGAGGGCCGCGACCTGCTCGAGGTGCTTCCAGCGCATCCGCGCCGGGACGATGTCCGGGCTCGGCTGGTCGAACTCGATCCACGCAGTACGGCGGCTGCCGCAGAGGCGATCCGGGTCGCGGGGCTGACCGACGTCGAGGTCGTCGAGGGCGATGCGGCGGTGACGGATCAGTACCAGGGGTTGGTGCCGGCGGACGTCGTACTGGCGTGTGGGGTGTTCGGGAACGTCGTGGACGCGGACATCGAGCGAACCGTCGAGACGTGTCGGCAGCTGAGCAAGACCGGTGGGACGGTGATCTGGACTCGGCATCGGGGTGCGCCCGATCGGGTGCCGGCGATCTGTGGGTGGTTCGAGGAGCGCGGGTTCGAGCGGGTGTTCGTGTCCGATCCGGAGGCCGGCTTCGGGGTCGGCGTCCACCGGTTCGGCGGGGTGCCCGAACCGCTGGTGCTGGGGCGGAGCATGTTCACGTTTGTGCGGGACCTGTGAGGTACCGGCCGCTGGTTTGGTTGGCGGTGGCAACGTTCTCGACGGGGATCGATGGGTATGTGCTGGCGGGGTTGTTGCCGGCCATCGCTTCGGACTTGCGGGTCGTCGAGGCGGCGGCTGGGCAGCTGGTGTCGGCGTTCGCGTTGACGTCGGCTCTGGCGGCGCCGTTGCTCAGTACGGCGACGAGTCGGTGGGAGCGGCGTCGTACGATCGCGATCGCGTTGGGCGTGTTCGTGGTCGGGAATCTCATCGTCGGGCTTGCGCCTACCTATGCGGTGGCGCTCGGCGGGCGGGTGGTGGCGGCGCTGGGTGGGTGTCTGCTCAATGCTGCTGTCACTGGGTATGTGATTGCGCTGACGCCGGTCAAGGATCACGGGAAGGCGTTGTCGTTCGTGCTTGGCGGGTGGATGGCGGCGACTGCGCTCGGGGTGCCGGTCGGTCTGGTGCTGGGGCAGTCGAGTTGGCGCTTCCCGATGATTCTGGTCGCGGTCGTGGGGACGGTCGCGTTGGCCGGGATCGTGCTCAAGCTTCCGCGGTTGCATCTTCCGGCCGGGACGTTGGCCGATCGTCTGCGGCCGCTTGGCCAGCCGCGTCTGCTGGCCGGGCTGCTTGTCACGACGGGGATTCTGTGCAGTAGCTACACCTGCTTCACGTACGCCACGTTGATCCTCGATCCGGCCTTTCCCGCTGAGTGGATGATGATCCTGGTCATGTTCGGGTACGGCATGGCCAGCATGCTGGGCAACGCGGTCACTGGGCGGCTCACTGACCGCTTCACGGCGCTTCGGGTGCTGACCGTCGTACTGATCGGGCTGTTGCTGGATGCTGTCTTGGCTGCGCTGGTGTTCAAGGTCAGCGGCGTACTGGCTGTCGTTGGCTTGCTGTGGTTCTTTGCCGCCGGCATCGGCAATGGCGGGGCGGCCGTCCCCCAGCAGGCGCGTCTCGCCTCCCTGGCCCACGATTCCGCAGCCATCGTGATGGCCCTCAACGGCAGCGCCATCGCCCTCGGCTGCGCGCTGGGCAGCGCCCTAGGCGGCGTGGCCCTCGCGGCTGGCACTCCCGCCCCCGCGCTCCCTGCAGTCGCCGCGCTGATCCTGGCCCTAACCCTGGCCCTCCACCTGCTCGTCGCAAAGACCCGCCAGTACGAAACGGTGTAGCCGTGGGGCTTCTCTCCCACGCGGCCACTCCTTCGCCGCGACCACCACGCGCGCTCCCACCACCGATCGGAGGGATATCCGTTCGACCTGTGGGTTCTCCCCTTGCGTGCCAGGGGAGAACCCGCGGCTGGGCCGGATAACCCCTCGAGTACGGCGTCGGGGGCAACCGGCCGCTGGTGGGTGTCGGTAGTTCGGCGTGGCGCCGGCATCGGGTTGGTGTGCGGACGGACGGTTATCGCTGCCGGACTGTGTAGGTCAGGTGGGTTACTCGTTGCGTCGGTTCCGCGCGGACGGGGTCCAGAGCTATGCGGCTCGCGTCCACGCCCTCGAAGAGGCGGACGCCGGAGCCGAACAGCACGGGCGACAGCGTGATGGAGAACTCGTCGATCAGGCCGGCGTTCAGGTACTCCAGAATCGTCGCGCCGCCGCCGGAGATGCGTACGTCGCGGTCGCCGGCGGCAGCGCGGGCCTGGTCGAGCGCGGTCTCGATGCCGTCGTTGACGAAGTGGAAGGTCGTACCGCCGGGCCGCTCCCAAGGGTCACGCTTCTCGTGCGTCACGACGAAGACCGGCGTGTGGAACGGCGCATCCTCCGGCCAGGAGAGCTCGCCGGCGTCGAACATGCGCTTGCCCATGACGTTCGCGCCGATGCGCTCGAACGTCGCCTGCGCGATGTCGTTGTCGCGCCCTTCCTCGCCGCCCTTGCCGAGCTTCAGGTTCTCCCGGAAGAACCGCTGCGGGAACGCTGCCTGATGGAGTTCCATCCACTGCGCCATCCAGCGCCGTACCGAGGGGTCGTCGGGCTTCTTCTCGGGCCCGAAGAGGTCCTCGACGGGCACGGCCTCGGGGGCGATGAACCCGTCCAGCGACATCGACACGCTGAAGAACACCTTGCCGGCCATCAGCCCTCCACTCCGTTCCGGATCTCGGTGACGTAGGCAGCCAGGTTGTTCAGGGTCTGCCGGCCGCCCTCAATCGCGTGGTACTTCTCGACCGCCTCGTCGCGCTGCTCCTTGGTACGGAACACCGTGCGCATCTCGATCCGGGTCGCCGTACCGTCGCGCTCGAACGTGAGGACCGAAGCGAAGGCGTTCGGGTCGTCGCGGGACTCGCCGTGCAGCAGGGCGATCCGCTCCGGCGGGGCGACCTCGGTCCAGGAGATCCACTCTTGGTAGTCCGTGCCGTCCGGCCCGTGCATCACGAAGTCCCACTCCCCGCCGACGCGGAACTCGAACGCCCGCGTGGTCGTGGTGAACCCCTCCGGTCCCCACCATCGCGACAGGTGCCGCACCTCGGTGAACGCCTCGAACACCAACTCCCGTGGGGCGTCGATGACCCGGGAGATCACGACCTCGCGGTCGGCCATCGCTGCCTGCGCCGGCGCGTCCTGTCCTGTCGTTGCCATCGGTTACTCCTCCTGCCTTGCCTGCTTGAGGTCTTGCACGTACGCGTCCAGCCGGTCGAAGCTCTCGTTCCAGAACCGCTCGAACCCCCCGGTCCACTCGTGAACCAGTCGCAGCTCGCGGGCGTCCAGTCCGTACAGGCGCTGCTTGCCTGCCTTGCGATCCCGCACCAACCCCACCTCCCGGAGCACCCGCAGGTGCTTGGAAGCACCCGGCTGCGTGATCCCCAACTCCCGGGCCACCTCGGTCACCGGCCGCTCACCCGCCCGCAGCAGCACCAAAATCTCCCGCCGCTGCGGCTCGGCAATCGCGTTGAACACATCTGACGTCGTCGCTGCTCGGGCCACATCCCCATCATATGCCCATATCGGCATGCGTCAAGCAGAGGCGGGGCGACTCGACGGGAAGGTCGGCAGGCAGCTTGACTCCGGCAGCTTTGAACGGACTGATGGCGTGAGCGGATCCCGGCCCAACCGCGGTTCACCCGACGGGCTTGTCCGTCGGGTGCGCCCGCCCGGTGTGGTCGAGTGCGCGCGGCAGCGCGCAGCACGCGGGCGACAGCCCGCAGGTCGCCGGCGGCAGCCTGGCTGGGGCGCCGGCGACGAGCCGGAGGGTGGGTGGGAGTGCGCGTAGCGGCCGCGACGTAGGCGTGGCTGCGTGGGGAGCGTGGGGAGAGGAACTAACCGATTCTTGTGTGTTGCATTTTCCAGTTGGGGTGCCAGGTTTGGCCGTCGTCGGTGGAGAAGGACTGTTCCCAGGCGGCCTTGTCGGTGCCTGGAGTCCAGGTGAAGCGAACGTCGATTGGTTGGCCTTCCCACACGTCGGGGCCTTCGAAGATGCCGGTGCCGTCGGTGGTGAAGGAGCCGATGACCGGGGTTTCGAGTTGGCCGCGGAGGCTGTTGATCCAGTGGATGGCCCAGGTCTTCGTCGTCGGGTTGTAAATCCGCAGCGTCGCGCCCCGGAACCCCTCGGTCGGGAACCATCCCTCGTCGAAGCTGATCGCGCCGTCGAAGTACGACCAGACTTCCATCTCCGACTCGACGTCGTACCACTCGGCCGGTGAACCCAGTGCGGGCCGGCGGCGGCTGTTGTGCATGTCCCAGCGCCCGACGAGGAAGTCGAAGTCATCGGTCAGCTTCGGTACGTCGAGTGCGGGCGGCGGGGTGTCCCGGCGGGTGAAGTCCATGACCCAGTTGAGCTCCCAGGTCTCGCCGCCGTCGTTGGAGTAGCACTGCTCCCAGTGCGCGGTTCGCTCGGTGATGTCCGACCACTCGTAGCTGACCATCACCTTCTGCCCGTTCACGACCTCGTCCGCGCCGATGAGCCGGCAGGACGTGCCGTCGTCCGTCCAGCCGCCGCGCACCGGCGGGTAGAGCTCCATGGTGCGGCCGTCGATCCACCAGATGCTCCACTCCTTGGCCACCGGGTCGAACAGCCGCACCGACATCCCGTACGACGACCTCGTCGGGAACCGCATCTCGTCGATGCTGATCGCCCCGTCGAAGTGCGTGCGCGCCGTCGTGGTGCCCTCGAACTCGTTCCACTCGTCGCAACCCACGAAGACCTGCTTCAGGGTTCGGTGCCGGACGTCGAAGTACCCGTTCAGGAAGTCGAAGTCGCCGGTCACCTTGGTCCATGTCGTCATGCAGCCAGCATCCGACCGATACCTGACAGCGAGTGGCAGTGTTCGGAGCTAACCTCGACGCATGCGTTCGAGCCGGCTGCTGTCGATCCTGCTGTTGCTGCAGACCCGCAGGCAGTTGACCGCGCGTGAGCTCGCCGACGAGCTGGAGGTGTCGCTCCGCACGATCTACCGCGACGTCGAGGCGCTCGCGGCAGCGGGCGTGCCCGTGTACGCCGACCAGGGCAGAGCCGGCGGCTATCGCCTCGTCGAGGGGTACCGCACGAAGCTGACCGGACTCACCGAGCAGGAGGCGGCCGCGCTGTTCCTGGTCGGCATGCCCGGCGCGGCCGCGGCGCTCGGGCTCACCGCGGAGACGAGCGCGGCCGAGCTCAAGCTGCTCGCCGCGCTGGCTCCGGACCAGCGCGACCGCGCCGGCCGCTTGAAGAACCGCTTCCACCTCGATCTGCCCGCGTGGTACCAGGACGCCGAGAACTCGCCACACCTGTCCGCCGTCGCCGACGCCGTACTCCACGACCGCCGGATCAAGGTCCTTTACCGCCGCTGGGAGGCGCCCCGCGAGGTCGAGCGCGTGCTCGAGCCGTACGGTCTCGTGCTCAAGAACGGAGCCTGGTACGTCGTCGCCGCAACACCCGGCGGGATCCGCACCTACCGCGTCTCCAGCATCCTCGAGCTCACCCCGACCGACGAGGAGTTCGAGCGCCCGGCCGACTTCGATCTCCCCGGTTTCTGGCAGGAGCGCCTGGCCGGGTTCGACCAGACCCGCTTCACCGCCGAGGCCGTCGTACGCGTGTCACCCGATCTCGCCGCCAACATGCACGACGTGTCCTTCCCGATCCTGGTGAAGGCGGTCGCTGCCGCCGACCCGGCCGAGGACGGCAGCGTGACCGTCACCATCCCGATCGAGTCCATCGGGAACGCCGCCGCCACCCTTTCCCGCTTCGGCGCCTCCCTCGAGGTTCTCGACCCACCGGAGCTGCGCACCGAGCTCGCGAGCCTCGGCCGGAAACTGCTGAACCTCTACGAGTCCTGACCCAACGTCTCGGTCGCGGAGCGGCCCGCCTCGGCGCTGCGCCTGAGGAAGCCTGCGATCAGCTCGAGCTCGTCCTGGCTGTAGTCGGCCAGTACGTCGTCCATCGCGCCGAGCATCGGCTGGTAGAGCCGGAAGACCTCCATCCCGCGGTCGGGCAGGACGCGGATGGTCACGCTGCGCCGGTCGCCGCGAGCGCGATCCCGGGCGATCCAGCCGGCCCGCTCGAGCCGATCCAGGATGCCGGTCAGCGTTGCCGGGTGCAGGCCGGCCTGGCGGGCGAGTGCGCTCGGGGTCAACGGACCACTCCGGGCCAGTACGTCGAGGCAGTCGAGGTCGACGTCCTTCAGCGCCAGCCTGCCGCCGACCTGGTGATTCAGCAGGGCGAGCTGGATCCGCAGGTCGCGCAGCGCGGCCTTGATCTCGTTGCCGGTCCGCCGGCGGTGACGCGGGTCACCCGGTTGTGTCTGTTCCATATATTATGATTTCCGTACTATATGAGTTGCAGATGACCTGACTGACGATAGCGCAGGAGGAGTACGGATGAGGCTCACGGTTTTCGGTGCGACGGGCGGGATCGGCGGTCACGTCGTACGGCAGGCTTTGGATGCGGGGCACGAGGTGACGGCGGTGGTTCGCGCGTCGTCGTCGTACGACGTGGCGCATCCGGCGCTCGAGGTGGTCAGAGTGCCCGGGCTGACCTCGGCCGAGCCGCTTGTCGAGGCGGTGGACGGCAGCGACGCGGTCATCTCCGGCGTCGGACCGCGCGGGCGCAAGGACGGACCGGTCGCGTCCGGCAGCACGCAGTCGATCCTCGCTGCGATGACGAAGACCGGCGTACGGCGCTTCGTCGCGGTGAGCGCGGCGCCGCTCGGCCCGGCCGCTCCCGATGAGAGCTTCCTCAACCGGCGTCTCCTGCTGCCGATAATCAACGCGTTCGCCGCCGACGTGTACGCCGACCTGCGGGTGATGGAGGGCGAAATCAAGACCAGCGACACCGACTGGACGATCGTGCGGCCGCCGAAGCTCACCAACAAGGCGCTGACCGGCACCTATCGCACCGTTGTCGGCGGCACGGTCTCCCGCGGCTACACCATCTCGCGCGCCGACGTCGCCCACCTCATGCTCGCCGCCCTCACCACCCCGGCAACCATCGACCAGCCGGTCGGGGTGGCGTACTGATGGACAGGCTCCTACGCGCCGCCAGCCTGCTGTTCACCGGCCTGTTCGCCGGCTTCCTGCTCGGCGTCCTCGTGCTGGAGAACTCCTTGCGCGGGTACGGCGCCGAGGTCTACACCCAAGTCCGGCAGGTCGAGCTGGACGCCCTCGACACGCTCGCGTCGGTGACGTTGATTCCGGCGATCATCGCGACTGTGGTCCTGGTGATCCGGGGCGGCAATCGGCGGACGGGGCTGCTTGCAGCCGGATTGCTGGTGCTGGTGTTGGTCACGTCGCTCGTGATCAACCTGCCGATCAACGCGGAGCAGGCTGACTGGTTGGTGCAGAGTCCGCCGGCGGATTGGGCGGCTGTCCGGGATCGGTGGCAAGTGGCTCATCTGGTCCGCACCGTCGCGGCCGTGCTCGCCTTCGGTGTTCTGGTCGCCGGGGGTCAATCGAGCAGACCGGCGGACTCCAGGCGGGAGACGAGGACGTCGTGGGCGACCGCTGGAGCGGTGCGTCCCTGAAAGCCGGTGGTGGTCGTGGCCATGGTGAGCGAGTTGAGGAGGGCTTCCTCGGTTGACTCCATCGTGGCCTGGAAGACCGGGCGGAGGCCCTTCTCGGCAAATGTTCGACCGCGATTGCTGGTGAAGGCGATCGCGTAGTCGCCGCTGCCGGGGGCGTAGTCGGAGCCGACGCGGGACATTGCGAACACGGCCCGTCGGGCGACGCGGCCCAGCTGGCGGGCGTCGAGGGGAAGGTCGGTCGCGACGACGATCATGCAGGAGTTGCCGTCGGCATCGAGCGGGGGAGCCGGGATCTCGGTGCCGCGGACGGTCAGCGTGCCGGAGAAGTTCGCCTGGACCAGTACGCCGACCGTCCCCGAGTCGACCGTCCGGGACGCCGTACCGATGCCGGCCTTGAAGCCTAGGGCCGTCGTCCCGGTGCCGGCGCCGACGCAGCCCTCGGCCGGCAGGTCGGCGGAGGCCGAGTCGAGCGCGGCGTGGACGTGTGCGGGCGTGATCGGGCGGCTGCGGATGTCGGAGAGGTGACCGTCGTTGGTCTCGCCGACGACCGGGTTCAGGCTGGTCGCGCGCGGGTTCCGGTCGAGCAGCCAGGTGAGCAGAGCGTCGGCGACCCGGAAGACGCTCAGCGTCCCGGTGAGCAGTATCGGCGTCTCGATCACGCCCAGCTCGTCCACCTGCGTCGATCCGACGAGCTTCCCGTACCCGTTGCCGACCGCAACCGCCGCCGGAAGACCCTCCGCCGCCGGAAGGCCGTCCGCAGCCGGTAGGTCGTCCGCAACCGAGGACGGCACGATCGCGGTCACTCCGGTGTGCAGGTCGCCGGAGGAGATCGTGGTCTGACCGACGCGTACTCCCGGTACGTCGGTGATCGCGTTGAGCGGACCGGTCGGCAGCGTGCCGATGGTGATGCCGAGGTCGCGGACTCTGCGGGGAGTTTGCATGGCAGCTATCGTCGGCCAGGTGCTGGAACAGCTGAACGGCCGGGTGTGGCTCTACCCGCATGATCCCGACCCGGACGCGATCCGCCCGTCGGTCGCGGTGATCGCCGACGACCGGGGGAGTGTCGTGGTCGACGCCGGCAACAGCCCGGAGCACGCCCGCGAGATCCAGGCGGCGATCGCCCAAGCGGGCCTGCCGGCCGCCCGTTGGCTGGTCTACACCCACCACCACTGGGATCACGTCTGGGGAGCCTGTGCCTGGGACGACATCACTGTCGTCGCCCACACGGCCGCCGTCGAGATCCTGGCCGCCGAGGCCGGGCGCCCGTGGAGCCACCGCTATCTGCGCGGCCAGGTCCAGGCGAACCCCAGACTCGGACCCAGCTTCCGCGCTCGCGCCCTCGCCGTACCGGACTGGACGGACTTCCGGATCGTCCTCCCGGACCAGACCTTCGACGACACCCTCACGCTGCCGACCGGCGTCGTACTGCGTCATGTCGGTGGCAACCACGCGCCCGACTCGCTGGTCGCGACCGACTCCGGCGTGATCCTGCTCGGCGACGCGTTCTACCCGCCGCCGTTCCATCTGCGCTCGGAGACCGACACCATCGACCACGGCATGATCAAGCGCCTGCTCGCCGAGAATCACACCTGGTACGTCGATGCTCACTCACCGCCACGGGGTCCCGGTAGACGGACCTGACCGGACGCCGTCAGCACCGGGCCTCTAGGCTGGGCGCGCGATGAAGACCTTTGAGGAACTGTTTGCCGAGCTGGGCGAGAAGGCGCTGACGCGGCCGGAGGGATCCGGGACCGTGGCGGCGCTGGATGCCGGCGTGCACGCGATCGGCAAGAAGCTGGTCGAGGAGGCCGCCGAGTCCTGGATGGCCGCCGAGTACGAGAGCAAGGAGCGGGCCGCCGAGGAGCTGTCCCAGCTGCTCTACCACGCGCAGGTGATGATGCACGCGCTCGGCCTGGACCTCGACGACGTGTACCGACATCTGTAGGAGCTGATCCCGCACACCATCGGTTCACTCCAGAAAGGGCAGTGTCATGCTGCGCGTCGCAGTACCGAACAAGGGCTCGCTGAGCGAGGCCGCCACCGAGATCCTCACCGAAGCCGGCTACAAGCAGCGCCGGACCACCAAGGACCTGACTCTGACCGACGCCGCGAACGAGGTCGAGTTCTACTACTTGCGCCCCCGCGACATCGCCGTGTACGTCGGCGAGGGCACACTCGACGTCGGGATCTCCGGCCGCGACCTGGTGCTCGACTCGCACGCCGACGCCGAGGTGATCATGGAGCTCGGCTTCGGCGGGTCCACCTTCCGGTTCGCCGGTCCGCCCGGGGCCGCGACCTCGATCAAGGACCTGGCCGGCAAGCGGATCGCCACGTCGTACGCCGGGGTGTTGGCCGACCACCTGGCCGAGAACGGGGTCGACGCCTCCGTCGTCCGCCTGGACGGCGCGGTCGAGTCGGCCGTCCAGCTGGGTGTCGCGGACGTGATCGCGGACGTCGTCGAAACCGGTACGACGTTGCGCCAGGCCGGGCTCGAGGTGTTCGGCGAGCCGATCCTGAAGTCCGAGGCGGTGCTGATCAAGCGGCACGGCGTGGAGACCCCGCCGAACGGGCTGCACCAGCTGGTCCGCCGGCTGGAGGGCGTCCTGATCGCGCGGAACTACGTGATGATGGACTACGACATCCGCGCCGAGCAGGTCGACGCGGCCACCGCGGTCGCGCCGGGCCTGGAGTCGCCGACGGTGTCGCCGCTGCACCGGCAGGGCTGGGTCGCCGTCCGGGTGATGGTGCAGCGGGCCGACGCGCAGCGGATCATGGACCAGCTCTGGGAGGTGGGCGCGCGTGCCATCCTCACCACGGACATCCACGCTTGCCGGATCTGAGATGAGCGCCGACGATCGGCTCTTCACGTTCCACCCGCGGATCGTCGCGTTGATGGCCGGTGGGATGGGGCTGTCGCTGATCGCGGTGTTCGGGGTGATCTGGTTCCGGCTGTCGGAGGACTCCCGGGACACGTTCAGCTGGTTCCAGCGGCTGACTTTGCTGGCGTTCTTCGGCGCGGTGCTGTGGATCCTCTACCGGATGACGACGCTGCGGGTGTCGGCGTACCCGGACCGGCTGCGGGTGCGGAACGTCTTCAAGTCCTACACGCTGCGGTGGGACGACGTGACCGCGCTGCGGTTCAAGCCGGGTGACGCGTGGCTCCAGCTCTTCGATGCCGACGGCAACCGCCTGGGCATCCTCGCGATCCAGGCCGCCGAAGGCATCCGCGCGAGCCGCGCAGCCAAGGAGTTGGCTGCCGTTGCCCGCGCCCGCGGCGCGGGCCCGGCGCCCCGAACTGGAGAAAAGAAGTAAGAAGAAGGAAGAGGCTTGGGCGCCGCTCCTAGACCGACACCCGGAACATAGTCGTGTGTGAGTCGCCGGGCTTCAGGACCACCAGGTTCTGCCCGGTGATGAACGCGTTCGGCGGACACGTCATCGGCTCGACGGCGAGCGCCGTACGCCCGATCGCGCCGCCGGTGTAGAGCTGCAGCCAGGCGGTGTCGCTGGTCAGGACCGACCTGGCGCCGGTGTCCGGATCGGTCAGCGTGACCGACCACGTGCTGCCACCGAGCCCGGTGAACGCGTTGTCGATCTCGAGGTCACCGAGCACCCGGCCGGTGCTGAAGTCGTACGGCGAGTCGTGGATCGGCGACAACCCGATCGGGGTCATCCGCTCCGGCGACACCTCCAGCCACTCGGCCGCCCGGAACTCCAGCACGCACTCGTCGATCGACCGCCCGACACTCAGGTAGGGGTGGGTCCCATACCCGTACGGCGCATCGCTCACGCCGGCGTTGGTCGCGCCGGCAGTCACCGTGAGCCCGTCGGAGCTCAGCTCGTAGCGGAGCCGCAGCTCGAGCTGGTGCGGGTACCCAGGCTGGCCGTGCAGCCGGTGACCGACCTCGACCACGGCCGGGTCGGCGCCTTCGTCCACGCGCTCCCAGTTCGCCCAGCGGGTCAGGCCGTGGATCGCGTTCTGCCGGCCCGGCTCGGTCAGGTACAGCTGCTCGTCGACACCCTCGAACGTGTACTTCCCGTCCGTGATCCGGTTCGGCCACGGGAACATGTGCTGCCCGATCCCGGCCCGCGCCGGCTCGTCCTCGCCGTACCCGAGCAGCACCTCGCGTCCGTCGTACGTGAGCCCGCGCAGTCCGCCGCCGACGCTCACCACCGTCGCCGCGTACCCGCTCGCCTGCAGTCCCCACTGCTCCCCGGAAGGCAGAATCATGCCCACCATCCTGACAAACTTTCTTCGAGGCGGCTGTCCATCGGGGCCTGACCCGTTCGTGGTGATGCTGTCAACACGCCAACAGGAGGTTCCGAGATGAAGTATCTGCTGCTGATCAACGCCGGTGAGGTCGACCTGAGCGATGGCGGGGCTGTCGGGTGTGAGCCGGAGGACTGGATGCGGTTCGACAAGGAGATCCAGGAGGCCGGCGTCGTGGTCGCGTCCGAGTCGCTGGCCGACCTGGTCACCTCGACCCGGGTCCAGGTCGCGAACGACGGGCAGCGGACGGTGACCGACGGCCCGTACGCCGAGACGCGTGAGGTCCTGGGTGGCTTCTACGTGATCGACGTACCGGATCTCGACGTCGCGCTCGAGTGGGCCGCGAAGTGCCCCGGGTCCCGCGGCGGCGGCTCGATCGACGTCCGGCCCGTGGCCGAGTTCCCGGGGGCCTGACGGACTATGCACGCCGAGGTCGAGGCGGTGTTCCGGGAGGAGCGCGGGCGGTTGCTGGCCGCGCTCGCCCGGCGGTTCGGCGACCTCGACCTCGCCGAGGAGGTCACGTCGGACGCGATCGAGACGGCGCTGACGCGCTGGCCGGTCGACGGCGTACCGCCCAATCCGGGTGCCTGGTTGATGACCACGGCGCGGCGGAAGGCGGTCGACCGGCTGCGTCGCGACCAGGTGTACGCCGCCAAGCTCGCCATCCTGCAGGTCGACGCCGACCGGCCGGCTCCGGCGCCCGTCGGAGGCGAGCTGCCGGACGAGCGGCTGCAACTGTTCTTCACCTGCGCGCACCCGGCCCTGGCAGCCGAGGACCGTGGCGCCTTGACGCTGCGGTGCCTCGCCGGGCTGACCACGCCGGAGGTGGCGCGCGCGTTCCTGGTCCCGACCGCGACGATGGCGAAGCGGATCGTCCGGGCGAAGAAGAAGATCAAGGACGCGCGGATCCCCTTCCGCGTCCCCGGCCCGGACGAGTTGCCGGAGAGGCTGCCGGGTGTGCTGCAGGTGATCTATTCGGTCTTCACCGAGGGGTATGCCGC
The DNA here is from genome assembly GCF_040653975.1 of Kribbella sp. NPDC050820. NCBI lineage: Bacteria > Bacillati > Actinomycetota > Actinomycetes > Propionibacteriales > Kribbellaceae > Kribbella > Kribbella sp. NPDC050820. Next base: position 37,819 of record NZ_JBFAHB010000074.1, read on the forward strand.
CAGTTCGGGACCCTTCCTGCAGCGCCTGGACCTGGCCGAGGAGGCGATCCGGCTCGCCCGGATCCTGCGCCGACTGCTCCCGGCGGAACGCGAGGTCGCCGGCCTCCTCGCGCTGATGCTGCTGATCCACGCCCGCCGCGACGCCCGCACCGGCCCGGACGGCCAGGTGGTCCTGCTCGACGACCAGGACCGCACGCTCTGGGACCGCGAGATGATCGCCGAGGGCAGCGAGCTCGTCGTCGCCTCGCTCACCGGCGGCCCCGCCGGACCGTACGGCGTCCAGGCCGCAATCGCTGCCCTCCACGACGAAGCAACCGACGTCGCGAGCACCGACTGGCCGCAGATCGTCGCCCTGTACGACGTCCTGATCGCCATGGACCCGTCTCCGGTCGTCGCCCTCAACCGGGCAGCCGCCATCGCCATGCGCGACGGGCCCGAGAAGGGGCTGGCGCTGCTCGACGAGCTTTCCGACGAGCCGCGGCTGCGCGAGTACCACCCTTACCCGACGGCCCGGGCGGACCTTCTGCACCGCCTCGGGCGTTTGCCTGAGGCAACAGCGGCGTACGAGGAAGCTCTCGCGCTGGCGGGCACCGAGCCCGAGCGCGCACACCTGCGGCGCCGCCTCGCCGCGATCACCGAGGAGACCCCGTGACGGACCGGTTGAGTCGAATCGCGCGCGGCTGGGACCAGGCGGCCGACGGCTACGTGGCGTACTTCGTACCCCGGTTCGCGCCCTGGGTGGCCGCTGCCGTGGAGGCTTTGGAGACCCTGCCGGACGGGCCGATCCTAGTGCCGTGCTGCGGGACCTTCCCCGAGGCGGAGTTGCTGCTCGAGCGATTCCCCGGCCGGGAGCTCGCCGGGATCGACCTCTCGGCCGGCATGGTCGAGCGGGCCCGCGAACGCCTCGGTCAGCGCGTGACCGTGGTTCAGGGAGATGCGAACATCCTCGACGCGCGGTGGTCCAGGGCATGTGCCGCCGTCGTCTCGGCCTTCGGCCTCCAGCAGTTGCCCGAGCCTGAGGCCGCGATTCGCTCGTGGACGGATGCGCTGAGGCCGGGCGGCCGGCTGTCGGTCGTCTACTGGCCCGAGAACACCGAGGACGACGGGCCGTTCGCGGCGGTGGCGAAGGCGATCGGCGAGCGCAGCGACTACTCGTGGGAGGACCGCCTGCTCGACGGCCTGGACGCAGTGGTCGAGCGCGACGAGTTCGTGGCGTACCCGATGACCCATCCCGACGCGGCGACGTACTTCGACACCTCCAACCACGGCGGATCGATGCGGGCGCTGGCCCTGGCTCGCGGCGACGACTACATCGCGCAGCTCCGGCAGAGGTACCTGGAGCAGGCGCCGGCGGGGGAGTGGACCCATCACCCGCGGGCGCGGCTGATCGTGGTCAGGAAGCCGCCGAGTCGTGCGGCGGCAGCGCCACCGACTTCGTGACCAGCTCGAGGGCCGGGTCGTGCGGGACCGACGGGTTGCCGTCGACGATGACGTGCGCCCGGTCCCGGGTGCCCTGCTCGGCGAAGTGGTCGCGCTCCCAGCGCATCCACTCCAGCCAGTGGTCGCGCAGCGCCTCGCCGTCGCGGGCGATCCCGCGCTCGAGGCGTACCTCGTTCGACGTCTCGATCCAGACCCGCAACGACTGCCAGTGGTCGGCGTCGCGGTCGCAGGAGGTGACACCCTCGACGATCAGCAGCTCGACGGTCACGGGTACGACGTGCAGTTCGGCGTACATGCCGGTGTGCCAGTCGTAGCGCCGGTACCGTCCTTCGCGGCAATCCGCGATCCGTTGCAGGACGTGGTCGCGGAGCAGGCCGAAACCACGGACGGCTCCGGTCCAGCCGTCGTACAGGTCGTCCATGTGGATGACCCGGGTGTTGAGGTCGCGGGCCTCCGCGCGGGTCGCGAAGGTCGCGGCCAGGGTGGACTTGCCGGAGCCGGCCGGTCCGTCGACGCTGATCAGCCTGGTGTTGCCGAGGCGGGGCGGGGCGGACTGGACGTGGTCCAGCAGGGAGTCGATGGTCAGCGGGTGGGGGGCGTTCGTGTCAGTTGATTCCATGGCGCTTCAAGATGTCCTCGATCTCGTCGAACTCCGACGATTCCTGCTGCTTCGCCTTCGACCCCTTGGCCGGCTTGGCAGCTTTGGCGGGAGCGGCCGACGCGGGTTCCGGACCCGTGGCGGTCAGCTCACCCGCGGGCGAGGCGGGCTTTGACTTCGGTGCCTTCTGGTTCCCCCCGCGGCCCCGGGCCACACCCGAGACGACGTAGAGCACGACCGAGACGCCGAACAGCGCGACCCCGGCCCACACGGTGGGCGAGAAGATCAGGTGGGTGACCCAGCTCACGCTCGAGCGCACCACGTCCCAGACCAGCTCGAGCAGGCCGGTCAGGTACAGCGAGACCGGCAACAGGGACCAGGCCACGCCACGGGTGCCGGCCGCCGCCCCGCGGCGCCGCCAGGCGGCCCACGAGCCGATCAGGCCGAGCAGCGTGAGGCCCACACAGAACGGCAGCAGCGTCAGATCGTTGAAGTCAGGCACGTATCCAGGCTCGCACAGTCCGTGCCCGATCCAAGGGGGGAAGAGCCCTGACGCACCCCTGAAAGGAGCCCGGACCGCCACGCCATCACAATTGGTGGCCGGGATGCGGAGTGAGCGTGGCTGGTGCTTCGCGGGTGCGATTGTGATGGCCTGGGGGTTCGGAGGCAGAATCATGCGCATGCAACCCGAGCGCCGCCTGGCTTTCACCGGTTTCGACAACGACGACGGGTCGGCCGACCCCGCGCTGGCGAAGGCGCTCGCGGAGGGTGACCACGGCGCGGTCCTGGCCGCGCTGGCCAAGGCCCGGCTGCTGGTGCCGGTGGTGGCGATCCTCGGCGAGGTCGAGTACGACGAGAACGGCCTGGCGCACGACAAGACCTCCGACATGGCGGTCGCGCTGCTCCAGGGCCAGGACGGCCGCAACGCTCTGCTCGCCTTCACGGGCAGCGAGTCACTCGCCCGCTGGAGCCCGGACGCCCGCCCGATGCCCGCGCTGTCCCAGCTGGTCGCGACCGCGGCGATCCAGGAAGGCGCCGCCGCGATCGTCATCGACGTGGCCGGCCCGGCCGCCGCCGTGATCGAGACCGACGACGTACGCCGCCTCGCCGCCGGCCACCAGGTCATCCGCCTGGAAGACGGCACCTACGCCTGGATCGAACCGGCCGAGCAGTGAGCACCGGGGAGCTGCCGCCGGGGCTCGCCCTGTCCTGGGGTGTGCTGCCGGTGCAGCGTCGCGGTCCCAAGCCAGGGCTGTCGGTGGACCGGATCGTCGACACCGGGATCGAGTTCGGGGACCGGGACGGGTTCGAGGCGATCTCACTGCAGCGGATCGCGGCCCACCTCGGCGTCACCACGAACGCGATGTACCGCTACGTTCGCTCGAAGGACGAGCTGATCGTGCTGGTCCACGAGAAGGCGATCGGTACGCCGCCCGAGCTGCCAACGGACTGGCGAGCGGCCGCGACCACGTGGGTGCAGGCCCAGGTCGATCGGTTCGCCGAGCGTCCGTGGCTGCTCGACGTGCCGATCCGCGGTGCGCCGGTCACGCCCAACATGCTGCGCTGGGTCGAGGTGATGCTGCAGGCGCTGGCCGGCACCGGGCTGAGCCAGCACGACAACCTGGGATGTCTGCTCCTCCTGAACGGGTTCGCGCACAACTACGCGAGCATGGTCCGCCAGCTCTCGGCCGGCGACAACACGCCCGTCCAGGCGGAGGAGGTCGGCCGCTTCCTGGTCCCGCGGCTTGCCGAGGGCAACTACCCGATGCTGCTCGCGCTGTACACCAACCAGGAGTACGAGGACGGTGTCGACGACGACTTCGAGTTCGGCCTGACCCGGATCCTGGACGGCATCCAGGTCCTGATCGACGCGAAAGCCTAGGGCAGCACGATCCGGACCGGGCCGTCGGCGCGAGCGGCCACCCACTGCAGGTGGAACTCGCTGCCGGGGGCAACCTCCGGCCTACGCTGCGGCTCCACACGCAGGTTGACCGGTGCGGTCAGGGTTGTCGCCTGCGGGTGTTGCACGCCGTTCGAACGCGCCTCGGCGATCACCTCCGCCAAGGCATGCGCGGCCGGCTTGCGCCGGTGGTCCACGGTGAACAGGCCCAGGTCGTACTCCCGGTCCGGAAAGTCCAGCAGCCGCCGATCGATGTCGTGCGACGACCACCAGGTCACACCCCACAGCGCCGGGTTCTCCAGCACCAGCTCGACCGTCCGCCGGGTGAACTCGGCCTGCAACTCCACCGGAATGTCAGGCCCGGGTACGCCGATCTCCTGCAACCACACCGGCCGCGCCGGGTCCAGCGACGTCGCCGCGGCCAGCTCGACCAAGTAGTCCGCATGGCTGATCGTCGCCGGACCGAGCGGACCGTCCACCCGGGAGACCCCGTTGAAAACCCACGAGTGGACAGTGCTCAGATACCCCAGATCCACCACGTCTGCCGGATGGAACGGGTGGTCGGCCTTGTACCAGGCGTCGTCGAACAGCGAGTGCAGAGCCAGTACGCCGGGCGCCGCCTCCTTGACCGTGGTCAGCAACTCCTGCGCCCAGCCGGTCGAGCTCTCGAAGGTGGTCGCGCTGTCCGGCCAGAGGTTGTTGACCTCGTTCCCGAGCGTGATCGCGAAGACGTTCGGCTTCGTCGCCACGGCTCGCGCGACGGCATCGACGTACGCCGTCAGTCCGTCGCGGATCGTGGTGTCCTCGAACAGGCTGGCCTTGTGCCAGGTCAGGACCCACGACGGCAGGAAGTCGAAGCTGGACAGGTGGCCCTGGACCAGGTCGACGGCGACGGTCAGGCCGTGCTCGGCGGCGGCGTCGACGGTGTCCAGCAGGTCTTCGATCGCGCGCTCGCGGATGATCGCCCGGTTCGGCTGGATCCAGGGCCAGATCGGGAACACCCGGACGTGGTCCAGGCCCAGTCCGGCCAGGTCTGCGAAGTCCCGCCGTACCGCCGCGCCGTCGTAGTCGAGCCAGCTGTAGAACCAGCCGGCCGACGGGACGTAGTTCGCGCCGAACCGGGGCGTGCCGGGATCCGAAAGCATGCCGACGATGCTAAAACGGTTTAGAACCCACGGCAACTCAGGTCGGGGGAGCGGTGGACTCGCGGACGGTGAGGACCGGGTCGGGGCTGCGGCGGTTGATCACCTGGGTGGGGTCGGCGATGGTCTCGAGCAGCACCTCGGCGGCCTGCCGGCCGAAGTCGAAGGTGTCCCGGGACAGCGCGGTCAGCGCCGGGTGCATCAGCTGGGTCAGGATCGAGTCGTCGAACGCCACGATCGACAGGTCGCCCGGCACCGCGACGCCCATCTCCATCGCGACCCCGAGCCCGGCCACCGCCATCACGTCGCTGTCGTAGACGATCGCGGTCGGCCGCTGCGCCTGGGAGAGCAGCTTGCGGGTGATCGCGGCCCCCTCGGCGTCGCTGAAGTCGGTGGTCAGCGACGGCGCGTCGACCAGGCCGAGCCGGGGCGCGGCGTCCTTCACGGCCCGGATCCGGCGCTGGGTGTGCTGGAAGTTCGGTGTCCCGGCGACGTGCGCGATCCGGCGGTGGCCGAGCGCGGCCAGGTACTCCACGATCGAGAGCATCGCCTCGCGGTCGTCGGCCCAGACCGAGGGCAGCGCGCCCTTCCCGCCGCGGCCGCCGATCACCACCGCGGGCAGCTCGAGCGCCTTCAGCTCGTCCACCCGCGGGTCCTTCACGGTCAGGTCGACCAGGATCACGCCGTCGACCCGGTGCTCCGAGGCCCAGCGGCGGTACACCTCGATCTCGGCCGCGGTGTCCTCGACGATCAGCAGCTGCAGCGAGATCGACTCCGCGGACAGCCCGGACTGCACGCCGGACAGCAGGTGGGCGAAGAACGGCTCGACGCCGAGCGTGCGGGCCGGCCGGGCGATCACCATGCCGACCGAGTCGACCCGGGACGCGCCGAGCGCGCGGGCGGCGCTGTGCGGCCGCCAGCTCATCTGCTCGGCGATCCGCAGGATCCGCTCCCGGGTCGCGTCGCTCACGCCCGGCCGCCCGTTCAGCGCGAACGACACCGCGCCCTTGGACACACCCGCGCGGTTGGCGATGTCAGCGATCGTCGGTCTGGCCACGTGAACCCCTCTCACCCTTGACAGCGGATTCTACGATCCCGGATAGTGCAGGAGCTATACCGGTTTATCAATTCCAGGAGAATCCATGCGTAGACGTCGTCCAGCAGTGGTGGCCGTCCTGGCCGCCACGGCCCTCTCCCTCGCTGGTTGCGGTCTCGGTTCGGCCGAGGATTCCGGCAGCGCCGCCACGCCGACCGTCGACGCGAACGCAGCGGTGACCGGTGAGGTCAGCTTCCAGACCTGGGCGCTGAAGCCGAAGTTCACGTCGTACGTCGAAGGCGTCATCAAGGCCTTCGAGGCGAAGTACCCGGGCACGAAGGTGACCTGGCTGGACCAGCCCGGTGACGGCTACGACAAGAAGGTGCTGAGCCAGGCCTCGGCCGGCCAGCTGCCCGACGTCGTGAACCTGCCGCCGGACTTCGCGCTCTCGCTGGCCAAGCAGAGCATGCTGCTCGACGTCGGCGCCGCCGACGCCAAGATCACCGAGGAGTACGTCGAGGGCGGTGTGCAGGCGTACCAGTACCAGGGCCTGAACGGCACCTTCGGCTACCCGTGGTACCTCAACACCGACATCGACTACTGGAACGCGGACAAGTTCGGCGCGGCCGGCCTGGACGTGAAGAACCCGCCGAAGACCTTCGACGAGCTGTTCGCGGCCGCCAAGGTGATGCACGACAAGACCGGCGGCCGGGAGTACCTGATGAGCCGGCTGCCCGGCATCGGTGACTTCACCAACGCCGGCGTCAAGATCATCAGCGACGACGGCAAGAAGTTCGAGTTCAACACCCCCGAGGCGGCCGCGCTGCTGGACAAGTACCGCGACGCCTACAAGGCCGGCTACCTGCCGCGCGACATCCTGACCCAGGAGTACCTGGGCAACTCCAAGCTCTTCACCCAGAGCAAGGTCGCCTGGACCACCGGCGGCGGCAACGCGATCCAGGACTTCGTCAAGGACAACCCGTCGCTGAAGGGCAAGGTCGTCCCGTCGCCCGCGCTGGACACCCCGCCGCTGTACGTGCAGGGCCTATCGGTGTCGGCCAAGACGAAGAACCAGGCGGCCGCGATCGCGCTGGCCCGGTTCGTCACCAACGCGGAGAACCAGGCCGCGTTCGCCAAGATCGTGAACATCTTCCCGTCCACCAAGGCGTCCGCCTCCGACCCGTACTTCTCGAAGTCCGACGGCACCCCGGAAAGTGACGCCAAGGTGCTCGCGTTCGAGTCGCTGGCCAAGGCGAAGGTGCTGACCCCGCCGATCATCAGCGGCGCCACCAACGACTTCATCGGGCAGCAGATCTCGCTCGCGATCGCCGGCAAGATCTCCTCCCAGGCGGCTCTGGACGCGGCGGTGGCGAAGGCCAACCAGCTGCTGACGCAGTAATGCGCTACCAGCGCTGGTTCACGCCCTGGGTGCTGGTCGTCCCGGCGCTGGCCTGGCTGTTGGTGTTCAGCCTGTGGCCGTCGATCAACACGGTCATCCTGTCGTTCACCAACGCCAGGCCGCTGGGCGGCGGCACGTTCGTCGGGCTGAAGAACTTCGAGACCCTGCTGCACGACGAGCAGTTGCGGTGGGCGCTGCTGAACAGCGTCATCTACATGGTGGTCTGCCTGCCGTTCCTCACGGTCCTGCCGCTGCTGCTCGCCGTCCTGGTGGAGAAGAAGCTGCCCGGGATCACCTTCTTCCGGACCGCGTTCTACACCCCGGTGGTGGCCTCGGCCGTGGTCGTCGCGCTGATCTGGCAGTGGATCCTGGACGACCGCGGCCTGGTCAACGGCCTGGCCGAGAAGCTCGGCGTCATCTCCGGGCCGCTGCCGTTCCTCAGCGACCAGTGGTTGTTGTTGCTCAGCGCAATCAGCCTGACGATCTGGAAGGGGCTCGGGTACTACATGATCATCTACCTGGCCGCGCTCGGGAACGTCGGGCGCGACCTGCACGAGGCGGCTGCGGTGGACGGGGCCGACGCGTTCCGCCGGTTCGTGCACATCACCGTCCCGGGCGTGCGCGGGACGATGATCCTGATCTCCATCCTGATCTCGGTGTCGGCGCTGCGGGTGTTCTCCGAGCTGTTCATCCTCAGCGGCGGCAAGGGCGGACCGGGCGGCCGGGACAACTCGGTCGTGATGCTGATCCAGCAGTACAGCCAGGGCTTCGAGGGCAACCTCGGGTACGCGTCGGCGCTGTCGATCGTGCTGTTCTTCGTCACCGTCGTACCGATGCTGGTCCTGGCCCGCCTGAACCGACGGGGAGCAGAAGCATGACTCTACTGAATTCCTCGCTGCCGCTCGGCGGGTCATGGGGCTTCGACTCCCGGCCTTCCCTCGTCACTCCAGTCGCTTCGCTCCCTCCGCTCCTCAGTCCAGGCCGGGAGGCCCCATGACCACGGTCACC
>NZ_JBFAHB010000075.1:0-45925 GCF_040653975.1 Kribbella sp. NPDC050820
GGCACCCCGGGCCCGGCGCGACTTGTTTGTCCTTGCTAGCGCTTCTTGGCGTCCGACTGTTCCGGCTCGCGCAGGGACTCGAGCTCCGACTTGGTCTTGTCGTCGAGCTCGGGCTCGGTCTTGCCGTTGGGGGTCTCGACCGGGGTGGACTCGTCGAGCTCGCCGCCGCCGGCTGAGTCGCTGTGCCAGTGCGGCGGGGTCTTGGCGGAATGGCGCAGGCTGGCGACCGTGGTGATGGCGAGCGTGATGATGATGAAGCCCAGCGAGAACCAGATCGGGATCTCCGGAGCCCACTCGATGTGGTGACCACCGTTGATGAACGGCAGCTCGTTCACGTGCATCGCGTGCAGCACCAGCTTCACGCCGATGAAGGCGAGCACCACGGACAGCCCGATCGACAGGTACACCAGCCGCTTCAGCAGGTCGCCGAGCAGGAAGTACAGCTGCCGCAGACCCATCAGGGCGAACACGTTCGCGGTGAAGACCAGGAACGGCTCCTGGGTGAGGCCGTAGATCGCCGGGATCGAGTCCAGCGCGAACAGCAGGTCGGTGGTGCCGAGCGCGATGATCACGATCGCCATCGGGGTGACGAGCCGCTTGCCGTTCTGCACGACGGTCAGCTTGACGCCGTTGTATTCGTGGGTCGCGTTCAGCCGCTTCTTGGCGAACCGGATGACCGCGTTCTCCTTGTAGTCGTCATCGTCGTTCTCACCCTGCCGGGCCAGGTGGATCGCGGTGTAGACCAGGAACGCGCCGAACAGGTAGAAGACCCAGGAGAACTGGTTGATCGCGGCCGCGCCGACGGCGATGAAGATGCCGCGGAACACCAGCGCCAGGATGATGCCGATCAGCAGCGCGGTCTGCTGGTACTTCCTGGGCACGCCGAACCTGGACATGATGATCAGGAAGATGAAGAGGTTGTCGACGCTGAGGCTGTACTCGGTCAGCCAGCCGGCGAAGAACTCTCCCGCGTACTGACCACCCGAGAACACCCAGACCCCGAGGCCGAAGACGATCGCCAGACCGACGTAGAACGCGATCGCGGTCGCCGACTCCCGGGTGGTCGGTTCGTGCGGGCGCCGCCCGATGATGAACACATCGAACGCGAGCAGCGCGAGCAGCACACCGACGGTGATGTACCAAACGTAGTCAGCAACGTGCACAGGAAACCTCCGGAGCGCAGACGGAACAGGACTCCGAAGGTCTCTTCCGCCTGACTCGCTGGACGAGCCTGGCCGGCGGCACCGGGCGCGGGAAGCGAGTCCCTTGACCGTGATGACGATACCGCCGCGAAGGAATACTCCCCTTCTCCACCCCTATTCTGACCGGTCGATGTCCAAGTCACCAAATCCGGAGCGCCGTATCCAGTTGTCGGAATGATCACGGCCCGCAGTGGGAATATCCCGGTTCGGTCACCGGTTGTGAGCAACTGTCGCCCTCATCACACTCGGTCAGATTGTGTACGGCGTACTGTATACCCTGCGTACCGAGTCAGCGATGACCCGGTGTGACGGGCGTCACGGCCGCTTCGACTTCGGAAGTTTGGCCACGATCGTCTCGTACGACATGTCGATCAGCTCGAGGATCTCGTCGTCGGGCACGGCGCCGCCGAGCCGGACCGTGTTCCAGCTCGAGCGGCCGATGTACGCCATCTTCGCGACGTCCGCCGGATAGGTGTCGACCAGCTCGTCGGCCTCCTCCCGGTTGCTCCCGCACTTGATCCCGACCCCGTCACCGCCGAGGAACGCGAAGATCTTGTCGCCGACCTTCGCCACCACGTCCCCCTCCCACGGCTCGTCCTGCCACGCCCCCGCCTTCCCCAGGCAGTGCTCCAGTACGTCGTGACCGGTGAGTCTCGACATCCCACTCCCCTCTCGTCCCGCTACTCCCCTCTCGTACCACGACGAACCGTACGCTGCGGGACATGACTTCTGTTGTGGTTGCCGCCGTACAGGCCGGCTCGACGCTGTTCGACACGCCCGCGACACTGGTGACGGCGGAGCGATACGTGCGGGAGGCTGCGGCGGGTGGCGCGCGGGTGATCGTGCTGCCGGAGGCGTTTCTGGGCGGGTATCCGAAGGGGCTCGACTTCGGGATCACGGTTGGTGCGCGGTCGCCGGAGGGGAGGGACGTCTTTCGGCGGTATCGCGAGGCTGCGGTTGAGGTGCCGGGACCGGAGATCGCGCGGCTGGCGGAACTCGCGGCCGAGCTGGACGTCCACCTGGTCGCCGGGGTGATCGAGCGGGCCGGTGGAACGCTGTACTGCACGGCGGTCTTCCTCGATCCGCGGCGCGGGCTCGTCGCGACGCATCGCAAGCTGATGCCGACCGCGGCGGAGCGCTACCTCTGGGGACAGGGCGATGGGTCGACCATGCCGGCCGTGCACACCGAGGTCGGCGTACTGGGCGCGGCCATCTGCTGGGAGAACTACATGCCGCTGTTCCGGCAGTCGATGTACTCCAAGGGCGTCCAGCTGTGGTGTGCGCCGACGGTCGACGACCGCGACCAGTGGCAGGCGACCATGCGGCACATCGCGCTCGAGGGCCGGTGCTTCGTGATCAGCGCGAACCAGTACCTCACCCGGGCCGACCTGCCGGACGACGTACACCCGATCCAGGGCGACGCACCGGAGACCGTACTCATCGACGGCGGCAGCGTGATCGTGTCCCCCCTCGGCGAGATCCTCGCCGGCCCCCTCCGCGGCCGCCCCGGCGTCCTGCTCGCTGAGCTCGACCTCAGCGACCTGGACCGCGCCAACTTCGACTTCGACCCCAACGGCCACTACGCCCGCCCTGACCTCTTCACCCTAGCCGTCAACGAATCCCCCCAACCCACCGTCATCCGCCACCCCTAACCCCACCCCCACACAACACCCCAAGCTCCCGGTCGCACGCGACACCACAACCCACCGCCGTACGCCACCCCAGACCCCACCGCCGCCCAACACATGAGAACCCACCGCCACACAGAACCCCACAGCCCACCGCCGTACGCCCCCGAGCCGGCGTCATACGGCACCCCAGACCCGACCGCCGTACGGCGCTCCAGGCCGACCGCCGTACGACCACCCCAGAGCCACCACCGCAGGACCACCCAGCACCCACCGCCGCACGCCACCCCACAGCCCACCGCCGTACGACCACCCCACGCCCCGACCGCCCGTACGACCGCCCGGACCCCAACGTCGTACGCCTCACCTGAATCGGTGCTCGACGTCAGGCGTGTCGTTGAAGAATGCGTTTTGCGTTCTGCCTGATCCAGCTGTCGGGGTGCTCCGCGGCGATCCGATCGAAGACCTCCGCGTCGGCTGACGCCCACGACTTCGCAGCGACCCGCATCGCGCCAATCAACCTGAAGTCGGACCACGATACGAGGTCGTCCTGAACGAGCTTGCGGCTGAAGGCGCCGACCCTCGGATCTTTGAGCTTGGCCAGCGAGTCGAACCAGTAGGCACGGAGGTCTTCGCCATCGTCCGGGTCCTGTGGACCGAAGGCTGGGTCGCTACACATCTCCAGCACGAAGTCGAGGTCCGCCGGCTGCACGCCGTAGCGGTACGCCTGACTCACGCGACGCACGAGGTCGCGCTGTGCATACCCGCGATCGCCATTTCGCCAGTCGGCGGCCGCCGCTGTGGCGATCTGCGTCAGCATCCCGTGCACTCGCCGCAGGTGGTACGACGCCCGCAGCGCGTCCACCAGAACTTCGAGAACAGCCGGGCCAGGCGAGGAGTCGATGATCCGCTGACACCCGGCGAGGATCGTCTCGTCAGGCGCGAGCACCCAGTCATGTCCAAGGTGCTCACGCTCCTCGAGCTCGAGGTGAAGTTCCGTCACCACATAGGACTCGGCCGCCTCCCACTGCGGACCATAGTCGAGGTTCGCCAGGAACTCGTCGGTCTCCCGTGACCACGACACCCGACTGGCCCGGCTACTTGGCGCCGGCGGCGGTCATTTGGCGGAGTTCTTTCTTCAGTTCGGAGATTTCGTCGCGGTAGCGGGCTGCTACCTCGAACTGGAGCTCGGCGGCGGCGTTGTGCATCTGGTCGGTCAGCTGCTGGATCAGGTCGGCCAGGTCCGACGACGGGAGGCCGCCGGCCAGTTCCTTCGCCTTCTCGCCCGCCTTCGCCTTGCCGCCACCCGGGACCGGCGCCTTGCCGCGCGACTGCGTCCGGCCGGAGCCAAGCAGCTCGGCGGTGTCCGCGTCCTCGCGGGCCAGCATGTCGGTGATATCGGCGATCTTCTTCCGCAGCGGCTGCGGGTCGATCCCGGCTTCCTTGTTGTAAGCCATCTGCTTGGCGCGGCGCCGGTTCGTCTCGTCGATCGCCTGCTCCATCGACGGAGTGATCTTGTCGGCGTACATGAACACCTGGCCGGACACGTTACGCGCCGCACGGCCGATGGTCTGGATCAGCGACCGGCCGGATCGCAGGAAGCCCTCCTTGTCGGCGTCCAGGATCGCGACCAGCGACACCTCCGGCAGGTCGAGGCCCTCCCGGAGCAGGTTGATGCCGACGAGTACGTCGTACTCCCCCATGCGGAGCTCGCGGAGCAGCTCGACGCGGCGGAGCGTGTCGACCTCGGAGTGCAGGTACCTGGTCCGGATGCCCATCTCGAGCAGGTAGTCGGTCAGGTCCTCGGACATCTTCTTGGTCAGCGTGGTGACCAGGACCCGCTCGTTCCGCTCGACCCGGATCCGGATCTCGTGGATCAGGTCGTCGATCTGGCCCTTGGTCGGCTTCACGATCACCTCGGGGTCGACCAGGCCGGTCGGCCGGATGATCTGCTCGACGAACCCGTCGGACTTGTCCTGCTCGTACTGCCCAGGGGTGGCGGACAGGTAGACGGTCTGGCCGATCCGCTCCAGGAACTCCTCCCAGCGCAGCGGCCGGTTGTCCATCGCCGACGGCAGCCGGAACCCGTGCTCGACCAGCGTCCGCTTCCGGGACATGTCGCCCTCGTACATCCCGCCGATCTGAGGGACGGTCACGTGCGACTCGTCGATGACGAGCAGGAAGTCCTCCGGGAAGTAGTCCAGCAGGCAGTGCGGCGCCGTACCCGGCTCGCGGCCGTCGGTGTGGCGGGAGTAGTTCTCGATGCCCGAGCAGGTGCCGATCTGGCGCATCATCTCGATGTCGTACGTCGTCCGCATCCGCAGCCGCTGAGCCTCCAGCAACTGTCCGCCGCGCTCGAGCTCCGCCAGCCGGTCGGCCAGCTCCGCCTCGATCGAGGTGATCGCGCGCTCCATTCGCTCCGGCGCGGTCACGTAGTGCGTCGCGGCGCCGATGTAGACCTCGTCCTCTTCGCTCAGCACCTCGCCGGTCAGCGGGTGCAGCGTCATCACGCGCTCGATCTCGTCACCGAAGAACTCCACCCGGACGGCGAGCTCCTGGTACACCGGGAACACCTCGAGCGTGTCGCCGCGGACCCGGAACGTGCCGCGGGTGCCGGCCAGGTCGTTGCGTGCGTACTGCACGCCGACGAGCTTGCGCAGGAGCCCGTCGCGGTCCATCTCGGTGCCGACCTTCACGTGGATCATCCGGTTCAGGTACTCGTCGGCGGAGCCCAGGCCGTAGATACAGGAGACGGTCGCGACCACGACCACGTCGCGGCGGGTGAGCAGCGACCAGGTCGCCGAGTGCCGCAGTCGCTCGACCTCCTCGTTGATCGAGGAGTCCTTCTCGATGTAGGTGTCCGTCTGCGGGACGTACGCCTCCGGCTGGTAGTAGTCGTAGTAGGAGACGAAGTACTCGACGGCGTTGGCCGGGAAGAAGTGCCGAAGCTCGTTCGCGAACTGGGCGGCGAGGGTCTTGTTCGGCTGCAGGATCAGCATCGGCCGCTGGATCCGCTCGGCCAGCCAGGCGATGGTGGCCGTCTTGCCGGTGCCGGTGGCGCCCAGCAGGACGACGTCCTGCTCGCCGGAGTTGATCCGGCGCTCGAGGTCCGCGATCGCGGTCGGCTGGTCGCCCGCCGGCTCGAAATCCGACACGACCTTGAGCGGCGCGACCATCCGCTGGAGATCCGAGACCTGTCTCATGCCCCCCACCGTACGGCGCGCCGCCGACAGTTTCTAAGAACCCCAGGTCAGGCGCCGGTCAGAAGCTCTTGACCAGGGTGTTGTTCATGTAGATGAGTTCGTTGACCCGGCGCTTGTAGACAGTGGCCTCGAGGCCGGCGTCGGTGGCGGTGACGCGGTCGAACTTGTCCTGGTAGGCGGTGACGAAGCCCTTGAAGGGGATCAGTTTGCCGCTCGACGTCGGCACGTAGGCGGAGTACGACAGCGCGTAGCACGCCTTGATCGCCTCGTTGGCGGGCTTGCAGACGACCCCCGCGCCGATCCGGACGTTCTTCATGTTGTTCGACTCGATGTCGACCAGGTGCTCGGCGAACCCCTTGGCGTCGTACAGCTCTGTCTGCCGGACCCAGTAGTACCCGTCGATCAGGCCGCGCCGGTTGAACTGCTGCAGGATGTAGTTCTTTCCACTCTTCGACTTGTCCCAGTCCGGCAGCCAGCCCTTGGCCGGGGTGAACCACACGCCCCAACCGACCTGCACGCCCTTGTCGTTCGGACCGGGCGTGTCGACCGGCTTGGTCGGCGTCGGGGGCGTGTACATGGTGCCGACCGGGTTCGGCGTCTGCTCCGCGACCGGCGTCTCGTCGTCCCCGCCGGTCACCAGCAGGACCACGCCGACCGCGACCAGGACGACGGCCAGCACCGCGCCGCCGATGATGATCAGCTGCGACCGGTTCGACTTCCGCTGCTGCGGCCGCTGCGGCCCGGTCCCCCACCCGCCGGCCGGAGGTCCACCGGGACCGCCGGCGTTGGGGGCCTGGCCCCAGCCGCCGGCCGAGGGGGCGGGTGGCGGTCCCGGGGGCGGCCCGTACTGCTGACTCATAGATCGTCCTCGCGGTGTGTCATCGATGTGGTCATCAGAGGCTGTCGAGCACCGACTTCTTCATGGTTTCGGCGTCTGCCTCGGCCTTCTGGGCGAAGTCGACCCTGGTGCGGAAGTCCAGGGCGGTGGCCACGTTGTCCTTGCGCCGGTACACCTCGACGTAGCCCTGCACCTTGACGTCCGCGCCGGTCTTGTCCTTGGCGGTGGAGGTGTAGCTCATCGCGACGCACTCCTCCAAGACGTCCTTCGGGCACGGCAGGTTCCGGGTGTTCCCGAGCTGGGCGATCTCGTTCTCGGTCTCGCCCTCGACGATCGCCAGCAGGTACGCCTGCGCCGTCACGTTCTGCTTCTGCCGGACCCAGAAGAACGCCCGCGGCTCGCCGTTCGGCGCGTACGTGACGAGCTCCTTGCCCTGCGTCTCCTTCGCCAGCAGGCTCCAGCCCTCCACCGGTACGACGGACACGCCGAAGCCGACCTGGAGCGCATTGGCCGGCGGCGCGTACGACGTCACCGGCGTGCTGACCGTCGGAGCCGGCGTCGGCGGCTGCTCGGCGGTGTCGTCACCACCACCGGACAGCAGCACCAGCGCAACCGCGACCAGCACGACGACGATCAGTCCAGCGCCGATCGGGAGCAGCAGCGGCGGGATCCGCGTGCCCTTCTTCTCTGGCGGCGGCCGGCGCAGCGAGGGCGGTCCGACCTTCTCGCCCCACGCGGAGCTGGTCTCCGTGGCCGGGCCGGGCCCAGGCCCCGACGCATCCGTCCACGGACTGGGTGGCGGAGGTACTTCGAGGTCCCACGGCGAGGGCGGCAGCTCCGGCTCCGTCGCAGCTGCCGCCTCGTCCGTGTCGGGTCCCGGCTGGTTGACCCAGGGGTTGCCCCCGCCGGAACCCCTGTCGCGCTTGCCGTTCACTGGCTCTTGACCACCGACTGCAGCATCTTGGTGGTGTCGGCCTCGGCGGTCGCGACCTTGTCCTTGCGCGCGTACACCCGGATCAGGGTGATCACGCCGTCCTCGCGCTCGACGACGCCGACGAACCCGACCACCTGCAGGCTGCCGTTCTGGGTGGTCGACACCGCCGAGTAGCTCTGCGTGGTGACGACCTTGACCGGGGTCTTGTCGTTCTCGCCCGGCTTGGTCTCCCGCGGCGAGTTCGTCTTGACGTTCGACAGGCCCTTGGTCTCGGCCTTCAGCAACTGCGGCAGCACCGTCGCCGTGGTCTCACCCTCGGCCTTGATCACGTTCACCATGAAGTACGCCTCGCCCTGCTTGAGCAGGTAGACGCCCTTGAAGTTGTCCAGGCTCTTGCGGATGTAGCCCGGCTGCGGCTTCACGTAGACGCCCTCGCCGACCTCGAGGCCCTCGTCGGTGTTGGTCGGCTCGGGCGATGGCGACGGGTTCTCGGTGTTGGTGGTGGTCGGCTCCGGGTTCGGGGCCGCCTCCTCCTTGTCGCCGCCGCCGAAGATCAGCGCCAGGACGACACCGATCACCGCGACGACGGCGAGTGCGCCGCCGGCCAGGTACAGGATCTTGTTGCCACCACCCTTGCCACGCGGAGGCTGACCGCCGTACTGACCCCATTGCTGCTGTTGCTGGCCGTACCCCTGCTGCTGCGGGTAGCCCTGCTGGCCCGGGTACTGCTGTTGCTGCCCCGGGTACTGCTGTTGCTGCCCCGGGTACTGCTGCTGGCCGGGGTACTGCGGACCACCAGGCTGCCCACCGGGCTGCTGCCCCGGCTGCTGGCCCTGGTACGGCGGCTGACCCGGCTGACCGTAGCCCGGCGGAGCCTGCTGCGGCCGCCCGTACCCAGGCTGCTGCTGACCGGGCTGCTGGTGCCCAGGCTGCTGCCCCGGCTGACCGTAACCAGGCTGCTGACCCGGCTGACCGTAGCCAGGCTGCGGCTGCCCGGGCTGTCCGTAGCCCGGCTGCCCGCCATACGGCTGCTGCCCCTGGCCGCCCTGCCCGTAGGGCGGTTGCTGGTTGCTCATGCCTGCGTCTCCCCGGTCGTCGCCTCGTACCCACCTGCTGCAGCCGGCGCTGCCACTCCGCGGGCGGACTTCGGCACGGATCGCACCGAGTTGCCACAGGCGGAGCAGAAGTCGGAGTGCGGCAGCAGCGGCATCTCACAGCGCGAGCAGAACGCCAGGTCGCCCGACGCGTGGTTGGAACCACCGCGCGCGGCCGCCTCCAGCGCCGCCTCGAGCAGGCCCTTGTGCAGCACCGAGCGAACCCGGATGATCAGCGCGCCGAGCAGCAGCAGGCCCCAGAGCACGCCGAGGATCGAGCCGACCGTCGAGCCGTGGCCGCCGACGAACCCGAGCAGGTAGACCCCGCCCTGGAACAGCGCGTTGACCAGGATCGCCTGGATGACTCCGGCCACCCAGCGCGGCGTGAACCCGTCGTACCCCTCGCCCAGGCCGGAGAACTCGGCGGCGGCGAGGCCGGTCGCGGACCCGTAGATCAGCGGCTTGATGAACCCGTGCAGCACCACGATCGAGATCCAGGTGCCGGCGCTGCTGCCCGGCCCGGCGAACCCGCCGCTGATCCAGCCCCAGTGCAGCACCAGGGTCTCGAAGCAGGCGAACCCGACACCGGCCACCACGCCGAACGTGAAGCCGTCCATCAGGTCGTCGTACCGCGGCCGCGAGGCCAGGTAGAGCGGGCCGACCTGCCGGATGAGCTCCGACACGACCGGCACCAGCAGGAGCAGGATCAGCAGGTCCCGCGCGGCCGGGCCGGCCTCGGTGCCGCCGATCGTGTCGATCGACAGCACGAGCTTGTCCGACCACAGCCACGTGAAGACCGCGGCCAGCACACCGGTCAACACGAACGCGGCCGCGACGACCGGGATCGGCTCGTCCTCCCAGAGGTTCACGTCGTACAGGTAGAGGATGTAGACGATCGGGATGGAGAAGGCGGCCACCATGATCGCGACCGGCAGCGCACCGAGCGCGGCCGTGATCACGGTCAGCAGCAGCGCGATGCCCAGCGCGACCTTGTAGGTGTAGGGCTGTTTGCCCGAGCCCTGCGGCATGATCGTGGAGACCAGCCGGAACGACGCCACCGGCTCATCCGGCCTGGCGGCGTACGCCTTCTTCCGCTCGGCGTCCCCGGAGCGCACGTCGTTGCCACAGTGGTGGCAGAAGTGCGACACCTCGGGGACGTCTGAGTTGCAGCGCGGACAGACCACGCCATCCTCCCAACCTCGGACGTCCGCACCGGCGCGGGGCGCGCCGGCGGTGCTCGCGGCCCAGTCACCTGGGCCGGACCGGGACAGATTCTCGTACAGGCCGGCCAGGATTCATCATTTACCGCGCAGGGGTCACGGTTTCGTGTCCGGACCGTGCCCTGAATCAGTTCGCGCGGCTCTGTAACTCTTCCCACACCTCGCCGACCCGCCGGTCCAGGTCCTCGAGAGTGCCTGAGTTGTCAACGACGACGTCGGCCACGGCCAGCCGCTGCTCCCGCGAAGCCTGGCTGGCGATCCGCTGCTTCGCTTCCGCTTCAGTCATCCCGCGCTGCGCGGTGAGCCGCTCGACCTGCACCTCGACCGGCACGTCGACGATCAGCAGTACGTCGAACTTGCCGGCCTGACCGGTCTCGACCAGCAGCGGGATGTCGTGCACCACCACGGCACCAGCCGGCGCGGCCGCCTCGATCTCGGCCGCCCGGGATCGGACCCGCGGGTGGATGATCGCCTCCAGCTTCCGCCGGGCCGCCTCGTCGCCGAACACGATCCGCCCCACCGCCGGCCGGTCCAGCTCAGCTTCCGGAGTGAGTACGCCGTCGCCGAACACCTCGACCACCTCGGTCAGCCCGTCGGTGCCCTTGGCGACCACCTCGCGCGCCAGTACGTCGGAGTCGATCACCACCGCCCCACGCGCCGCCAACCGCGCCGACACCGCACTCTTCCCGGACCCGATCCCACCGGTCAGTCCCACTCTCAGCACAGGCAACACCCTATCGACGTGCGAGACCCCCGCACCCAGTACGGGGGTGCGGGGGTCTCGGGCCTTGCGATGACCTGGTCAGCCTGTCGTCAGGCTCAGCCCTGGCCGGTCAGCTTCTCGCGGAGCGCCTGCAGCGCCTCGTCGGAAGCGAGCGCACCCTCGACGGGAGCGTCGTCCTTCGGAGCCGCAGCGGAGGAGTACGTCGACGCCTCGCCGGCCTCGACGTCGGCCGTCTTGGCCTCCTCGATCTGCTTCTTGTGGGCCTCCCAGCGCGCGTGGGCCTCGGCGTACTGCCGCTCCCACTCCTCACGCTGCTTGTCGAAGCCCTCGAGCCACTCGCCGGTCTCCGGGTCGAAGCCCTCGGGGTAGACGTAGTTGCCCTGCTCGTCGTACGTCGCCGTCATGCCGTACAGCGTCGGGTCGAAGTCGTCCGAGACCGGGTCGACACCCTCGTTGGCCTGCTTGAGCGACAGCGAGATCCGGCGCCGCTCCAGGTCGATGTCGATGATCTTGACCATGACGTCGTCGTTGACCTGGACGACCTGCTCCGGGATCTCGACGTGCCGCTCGGCCAGCTCGGAGATGTGCACCAGACCCTCGATGCCCTCCTCCACGCGGACGAACGCACCGAACGGAACCAGCTTGGTGACCTTGCCGGGCACGATCTGGCCCATCTGGTGGGTCCGGGCGAACTGCTGCCACGGGTCTTCCTGGGTCGCCTTCAGCGACAGCGAGACGCGCTCGCGGTCCATGTCGACGTCCAGCACCTCGACGGTGACCTCCTGGCCGACCTCGACGACCTCGGTCGGGTGGTCGATGTGCTTCCAGGACAGCTCCGACACGTGCACCAGGCCGTCGACGCCGCCGAGGTCCACGAACGCGCCGAAGTTGACGATCGAGGACACGACACCCTTGCGGATCTGGCCCTTCTGCAGCTGGGTGAGGAAGTTCATCCGCACCTCGGACTGCGTCTGCTCCAGCCACGCCCGGCGGGACAGGACCACGTTGTTGCGGTTCTTGTCCAGCTCGATGATCTTGGCCTCGATCTCCTGGCCGACGTACGGCTGGAGGTCGCGGACCCGGCGCATCTCGACGAGCGACGCCGGCAGGAAGCCGCGCAGGCCGATGTCCAGGATGAGACCACCCTTGACGACCTCGATGACGGTTCCGGTGACGACGCCGTCCTCTTCCTTGATCTTCTCGATCGTGCCCCAGGCCTTCTCGTACTGGGCGCGCTTCTTGGAGAGGATCAGACGGCCTTCCTTGTCCTCCTTCTGGAGAACGAGGGCCTCGACGTGGTCGCCGACGTTGACGACCTCGTTCGGGTCGACGTCGTGCTTGATCGACAGCTCGCGGGAGGGGATGACGCCTTCGGTCTTGTAACCGATGTCGAGCAGGACCTCGTCCCGGTCGACCTTGACGATGGTGCCCTCGACGATGTCGCCGTCGTTGAAGTACTTGATGGTCTGATCGATCGCCGCGAGGAAGTCTTCCTCCGACCCGATGTCATTGACCGCTACCTGCGGGGTGTTGCGCACTGCGGGGTCGAGAGGTGCCTCGATGCTGGCCGTCATGTGGTGGGTTGCTCCGTGGACTGGTGGTGTCGTGCGGTTGCGTCATGAACCGTTGGATCGCACCAAACCGCTGGATTGCCTGAAGAGCACAGATTCACCACCGAGCTGCTGCGAGCACGAGCCTGCTCCGTCCGAGGTCGCGCGGGCCCATAGCGCACATCACAGAATACCGGTCTTGACGAAGGCAGCACAACCTGGGGCACCCGGTCCTACCGGCCGCCCGCCGAGGTGTCCCGACGTGCCACTCATCTCAATGTACGTCGTCCAGGGCGGGTCGTCCTCCGGCGAGCGTACCCGTGTCCGCCATCCGAGCAACCAGCTCGTGCGCAGCCGCTGCGATCTCGTGCTCCGTCGACCGCCCGGCGAGCTCCAGCAGCGCCCACAGATCTGCCGCCCGGCCGAGGTCCACCAGCGGCTCACCCAGATCCAGCCCACTCCCCCGGACCACGCTCAGCACGGCCCCCGCCAGCACCGGGTCCTGACAGAACCGGAAAAGGTTTCCCAGATCCGTGTACGGCGACCCGGCGTGCGCGAACTCCCAGTCGATCAGCCCGGTGATCCGCGTGGTCGCCGGGTCGACCAGCAGGTTCTTCGGGTTGAAGTCACTGTGCACCAGACACACTCGATCGACCCCGTCGGCCAGCACGTCACCGGCGTACTCGAGGACCTTCCGGAAGCCGGCGACCTGCTCCTGGCTGAACCCAAGATCGAAGCTCTCGAAGTACGCGTCCAGGTCGCCGGACCCGAACGGCTCCACGGCCAGCTCGCCGCCGCGGAACATCCCGAAGGTCAGAAACGGCATCCCGCTCAGCCGGACCAGCAGCTCGCCCAGTTGCTCGCCGACCCGCGCCCGGTCCTCGGCGTCCGCCGTCTCGAGGAAGAGCTGCAGGTTGACCCCCGGCAGCCGCTCGGTCAGCACGTACGGCGGATCCTCCGGCGACCCCTCCCGCTTCGCGTCCAGAATCCGCGGCACGGGCAGCAGCCCCCGCACGAGCTGAAGCAGCGCCGCGTCGACAGCCGCTCGCTCCGGGTCCTTCACGTACAGCTTCAGTACGGCGTCCTCCCCCGCCGCGCTGACCGCATACGTCTGGCCGCCATACCCACCCGTCAACGGCACCGCACTGGCCACGAACTCACTCATGCCAGAGATCCTGCCAAATACACTCGGCTGGACGCGTAACCTAGCCGGGTGGCCGAGCCGCGCAGAGTAGAGCTGACCGAGTCCCAGACCTCACGAGCCAGCCGCACCTACTGGGACTCCGCGGCGAAGGAGTATCTCGCGGAGCATGGCGAGTTCCTCGGCGACGACCGCTTCGTCTGGTGCCCGGAGGGTGTCGACGAGGAGCACGCCCGGCTGCTCGGCCCGGTGCGGAACAAGCGGATCCTCGAAGTCGGCTGCGGCGGCGCCCAGTGTTCGCGCTGGCTCGTCGGGCAGGGCGCCGACGTGGTCGCCTTCGACATCTCGCTCGAGCAACTCCGGATTGCCCGGCAACTCGATGCCCGGACCGGCACCGCCGTACGGACCGTCGCCGCGGACGCGATCGCACTGCCTTACAAGAACGAGACCTTCGACATCGTCTGCTCGGCCTTCGGAGCCCTGCCGTTCGTGGCCGACGCGACCACCGCGCTGCGCGAGATCGCCAGGACGCTCAAGCCCGGCGGGCTGCTGGTGTTCTCGGTGACCCACCCGTTCCGCTGGACCATGCCGGACGACCCGTCGCCGTCCGGCCTGCGCATCACCCACTCCTACTTCGACCGCACGCCGTACGTCGAGGTCGACGACGCCGGTACGCCGATCTACGCCGAGCACCACCGGACGACCGGCGACTGGATCCGCGCGCTGACGACCGCCGGCTTCGTCGTCGACGACCTGCTGGAGCCGGAGTGGCCCGCCGGCCACGACCTGGTCTGGGGTGGCTGGGGGCCCGACCGCGGCCCGTTAGTCCCCGGCACCGCCATCTGGTCCGCCCACCGGCTCTGAGCGCGGCCGCAGCTGGAAGAACGCGACTGCCGCGAGCAGCAGCAGTCCGAGGATCAGCGACACCAGCGGCACCCAGAAGCCGATCAGATTCAGCTGGAACGCCTTCGACTGGTAGCCGCCCTCGGAGACGCCGTTCTCGACTGCGCCCTCCACGTTCTTCGTCACGGTCGCGTCGTCGTACTCGATCGACACCTGGGTCGCGGTCAGCTTGTCCTCGCCGTTGTAGGCGATGGTGGCCTGCTGCTGCTCGCGGCCCTTGATGATCGCGCCGGTGATCGGCTCGACCCACAGCGTCCGGGTGTTCTTGTACGTGCGCTGCACCTCGACCGAGTCGCGGCCCGGCTCGTCGACCAGGTTGCCCGGCACCAGCAGCGGCTTCGCCAGCGCGACCTCCTGCTTGGGCACGTCCTGCTCGAAGACGTACACCTTCAGGCCCTTGAGCGTGTCCGTCTTCTTGTAGTGGATCGGGAACGCCTTGCGCAGCGTGCTGTCCCAGAACTGGTAGGTCGCCTTCTCGGTGCCGAACGGGAACTTCAGCACCAGCCCCTCGTGCCCCTTGAACAGCGGGCTGTTCGGGTCCGGCCGGAGCCGGTCGGCCTTCTCGATCGTGGTGGCGATGTACTCGCCGCTGTTGTCGTCACCCGACGGGTTCCAGCGCACCGCCTCACCGGTGTGCGCGTCCAGCACGACCCGCTCCTGCACGAAGCTCAGCGGCAGCTCCGCGGTCTTCGAGGCGTCGTCGGGGAACTGGTAGTCCTTGGAGTCGTCCGTCACCACGGCGGTGTCGAACACGACGACCTTGCGGTCCAGCGCCTTGCTGATCTTGTCGGCCGCGACCACGTCACCGCGGACGGTCCGGCGGGCCTCCAGCTCGACGCCCGACTTCTCCTTCAGCTCCGCGATGCTGAAGATGGTCGCGTCCGGCCCGGCCGACACGGTGTGCGCGACCTGGTCCGCCGGCGCCACCGCGAGCGCCGGATACGCGTAGAACCTGGCCAGCGCGGCCACGCCCACGAAGAACACCCCGAGCCCGATCAACGTCGCTCGACTACGAGTCCCCACTGCTTCCCCTCCCGGTCTGTCCGCGGGACGCTACCAGCGGGTAGCCAACTTGAACAGATGGTGCGCGAGGGAATTTCGAACTGTCATATAGTCGCGCCGCATGAGGGGGATCACCGGCCTGCCGACAGCGCCCGAGACATCGGTGCTCAAGGCCGTCGTCGTCGCGATCGCCGTCGTCCAGGCGGCGGTCCTCGGGCTGCTCGCGCGCCGGGGTTCGTGGCTGAGCGACGACCTCGAGTTCCTGGTCCAGGGCAGCCGCGGGTTCGCGCCGGCCGAGTTGCTCACGCCGGTCAACGACCACATCGCCCCCGGCCTGCGCTTCGTCTACGCGGTCTTCGCCGAGGTCGCGCCGCTCAACCACGACCTGACCGTCGCCTGGCGGGTGCTCATGCAGGCCGTCGCGATCTTCCTGATCGGCCGCCTGCTGCTCCGCATCCTCGGCCCGACCTGGTGGGTCGTCGCCGGCACCCTGATCTACGCGCTCACGCCACTGAGCATGCCGTCGTTCATGTCGCTGTCGAGCGGTGTGAACAACCTGTCCGCGCACGTCTTCGGCTTGCTGTTGCTGCACGCAACCATCGACTGGTACGACGGCCGCCGCCGGGCGCTCGTCTACGGCCCGCTGGCCCTGCTCATCTCCCTTGCCTGCTGGGAGAAATCCGCGCTGATCCTGCTCACGGTGGTCGCCATCGCGCTCTATCTCCGCGAGGAGCCGATCCGTGGCTGGCTCCGCCGTACCTGGCCGTTCGCAGCCGCGCTCACCGCAGCCGTGGTTGCCTTCGGCACCCTCTACCTCACCCACGGCAATCCGTCCCGTGGCCGGATCCCCGCCGGGCAGTTGCTGGAGCTCACCGCACGCGGCTTCAAGGTGCCGTTGTCCGCACTGGCCGGTGGGCCCTGGACGTGGGCCGAGAGCGGGCAGCCGTTCAGCTTCGCCGATCCGGGCGTCGGGGCGCTCGTGGTTGGCGGGCTGATGGCCGCCGTACTCCTGCTGGCTGCCTGGCGGCACGACCGGCGAGCGCTGCTGCTGTGGGCGGCCGTTCTCGGCTATGTGCTCGTCACTGTGGTGCTCGTGTCCTACGGGCGGTTCTCGGTCTTCGGGACTGTCTTCACGGTGCACTACCACTACTGGTCCGATCTCTCGATCCCGTTGACGCTGGCCGTCGTCCTGAGCGCCAAGGCACTGCGACTCCCCCGTCTCGTGCCGGTCCTGGCGTTGGGCGCGTTGCTGGTCGGAGTCGTGGTGTCCGATGCCGGCTTTGCCAGGACATGGGCGGCGAATCCGGCGAAGCCGTACTTTGCGAACGTCACCGCCGACCTCGACCGGGCCGGCCCGAACGTGAACCTGTGGGACACACCCATGCCGCATCCGATCGGCACCGCGCTCATGAAGGACAACCGGTTGTCGCAGGTGCTGCGGATGGCGCGGATCCCGTTCCGGTTGCAGCAGCCGGGCAGCGAGCCATTGCTGGTGGATGACACCGGGAAGCTTCGGCCTGCCCAGTTCGTGGTGTGGTCGCGCGCCGACCCGGCATCGCGCAGCAACCCGTTCTGCAACCTGCTGGTCCGCGGCACCGAACCGCTCACCATCCCGTTGACGCCGACGCAGAACGAGATCGCGACCGCGAGCTGGTTCGTCAAGGCGGCGTACTTCTCGAACCGGGAGAACGCCGTGACCGTCGAGCTGATCGACGCCACGGGCACCGTAGCGGCGCTGCCGGCCGCGCAGTGGACCGCGGGGGTCGGCAGCATGTACTTCGGTCCGTCGCGGCGGATCACCGCCACGGAGGTTCGGCTACGCTCCTCCGATCCCGCGACGAACCTGTGCGTGGAGAACCTCGAGATCGGACTGCCCAGATGAGACAGAGATTCCCGGCGCTGGACGGGCTGCGTGCGATCGGGGCGCTCGCGGTGCTGACGACGCACGTCGGGTTTCACAGCGGCGCCTCGCTGAACGGCCCGTTCGCCGGGCTGGTCGCGCGACTCGATGTCGGGGTCGCGATCTTCTTCGCGATCTCCGGGTTCCTGCTCTACCGGCCGCACGTGGTGGCGTGGTTCGAGGGCACGCTGCCGCCGCTGACCTTGCCGTACCTGCGCAACCGCGCACTCCGGATCCTGCCGGCGCTCTGGGTCGCCGTGCTGCTCGCTGCACTCGTCGTACCGCACAAGGACGGCGTGGCGTGGACGACGTACCTCCAGCACGCCACGCTCACCCAGATCTACTTCGACGGCATCGCGGCCGACGGGCTCACGCAGATGTGGAGCCTGGCGACCGAGGTCGCGTTCTACCTGCTGCTGCCGGTGCTGGCGAAGTTCCTGACCGGGTACGAGCGTCCCACTCGACGCAGTGTCCGCTGGCGACTCGCCGTACTGGGTGCGTTCACCCTGCTCGGTCCGGTGTGGATGGCCGGCGTCAACACGACCGACCACGCGCGTGCGGGCCTCTGGCTGCCCGGGTACGTCGGCTGGTTCGCAGTCGGCATGGGGTTCGCGCTGTGGCAGGTGGCCCGTAGCAGCGGGCGGCTGGGGCCGTCCGCACTGGACACGCTCACCAAGATCCCCGGCACGGTCTGGGGCGTCGCTGTCGCGCTACTGGTGATCGCAGCGTCCCCGATGGCCGGCCCGTACAACCTGTCGGCCCCGACACCCGGCCAAGCCTTCGTGAAGAGCATCCTCTACACAGGGATCGCGGCCTGCGTCCTGTTCCCGGCACTGAACCCGACAGCGCGGACTGCCCGGGTTCTGGGTGGCCGGGTCGGTCACATCGCCGGCGACATCTCGTACGGCGTCTTCGCGTACCACGTGATCGTGCTGAGCGTCGTGGAGCAGGTCAGCGACTACACCTTGTTCAGCGGGAAGTTCGCGCTGCTGTTCTTCCCGACGCTGGTGGTGTCGGCCGCCGTCGCGGCCGCGAGCTACTACGGGATGGAACGCCCGATCATGCGACTCGGCCGGCGGGACAAGGGCTACGACGTCTCACCGGTCGGCCGGGACAACAGCACCAGCGCACAGCCGACCAAGACCGACGCTTGGACGACTCCGGAAGTGATTCCCGCTCCCCCGTCCGGCCAGGGCTGAACCGCAGCGATCACCGTCCCGACCAGGACCACACCGGCAGCGACAACGATTACTCGCCGGCCGGACAGGAACCACGTGCAGGCTGCTGCGACGAGGACAGCCACCACGCCGATCCAGCCGGAGATGAACGCTCCTGCGACGAGCCCGACCGCGCCAGCCGCCCACGGCCCGATGTAGCGACCTTCACGCAGCCGGTGCCCGGAGTGCCGAGACCGGCGCCGGAAGAATGCCGCCATCGCGAGCACCGACAGCAGTGCGAGCAGTCCGACCAGCAGGCCGGCCCGGTAGGTGCGGTCGGGCATGAACCGTGCAGTGACGACCTGCTCGAGTCCCTCGGGCAACACCCAGCCCTGCTGCCAGCCGCCGACCCGGATCGGCGTGAGCTTGCGCCCACTGCCGTCGTACGCCACCCAGCCCTCGTTGTAGTTCTGCGCGATGGTCAGCACCGACGGCTCCTCGGCAGCCGGCACCTCGACGGTCAGCTCGGCCGGGTCGGCTCGCCACACGTCCACGGACTGCACGGTCGACTTCGACACGTTGCCGAAGCCCGCCCTGGACCAGGTTGTCTCGATCGGCACGAAGCCACCGCCGGCGAGCACGTCGACGTCGTGCCGTCCGGCCTGTAGTGAGACCGTGCTGTCCTTGCCGCACGTCGTGAAAGTCACCGGCCGCTGTTGCAGCACGTCCCGCACGGTCGCCTTCACCTGCGTGTCCGCAGGTACGCCGTCCACTCGCACACCAGGCCCGTAACCGCAGAACGCGCCGGTCTGGGCGTCGAGGTCGAGCTCCTTCCGCAGGTCGTCGGCGCCCAGCACCCGGACCTCTGCCACGCCCACCGGTGCGTTGTTCGCAAAGCCGGTCGCGGAGTCGAAGTCGACCAGCGGTCTGGTGCTGGTGAAGGTCAGCTGGATGGTCCGAGCGGTCCGAGCGGCGAACCGCAGATAGCCCTCCCCGTCGACCTTGGCCAGGGCCGACGGGCCGCCGTCCACCCGGATCATCACCTCGGAAGGCTGCGACGCGGTCAGGTAGGGATCGGTGAGGAACTGCAGACCGCTCAGCTTCCGTGCCACCGGCAACTTCAAGGTCAGCGACGGCCGAGCGTCCGAAGCGTCCGCGACCCAACCCGTGCCGAGGTCACGGTCCACTGCGGCACCTGGCCTCCCCTCCGGCGCCGTGACGGCACGCGACGAGGCAGAGGCCATGATGGCTCCTGGAACGGCCAGCAGGCCTTCCAGCGCCGCACCATCCTTGGGCAGTGCGGTCCCGCGCAGCTGGTACGACGCGCCCTTCGGCAGCTCCACGCTCCGCTGGATACCTGTCGGCTCCTCGGAGTCCTTGGCGACGCTCTGCCGGCACAGCGGGCGCGTGGCCACGTGCAGACAGGCGGACCGGCCGATCTGCTGGTTCCTGAACACCAGAGCGCTCGGCTGACGGCTCTCGGACGGCACCTCCAGCCGGCTGACCGGGAGCATCCCGGGCAGGCTCACCTCCGCGATGGAGACCCCGTTCGGGTTCTTGCCGTCTGTGATGCCGACACTGAGCCGCAGTCGCTGGGTCTTGCCTTGCGGCACCGGGATGTTCTGCGGTTCACGCGACCCGGTCACCACCGAAGTCAGCGAGCCCGCGTCGGTCTCCACCTGGAGTGTCCGGACCGGCTCGGTGGTCGGCGGTGCCAGCGAGAACTGGACCTTCAGCCCGTCCACCTCCCGCGGCGACGCGAACGTCAGCTCCAGCCACTCCCCACTGCTGCGCCCGAAGGTGCCGGAGATCCAGCGACTCGACGGATCCCCGTCGACGGCCGCGGCAGGTCCGTTGCCGGGCCCGGTGCGCAGCGTGGCGGTCGCGTCTGCCGCCGACGACGATGCCCGTACGTCGACCAAGCCGCCGGCCCACGTGCGCGTCGTACTCGGTGCTGCCGGGCTGACGTCGTACCCGAGGGTGCGGCGACCTTGGCGACCGGCCTCCGACGCGGTGAGGACAGGCGAGTAGTTCTCCGCCGGACGACCGACAGACACCTCGCGGCGCTGCATGCCGTCGGTCTGGATCAGCGGCAGTCCAGTCAGCTTCCCAGCCGCGTCGGACGTGGTCACGGCGTCGCGGTCGCCACCAAGCGCGGTCAGTGCGGTGGGCACGTCTTCGGCGGCGCCACGGACCTCCACGAGCTGCGACTGCGGGATCAGCCGGGCTGCACTCGTGTCGCCGACGTCGTAGATCTCCACAGCCGGATATGGCAGTCGGGTGTGTCCGTCCAGCGTCACGCCGGGCTGCTCGATGGTGCTGCCCGTCGCCGGGCCGAAGTGCGCCACCCGTTTGAGGCCGGACTCGTCCAGGCTCTCGTGGACGGCGACAGTCGGCGTCACCTGGGCGTCGTACCGGAGATCGTTGCGTACGACGACGTACCGAACCCCGGCACGGGTCAGTGCCTGCCGCAGGGTCTGGTCGCCGACGCCCGTGCCGAGTCGCCGCTCCACCTCGTCCAGCCACCGCGTCGCACCGGCAGACCCCAGCGGTACGGCGTCCCGCACGGCCATCGGTCGCTTCAGCAACGCCTGGAACGGCTCGTCCTTGGTCGACCCCCAGGTGAAGTCGGCAAACGACGCCGCCGGTACGACGAGGACGCTGCCGCTCGTCGTCTGGCTGTCGAGCCAGGTCGCGGCTTGACGCCAGTGTGCGGGGATCGCGTCGTACCCCTCGCGTCTGGGCAGCTGACCGAAGATCGCCGGCGCTGCGACCGACACGATCACGCATCCGACCAACACCGGCACGACCCGGCGGTGCAGTCCGCGAGCGGTCGCCCACACCGCCAGCTTGCTCATCGCGTGTGCGGCTGCGAGGGCCAGCGGCAGCCGGACGACGAGCTCGAACTTGTGCGTGTTGCGGAGTGCGGCGAGCGGTCCGTCGAGGAGATCGTGCAGCTGCGGCGCCAGTGGCGAGCCGGCGGCGCCGGCGTGGCCGAGTGTCACCAGCACGAGTCCGACGACGAACGAGAGCTTCAGGAAGCCGCGGTGCTTCAGCGACCCCATCGCCAGGCCGACGAGGCCCAGCAGCGCGATGATCGCGGTCGTGAGGATCAGCATCGGCTGGGTGACGTAGAGCCAGCCGGCCGGCCAGCTCGGTCCACCCGAGCCGGTCAGGAAGTTGAGCCACTGCGACGTACCGCGGAAGGACTCGAAGACGCTCGCCGTGTCGGTCGTCACGGCGGCGTCCTCGATCCAGTCCAGGAACGGCGGGCTGTACCGGCCGAGCAGCACGAGCGGAACGAGCCACCAGACCGACACGGCGGCCACACAGCCCAGCCAGCCGACCGCGACCTTCAACGTCGACCGATCCAGGCGCCGGGTGATCAACCAGAGCGCAGGCAGTACGAGCGTCGCACCTGTCGCGACCGCGTTCACTCCGCCGACCAGCGCGAACGCCACTGCGGACCAGCCGACCCGCCACCAGCCCGAGCGCGCCCGCGGTGTCACCAGCGGCAGCAGCACCCATGGCGCCATCGCCATCGGCCACACCTCGATCGAGGTGATCGAGACTTCGCCGAGCATGCGCGGGCTCAGTGCGTACAGCAGCGCGGCGGCGAAGCGAGTCCAGGGCACGCCGTACTCGAAGGCGTTGCAGAGCTTCCACACGCCGAGGAACGCGACGCAGAGAACGACGGACCACCACAGTCGCTGCGTCACCCAGTCGGGCACCGACAGCGAGTCCAGCAGCCAGTGGAACGGCCCCATCGGCAGCAGGTAGCCGTACGCCTGGTTCTGCAGCTGTCCGAAGGCGCCCTGCGGGTCCCACAGGTGCAGCGAGCGAGCCAGGAAGCCGCCAGGACCGGCGGTGAGGTCGAGCTTGGTGTCCGGGACGATCTTGCCGGGCGCCTGGTGGAAGCACAGGGCAATCAGAACCAGGCAGCCCAGGACGAGTCGCGCCCGCCAGACCACCTGCTCAGTGCTGCCTGCCTTCAGCCTCTTCATCGCCGCCGGAGCACCAGGACGAGGTTCCAGGTCACTACTTCACGCACTCCGGGCAGCTTCAGGACGCCGTACGCCCAGCGCGGGTGGTACCGCGGCACTGCGGCGACCAGGTCCGCTTCCCTGCAGGCGCGGGCCCAGCGCAGGCCGCCGGCGACGGTGATCGGGTAGAGCGACTCACCGAAGCGGTTCTTCGGCGGGTGGCCCTGGATCCGCTCGTAGCGACGGGCGGCTCGATGTCCGCCGAGGAAGTGCCACGGCGCGGTCTCGTGGCCGCCGTGCGGTCCCCACCAGCCGGTGTACGACAGGAAGACCGTGCCGCCCGGCTTGGTGACCCGGACCATCTCGTCGGCCATCAGCCACGGGTCGGGCACGTGCTCCAGCACGTTCGACGAGAAGCAGACGTCGACCGACCCGTCGGCGACCGGCAATGCCATACCGCTGCCGAGCACAGTGCCCGGCTCGGGCTCACCACGCCCGCTCAGCTCACCCAGGTCGGAGTCGACCGCGTAGTACGTCGCTCCAGCCTTCCGGAACGCGTCGGCGAAGTACCCGGGACCACCACCGACGTCCAGCATCAGCGAGTCGCGCAGGTCGACGTACTGGCTGAGCTGCCCGACGGAATCTGCGGCCAGCGTTCCGTAGAAGAGATCCGGATCCGTCTGCTCGACCCCGAACGCCCGGAACAGCCGGACGGCGCGACCGAGGTCGGCTGTCCACGCGCTGCTCGCTGTGGGGTTCGTCATCACTGGCACAGGCGGGACATTAACGGATCTCACGAGGTCTGGCGGACATCGTTACTCCTTGGTAACGTCCCGGCCCATTACCTCGGGGGAGGTTGACGGTGAGGGCAAAGGCCGGAGGGTGGGGCTATCAGAGTGCGTGCACAGAGCGTGCTGTTGCTGAACTGGCGGGACACGACCAACCCGGAGGGTGGGGGTTCCGAGAGGTACGTCGAGGAGGTGGCGAGAGGCCTTGCGGCATTGGGCTGGCGAGTGACCGTGCTGTGCGCGGCCTACCCGGGCAGTCCACGGGAGTCGCGACGCCACGATGTGCGGTACCTGTACCGCGGCACCAAGGTCACGGTGTACCTCCGGGGCATGCTGCACACCTGGCTGCGCCGCCCGGACCACGTGATCGACGTGCAGAACGGACTCCCATTCTTTACCCGTCTCGTACGTCGTACCGGCGTCGTCGTCCTCGTCCACCACGTCCACCAGGAGCAGTGGCAGGTCGTGTACCCGGGCTGGCGTGGTCGGCTGGGCTGGTGGCTCGAGTCGGTCGCCGCACCCCGCCTGTACGACGACTGCCGCTACGTCACCGTGTCGTCGGCCTCCCGCGACGAGCTGGCGGGCCTTGGCGTGCAGAGCATCGACGTGATCCACAACGGCACCGATCCGGCGCCACCACGGCAGCGACCCAAGGCCGCAGTACCGACGGTGGTGTGCGTCGGCCGGCTGGTGCCGCACAAGCAGGTCGAGCACGCCGTCGACGCCATCGCGGAAGCCCGCAAGGTGCTGCCCGATGCACGACTGGTCGTGGTCGGCTCGGGCTGGTGGGAGGACTCGCTGAAGGCGTACGTCGCCGAGCGCGGACTGCAGGACGCCGTCGAATTCCTCGGTCACGTCAGCGAGGACGACAAGCACGCGGCGTACGACGAGGCGTGGGTCCAGGCGCTGCCAAGCCTCAAGGAGGGCTGGGGCCTGGTGGTCGGCGAGGCCGCCGGGCACGGCGTGCCGACGGTGGCCTACCGGAGTGCGGGTGGTCCGACCGAGTCGGTGCACGACGGAGAGTCGGGTGTGCTGGTGGACGAGCCCAATGAGTTCACCGCGGCGATCATCGAGCTGCTGCAGAACGCGCAGCTCCGGCAGCGGCTGTCGGAGGGAGCGGCAGCCAGTGCGGGCAACTTCACCTGGAGTGCGACCGCACTGGCCTTCGATCGGCTGCTGACTACTTCGAGCCGTACCCCACGACCGGAACGTCAGCCTGCCCCTGCGTCTGTCCCGCCGGCGGCTGCGGGTCTTCCTGCACCGACTGCACGACCCCGACAACCGTGGTCGTAGCCACGGCCAGGCCCGCGAAGACGGCGATGGCCGCACCGATCAGTGATCCCATGAAGCGTGTCCCCTCCTCGATAAGTGAACCGAAGAGTAACAACCGCTCAGCGACTCCGCCAGACCATGGAGCGACGGTTCACCAGACCGGCCAGTGCGGCCGCCAGGGTGGCTCCGGCGATCGCCCAGGCGGCCAGTACGACGGCTGTGCGCCACGGCGGATCGTGTTGTGGGACGTGCGTTCCGGCCAGCTGGTAAACGCTCACGGTCATCGCCGAGTAGACCTCGGTCAGTCCGGGGATCGAATCGCGCGGCGGCGCCCCGCCGGCGTCCCGGTCGTAGACGAGCCAGCCGACGCCCTGCTGCAGGAGCGCCGGAGTCGGGTCGGTCCCGTCGCGCATCGCCGTACGGACTGCTGTCGCCACAGCGGCAGCGCGGGCGTCCTCACCGGCCAGGCGGTGGCCGGAGACGATGAGCTCGTCCGGGACGACCGCGGGTTGGTCGAAGTACCGGGGCATCGGGTCCAGCACCGGACGGCGGTCGTTCCAGAGCGGTGCCCGGTAGGACTCGAACGGCCACGGGATGAACGGTCCGTCCAGCGCCTGCTGCGCCCGCGCCCACTCCGCCGGGTAGTGCGACACCTTGAGCCCGCCCCCGCCGGCCAGCGCGGGCAGCGCCGCGATCGGCAGCAGTACGGCGGTCACTCCGACAACTCGGCTCAGTGGGACGCGCTGCAGCAAAGCATGAATCGCCACGCCGAAGCCGATCGACTCGAGCAACACCAGCGGACCGAGGTGGCGCTGGCCGTCGCGGAAGAGACCGGCACCAGGGACGTTGGCAACGACGTCTGCAAAGGCACCCGGCGCGACGACGCCGGCCATGCCCACCAGCAAGGAGACGACTGCAGCCACGACCAGTGCGCCGACAATGCGGTCCTGTCGCCACCAGAGCACGACGCCTGCGATCGACAGGAGCAGCATGATGAACGCGAAGATGACCGGCAGCAGGTCGCCTCTGTTGCCAGGGACAACGTCTGCGTTCCAGACGCCGCCCAGTGTGAGCAGCGTTGGCAGCGCTCCCCCGTAGCCCTCGTTGCGAGCCGCAAAGGCTGTCACCGAGGCAGGGTCGGCTGTGGCACTACCGCCGTGCGCCAGACCTGCCACCAGCCAGGGAGCGTTCAGCAAGACCGCCGCGCCGAGCGGCCAGACCACGCGACGCCCCGGCCACAGCAGGATGAGCCCGGCGACCAGCAAGCCGACGATGCCCCCAGATGCGGTCAGCGCGCAGCCGGCGGAGGCGAGGAGGAAGCCCGGCCACCCCTTCCCCTTCCGCAGTCGCAGTGCGGACCGCACGAGCCACGGCAAGGCGGCGTACCCGAGGAGGAGGGCCCAGGCGCCGAGGCGGAGGCGCTCGGCGACGAACGGGTTCCAGACGAAGAGGGTCACGGCCGCGGCACCGGGCAACGCGGCGCCGAGCCGGAGCTCCCGCCACAGCGCGGTCATGCCAAGCCCGGACAGGAGTGGAATCGCGACCAGCACGATCTTGTTCAGCACCTGCCCACCGACCACCTCGTCCAGTACGGCGACGAGCACGTCCGACGGGACCGCGCGGGGCATGGCCGTTGTGACACCGAACAGGTCTAGTCGTACCGTGAGGTCCGGTACGAACACCATGTCGTAGCCGACCACGTAGCCCGGAGCGAGTAGCGGAGCAGTGATCAACAGGGTGAGCAGGACAGGCCACAACCAGGACAGAACGCGCACGGCACGTTCTGACATGACCACCTCTCCCCTCTGTAGCTCTCTCACAAGGCAGTAGAGCATGAGCGCTGAGACCACCCCTGAGCAAGAGCCCAAGGCACCGCGACTCGCTTTCCTGCGCAGCGCGACGGTCGTCGCCGTCGGCATGGCCATCATGAACGTCGCGGCCTACGGTTTCACCCTGATTTGCGTCCACCGGCTGGTGCCGGAGCAGTTCGGTGCCATCACCGCACTGCTCGGACTGCTGCTGATCGGCAACGTCGCGTCACTCGGGCTGCAGGCCACCGGCGCCCGCCAGCTGGCCACACACACCGGGGCGGGTGCCGAGGCACTGGCCAACGCGATGCTGAAGGCAGGCCGGCGGGCCGCGCTCGGACTGACGATCGTCTGCCTGCTCGCGACGCCGCTGTTCGTCTGGCTGCTGCACATCGACTCCGTGGTCGCGATCATGCTGCTCGCTCCCACTCTCGGCTGTCTCACGCTGATGGGTTCGCAGCTCGGCGTACTCCAAGGCAGTCAACGCTGGACCGAGCTCGCGGGCGTCTACACGTCGGTCGGCGTCGGGCGGCTGCTGCTGGGTGGCGGTGCGCTCCTCGTCCACCCGTCCCTCGACGCAGCCATGATCGGTCTTGCGCTTGGGGCCGCCGTACCGGCTCTGCTGGGTGGCTTCCTGCTGCGTGGGTCCCATGGCGGTACGTCGGCGCTGGTCAAGGACGTACTGCGGGAGACGGTGCACGGCACGCACACGCTGCTCGCGTTCTTCGCCATCGCCAACGCGGACGTGCTGTTTGCCCGTGCACTGCTGGACGGCCGGCACAGCGGGTACTACGCGGCCGGTGTGATCGTGGCGAAGGCGTGCCTGTTCCTGCCGCAGTTCGTGATCGTCATCGTGTTCCCGTCACTCGCCAGCTCCCCCGGCGACACGGTCCGCCTGCGCCGGGCGATCCAAGCCGTTGCCGGGCTCGGTGTGTGCACGGTTGTCGGCGCGCTGCTGTTGCCGGACCTGGTCGTGACCGTGATCGGCGGCAAGGAGGACTACGCGTCACTCGGTCCGTACACCTGGCTGTTCGCGATCTCCGGCTCGGCGTACGCCGTACTGCAGCTGGTCGTCTACGCCGCGATCGCACAGCAGGAGAAGCGAGCCGCTCTGGTGATCTGGATCGGCCTGGTCGTGCTCGCGATCGGCGCCGGGATCGTCCTCGGCACCGACCTCGCCACCGGCATGGCCGGTGTGAAGGCGCTGGTCGCGATGACCAGCGCCTGCGCCGTACTGCTGTCGGTGGTGCTGGCGGCCGGACTGCACCGCCAGACCACCGACGGCAAATAGCTCACCAAAGGCTCACCATCACCAAAGGCTCGACTTGGCGAAGCGGCGGGCGAAGGTGTTCGCCAGCACCAGCAGCACCAGCCCGATCACCGATCGGAACAACCCGATCGCGGTCGCGTAGCTGAACTGCGGCACCGCCGAGGCCAGACCGATCTTGTACACGTAGGTGTCGATCACTTCGGCGGTGTCGAGGTTCAGGCTGTTCTGCATCAGCAGCACCTTCTCGAACCCGACCGACAGGATCGAGCCGATGTTCAGGATCAGCAGGATGACCGCGACCGGCACGATCGCCGGCAGGTCGATGTGCCACACCCGCCGCAACCGCGAGGCGCCGTCCACGATCGCCGCCTCGTGCAGCTCCGGCGGCACACTGGTCAGCGCGGCCAGGTAGATGATCGCCGAGAACCCCATCGTCTGCCAGGCGCCCGACCACACGTACAGGTGCCGGAACATCCCGGAGTCACCCATCAGGTCGACCGGCCCGATGCCGAACAGGCCGAGCAGCTGGTTGCTCACGCCGGTGTTCGGGTTCGTCAGTACGACGATCAGGCCGACGACCACCACCGTCGAGATGAAGTGCGGCGCGTAGGTGATCAGCTGCGCCGACCGGCTGAACCACTTCTTCCGGACCGTGTTCAGGCAGAGCGCGAGGATGATCGGCAACGGGAACGTCGCGACCAGCTCGTACACGTGCAGGAACACGGTGTTCTTGATCAGCTTCCAGAACTGGTACGACTCGATGAACCGGTCGAAGTACTTGAACCCGGCCCACGGGCTGCCCCAGATCCCGGACACCACGTTGTAGTCCTTGAACGCGATGATCACGCCGTACATCGGCCAGTAGGCGAAGATCGCCAGCCAGATCAGCGGCAGCGCCAGCATCGCGTACAGCTGCCAGTTCCGGCGCATCCGGATGCCGAGCCGGACCGAGGGTTTCGGCTCCTTGATCCGGCCGTGCCGGCGGCCGCCGGCAACCTGCCGCCGGGCCGGCGACTTGGCGGCGGGACGCGTTTCGGTCGTCGTCATCTCGTCACCCCTTCAGCGAGCCGATCATGGCCCCCTTGACGAAGTGCTTCTGCACGAAGGGGTAGACCAGCAACGGCGGAATCATGCCGATCACGATCAGCGAGTACTTCAGCTGCTGCTGCAACTCCTTCAGCTGCGCCAGCTTGCTGGTGTCGGGCATCTGGGCCGGGTCGACCTTGGTCTGGATCAGGATCTGCCGCAGCACCACCTGCAACGGGAACAGGTGCTCGTTGGTCAGGTAGATCAGCGCGTTGAAGAACGAGTTCCACTGCCCGACCGCGTAGAACAGCAGGTTCACCGCGATGATGGGCTTGCTCAGCGGCAGCACGACGCGCCAGAAGAACCCGAAGTCGCTGCAGCCGTCCACCTTGCCGGCCTCGACCAGCTCCTCCGGAATCGTCACCATGAAATAGGTCCTGGTGATGATCACGTTCCAGACCGCGAGCGCGGTCGGCAGGATCATCGCCCACCGGGTGTTCAGCAGGCCCAGCTGGTCCACCACCAGGTACGTCGGGATCATGCCGCCGCTGAACATCATCGTGAAAACGAACGCGGCCATGACGAACCCCTTGCCCGGCAGGCCTTTCCGGGACAGCGGGTACGCCGCCAGCAGTGTGAGGACCGTGGCCACGACGGCTCCGACCACCGCGTAGTACACGGAGTTGCCGAAGCTGCTGACGATCGCGTCGTAGTCGAAGATCGCCTTGTAGGCATCGAGGGTGAAGCCGACCGGCCACAGCCAGACCTCGCCGGCGGCCACCCGCTTGGTGTTGCTGACCGAGGCGCTGAGGACGTAGACGATCGGGTACAGCACGGCCAGGCAGAACAGGCCGAGCGCGGTGTAGATGCAGGCCAGGGCGATCTTGTCGCCCCGGGTGTCCTGGATCGGCGCCCCGACCGCCCTCCGCGTCTCGTCCGGCGGCAGCGTGGGGGTGGCGGTCATGAGTTGTAGGCCTCGTAGGCGGCCTGCTGCAGCTCGAGGTACGGCTTCACGCCGATCTTCTCGACCCGGTCCTTGTAGTCGTTCCACGCGGCGTCGTCGTTCGGGTCGAGCTGCCCGGTGAGGAACTTGGCGAACGACTGCTCGACCTCACCCTTCAGGTTGGTCTTCAGCTCCGCCTCCTGCGCGGCCTGGTCCTGGTCCAGGGTGACCGGCGGGAACTGCAGGTCCTGCGGCTGCTTGTACGGGAAGTAGCTCTGCTTGGTCTGCTCGTAGAGCGGCTTCTCGAAGGTGAGGTCCTTCGGGTCCACGCGCTCGCTCAGCCGGAAGTCCTGGGAGCGGTACATCGGGTTGTCCTGGCTCCAGCTGATGTTCTTCGAGGTGTTCCAGGTGGCGGCGTAGCCGTAGACGGCCTGCTTGCCGTTGATGCCCAGCTCACCCTTCTTCGCCCAGGCGAACTGCGGGCCGGCGTACCCGCGCAGGATCGCCTCGAGCTCCAACTGCGCGTCCGCCCACTGGACCAGGAGCTCCGGCTTGGCGCACTTCTTGGTGATCACCAGCTGGGACACCTCGACGCCGATGTTCAGGTAGTCCCAGGCCGCGTACCGGACCTTGTTCGGTCCCTCCAGCGGCGGGCACGCCTCGTACTCGCGCCACCGGGCGTTCGGGTCCTTCTGGTCGATGTCGACGAAGTTGCCCCAGTAGTTCACCCGGGCGCCCCCGATCAGCGGCTTGCCCGGGGCGTTGCCGTACCGCTGCAACTGGTCCTCGTCGGCGGTGAACACGTCGCGGTTGATCAGGCCCTCGCCGTACAGGGTGTTCATGTACTTCAGGCCCTCGCGCCACTCGTCCTTGTTGAAGGTCACGTCGACCTTGCCGTCGTTCAGGACCAGCCACGGGTCGCCCGGGTTGTAGAGGAACGCGTTCACGAAGTACGGATCGATCTTGGCGTCCTTGTAGCCGGCGAACGGGATGGTCCGGCCGTTGCCGGCCAGGTCCGCCTTCTTGAACGCGCGCATCACCTCGAGGAACTCGTCGGTGGTCTTCGGCATCGCCAGGCCGACCTGCTTGATCCACTGGGTGTTCAGGAACGACCGGCCGGCACTGGCCCGGCAGTGGTAGCAGTCGTTGAAGTTCGGGAACGAGTAGATCTTCTTGTCCGGCGCCTGCACCAGCTTGCGCGCGTCCGGGTAGTCCTTCATCGCCTGCTGCAGGTTCAGCGCGTACCCGTCGATGTACTGGTTGACGTCGGCGAACAGGCCCTGCGAGCCGTACAGGAACAGCTGCGAACGGCTGAAGTCGATGCCCATGAAGGCGTCCGGGATGTCGCCGGCCGCGATCATCGCGTTCACCTTGGTCATCACGTCGTCGTCGGTGCCGCCGACCTGGTTCCACTCGATGTGGATTCCTGTCTTCTGCTCCAGCCACTTGGTGAACGCGTTGGTCTTCCAGTCGCCGATGGTGACGTCCTGCTTGACGACGATCTTGAACGTGACCTTCTCGGTGGTGATCGGCTTGTGCTCACGGGCCACCGGGCCGACGTACCCGTCCGGGTACAGCACCCCCGCCAGTTTCGGGCCGAGCGTGACGCTGGGAGCGGCAGCCGGGCCGGTGGCAGCGCCGGCGGCGCCACTCGCGTTCCCCGAACTGCTGCAGCCACTGAGCAGACCTCCGCCGGCGGTCGCGGCAGTCAGGCCGAGAGCTCCGGCGATGAGTGATCGACGGCTGAGTCCGGTCGGCCCGGCAGCGTTCTTCGGCATGGGTCCTCCAAGGCGGTCTAGATGGCGGTCTAGGACGGAAGAGACGAAATATCCGATAGGATCTCGGATCTTTGGCGGGAGAATGGCACAGATCGGATGACTTCGGAAGAGTTCACTCTTTACTGACCGGGACCAGATCGGCACTGTCCGTGTCTTGCGTGGAAACCGCTTGCCCTTGCTGCCTGGTGGTCAACTTTCTTGCGGAAACTAAAGGGTTGTCGCGGCTTCTCTAGGATTCACACCATGGCGACCCCGAAGTTCATCCTCGAACTCCGCGAGAAGATCGGCCACGACCTGCTGTGGCTCACCGGCATCAGCGGAGTGGTCCTCGACGACGCCGGCCAGGTCCTGCTGGTACGGCGCGTGGACACCGGCCACTGGGCCTTGGTCGCCGGCATCCTCGAACCCGGTGAGCAGCCGGCGGTCGCGCTGGTCCGGGAGATCCAGGAAGAGACCGCGGTCACCGTCGAGGTGGAACGCCTGATCAGCGTGGAGTCGCTGCCGCCGTCCAGCTACCCGAACGGCGATCAGGTGCAGTTCCTCGACCTCTGCTTCCGTTGCCGCCCACTGCACGGCACCCCTCGCGTCAACGACGACGAGTCCCTCGAGGTCGCCTGGTTCCCGCTGTCGGACCTCCCGCCCCTGTCTCCCCACGAACAGCAGGCGATCGCCGGCGCCCTCTCCC
The DNA here is from genome assembly GCF_040653975.1 of Kribbella sp. NPDC050820. Taxonomy (NCBI): domain Bacteria; kingdom Bacillati; phylum Actinomycetota; class Actinomycetes; order Propionibacteriales; family Kribbellaceae; genus Kribbella; species Kribbella sp. NPDC050820. The sequence goes on from NZ_JBFAHB010000075.1 coordinate 32,050, forward strand.
CCGACCCAACCCCGACCTTCGTCCGCGGCTAACGCCGTAAGGCGAGTTGCAAGTCGCGCAACCACCGTTCGTTAATGGCAGGTTCGCGGCCCAGGCGCTCCGCCAGCTGACGTCGGACCTCTGGGGTGCGTGCCTTCTCGACCAGCCGGACAGCCTGTGCCAGCGCGAACCTGGTCCGGTCGTCCCGGCGCGGATCCGTCACCCCGGGATCGGACCAGGCCTGCCGACGGAACGACGCCGCCGTCTTCGGCTGGTAGTCGCCGAAGTACGACCACAGCCGGCCGTCGATCGACACGTTCCGGATCGCCGACGGCGGCAGTTCCGCGGCGAACTCGGCGTGCTGCTGCCAGCGCCAGATGTTCGGACTGGTCTTCCTGCGGGCCGTGATCCCGATGAACCGCAGCTGCCGCCGGATCACGTCCCACTGGGCCCGGTCGTCGTCGATCCACCGGCGCAGCACGTCGTACAGGTTCTCGAAGGTGGAGCCCTCGTAGACCAGGTCGACGAAGACAGTCGGGCGGCCGCGCATGAGCTCGGCCGGTGCGAGGCCGTCGGCGGCCAGGTTGGTCCGGAGCTGCCGCAGCTCCGCGCCGGTGAGGTCCTGGCCTGCACCCCGGAACAGCGACAGCGGCAGCGGGTGCAGCCGGGAGCTCCAGGCGGTGTCCGCGAGGGCGCCGCTGAGCAGGTCGAAGAGGCTGTCGACGGACCGGCCCACGAAGTACAGATCGCCGTCGCCGCACTGCGCCAGCACTCGCGCGGCGCACTCGACCAGGTCGTCGAGGAAGAACAGGTCCGGCTCCTCGACACCGTCCAGCAGAGAGCCGAGCTGGTCCGGCCGCACCAGGTCCCACCGGAACGGCCGGTTCGGCTCCACCATCAGCTCAGTGAGCGGCCTCGTGCCAGGTGCGGCCGACGCCGACCGACACGTCGAGGGGGACGGCCATGTCGACGGCGTGGCCCATGTCGCGGCGGACCAGCTCCTCGAGCGGCTCGCGCTCGCCCGGGGCGATCTCGAAGACGAGCTCGTCGTGCACCTGGAGCAGCATCCGCGACTTCAGGCCGGACTCGCGCAGCGACGCGTCGACCTTCAGCATCGCCATCTTGATCACGTCCGCGGCCGAACCCTGGATCGGCGCGTTCAGCGCCATCCGCTCGGCCATCTCCCGGCGCTGCCGGTTGTCGCTGGTCAGGTCCGGCAGGTAGCGGCGGCGGCCCAGGATGGTCTCGGTGTACCCGCTCTTGCCCGCGTCGATCACGATCGACCGCAGGTAGTCCCGGACGCCACCGAAGCCCTCGAAGTACTCGTCCATCAGCCCGCGGGCCTCGTCCACGCCGATCTTCAGCTGCTGGCTCAGCCCGAACGCCGACAGACCGTACGCCAGGCCGTAGTTCATCGCCTTGATCTTGGCCCGCTGCTCCTGCGTGACCTCCGACGGCTCCACCGAGAACACCCGCGACGCGGTCACCGAGTGGAAGTCCATGCCCGAGTTGAACGCGGAGATCAGCCCGTCGTCGGCGGACACGTGCGCCATGATCCGCATCTCGATCTGGCTGTAGTCGGCCGACATCAGCGACTCGTTGCCCTCGCCCACGATGAACGCCTGCCGGATCCGGCGGCCTTCCTCGGTCCGGATCGGGATGTTCTGCAGGTTCGGATCGGTCGAGCTGAGCCGCCCGGTCGCCGCGATGGTCTGGTTGAACGTGGTGTGGATCCGGCCGTCCTTCGGGCTGATCGTCTTCAGCAGCCCCTCGACCGTCTGCCGCAGCCGGGTCGCGTCCCGGTGCGCCAGCAGGTACGCCAGGAACGGGTGCTCGGTCTTCTCGAACAGCGCCTGCAGCGAGTCCGCGTCGGTGGTGTACCCGGTCTTGGTGCGCTTCGTCTTCGGCATCTGCAGCTCGTCGAACAGCACCACCTGCAGCTGCTTCGGCGACCCGAGGTTGATCTCCTTGCCGATCACCTCGTACGCCGAGGTCGCGGCCTCCCGGACCCCGGTGGCGAACCGTGCCTCGAGCTCCTCCAGGTACGGCCGGTCGACGGCGATTCCGTCCCGCTCCATGCCGGCGATGACGTCGATCAGCGGCAGCTCGACGTCGGCCAGCAGCGACGTCCCCGCCTGCTTCTCCAGCTCCGCGTCCAGCGTGTCGGCCAGGTCGGCGATCGCCCGGGCGCGCAGCATCGTGTGGTCTGCGGCCGGGCCGCCCTCGACGTCGTCGAAGCTGAGCTGGCCGTTGTCGGCCTCCTCGTTGCGCAGCTCCCGCTTGAGGTAGCGGACGGTCAGGTCGGCCAGGTCGTACGACCGCTGGTCGGGGCGGGCCAGGTACGCGCTGAGCTGGGTGTCCGAGCTCAGCCCGGCCAGCGTCCAGCCGCGCTCCAGGAAGCCGAGCAGCGGGCCCTTCGCGTCGTGCAACGCCTTCGGCTGCTTCGGGTCGGCGAGCCAGGCCTGCCAGGCCGCGTCGTCGTCCGGCGTCAGGGTCGTCGGGTCGAACCAGGCGGCCGCGCCCGAGGTGTTGGCCAGCGCCAGGCCGGTGATCTCACCGGTGCCACGACCCCAGCTGCCCTGGACCGCGACGCCGACCCGCTCGCCGCCGCTCACGTGCTCCTTGAGCCAGCCGGCCACCTCGCCGGGCTTCAGCTGGACGCCTTCCAGCTCGAATCCGTGGTCGACGGTCGCGTCGACCTCCTCGTGCTCGGCGACCAGCCGCTCGCGCAGCACCCGGAACTCCAGGCTGTCGAACAGCGTGTGCACCTTCTCCCGGTCCCACGGCGTGCGGACCAGGTCGTCCACGGTGACGTCCAGGGTCAGGTCGCGGACCAGCTCGTTGATCTGCCGGTTCCGGATCACGTCGGCCAGGTGCTCGCGCAGCGACTCACCGGCCTTGCCCTTGATCTCGTTCACCCGGTCGACCACGTCGTTCAGCGAGCCGAACTGGTTCAGCCACTTGGCCGCCGTCTTCGGGCCGACGCCGGGCACCCCCGGCAGGTTGTCACTCGACTCCCCCACCAGCGCCGCGAGATCCGGGTACAGCCGCGGGGTCACGCCGTACTTCTCCTCGACCGCGGCCGGGTCCATCCGGGCGATCTCGGACACGCCGCGCTTCGGGTACAGCACCGTGACGTCCTCGCTGACCAGCTGGAACGCGTCCCGGTCGCCGCTGCTGATCAGCACCTCGAAACCCTGCTCGGACGCCTGCGTGGCGAGCGTCGCGATGATGTCGTCGGCCTCCCAGCCGTCGATCTCGGTGGTCGGGATCCGGAGCGCCTCCAGCACCTCCTTGACCAGCGAGACCTGCCCCTTGAACTCGTCCGGCGACTTCGACCGGCCGGCCTTGTACTCCGCGTACTGCTCGGAGCGGAAGGTCTTGCGGGACACGTCGAACGCGACGCAGACATGGGTGGGCTGCTCGTCGCGGAGCATGTTGATCAGCATCGAGGTGAACCCGTACACCGCGTTGGTGTGCTGCCCGGTGGTGGTGGAGAAGTTCTCCACCGGGAGCGCGTAGAACGCCCGGTACGCCAGCGAGTGCCCGTCCAGCAGCAGGATCCGCGGCCGGCCGGCACCTGGCTGCGCGGAGTCCTTGGTCATCGTCGAGGTGTTCGTTTCTGGAGCCACAACCCGACTCTAGTGGTTCCCTCCGACAGTTCCGTCACAGCCGCGTAGTCTGCTTCCGTGACTGATCAAATGAACCTCGGACCGGGCATGGGCATGGAGGGCACTCTCCTCCAGCTCATGGGCATCGTGGTCAAGGAGGCGGCCCCGGAGCGGATCGTCGCCACCATGCCGGTCAAGGGCAACACCCAGCCGTACGGCCTGCTGCACGGCGGCGCGTCCTGCGTGCTGGCCGAGAGCCTCGGCTCGATCGGCTCGGCATTGCACGCGGCGGCCTACGACAAGGTCGCGGTGGGGGTAGACATCAATGCCACCCACCACCGCGCGGTCCGCGACGGCGTGGTCACCGGCGTCGCCACCCCGATCTACCTCGGCCGTACGACGACGTCGTACGAGGTGGTCATCACCGACGAGCGGGACAAGCGGGTGTGCACCGCGCGGATCACGTGCCAGCTGATTCCGGCGCCGCCGGGTAGCTGACGTCGGCAGGGTCGACCGGCAGCGGCCGCGCCAGCTGGGCGCGGCGGGCGATCACGGAGCGTCGTGACGACAGCAGGGCCAGCAGATTCGGCGCGTGCTCCGCGGCCAACCGGCGGCGCACGGTGTGCGTGGTCGCGAACCGCAGCACGCCGGCCTGTCCGAGCCCCAGCCGGGCCAGGAACCGATTCGCCTCCCGGGCGATCGCGGGAGCCACAGCGGCCAGGTGGGCGCAGTTCTCGTGCTCGGCCCAGGCGGCCGCCTCCGCGATCAGCGCCTTGCCCAGGCCATGCCGGCGGGCGTCGTCGCTGACATGCAGGTACTCCACCGTGACGGTGTAGTCGTCGTGCAGGGGGCTGATCGCCGTACGGCGCAGGTAGGCCATCCCGTGCACGGCGCCGTCCAGCTCGCCGACCAGCAGCCGGCCGAACGGGTTGTCGAGATGTTTGCCGACAGCAACCTCGACCGCAGCCGGCGCCGGCGGCGCGGGCAGCCGCAGCGGATGGCCGGAACCGGTGGTCATCTCACGCCACAACGCAACCAAGGCGTCGGCGTCACCGCGTTGGGCGTCCCTCACCTCGATGGCTGCTGCCACAGCGACCTCCTGGTCTGGTCCACCCCCGAGGTGAACGGGACGGCGGATACGCTCGTCCTCGCGCAACAGTAGGCCCTCGGGGGTCACTTGCAAAGCTGCCTCCCGGGGCTGATCGGAGACCAGGTTTGTTCATCGGAATCGGTACTGTCGTGAACGTCGCGACAGTGCTCGTCGGATCGGTACTCGGCGTGCTCATCGGCCATCGCCTGAGTCACCGGACTCGCGACCTCGTGACGGACGCGCTCGGCCTGGTCACGCTGCTGATCGCGATCACCTCGGCACTCACGGTCGGCGACCAGGTGCTCAGCGACGCGGTCGGTGACAGCGCTCCGGTGCTGATCGTGCTCGGCGCGATGCTGATCGGCGGGATCGCCGGCTCGCTGCTGCGGATCGAGGAGCGGCTGGAGGAGTTCGGCGCCTGGATGCAGCGCCGGTTCGATCGCGGCGAAGGCGAGAGCACCTTCGTCGAAGGCTTCGTGACCGCGTCGATGGTGTTCTGTGTCGGGCCGCTGACGTTCCTGGGCGCGTTGTCCGACGGGCTCGGCCGAGGCGCGGACCAGTTGTTCCTCAAGGCGGTGCTGGACGGCTTCGCCGCAATCGCCTTCGCTGCGTCCTTCGGCTGGGGCGTGATGGCCTCGGCGCTCGTCGTACTGGTCGTGCAGGGCCTGATGACTGCGGTCGGCGCGGTGCTGGGCGACGTGCTGCCCGACGCGCATGTGACCGCGCTCGGCGCGACCGGTGGCGTGATGCTGATCGGTGTCGCGCTGCGGTTGCTGAAGCTGAAGCAGATCGCGGTGGCGGACCTGTTGCCTGCCCTGATCGTCGCGCCGCTGCTGGTGCAGCTGCTCGTCGTGATCCGCAACTGAGACGAGAGCCCCGGTCCTAGCGGACCGGGGCTCTCAGCAACTACTGGTTGATCAGTCCTCGCCGAGGTAGGCCTTGCGGACGTCCTCGTTGACCAGCAGGTCGCGTCCGGTGCCGGACAGGACGATCTTGCCGACCTCGAGCACGTAGCCGTAGTCGGCCCGCTTCAGCGCTGCCTGCGCGTTCTGCTCCACCAGCAGGATCGTCGTGCCCTGCCGCTGGAGCTCGGTCACCGTCGACATGATCCGCTGCATCATGATCGGCGACAGACCCATCGACGGCTCGTCCAGCATCAGCAGCTTCGGCCGGCTCATCATCGCCCGGCCCATCGCCAGCATCTGCTGCTCACCGCCGGAGAACGTCCCGGCCGGCTGCTTGCGCCGCTCCCCCAGGATCGGGAACAGCTCGTACGCCGCGTTCAGGTCGGCACGGATGCCGGCCTGGTCCCGGCGGGCGAACGCGCCGAGCGTCAGGTTCTCCTCGACCGACAGCCTTGGAAAGATCCGCCGGCCCTCCGGCGAGTGTGCCAGCCCGCGCGCGACGATGTCGTGCGCGGCGACGGTGTCGATCCGCTCGCCCTGGAACAGGATCTCGCCGGACACCGGCCGGAGCAGACCCGAGATCGTCCGCAGCGTAGTGGTCTTGCCGGCGCCGTTGGTGCCGATCAGCGACACCACCTGCCCCTGCTCCACGCTGAAGCTGATCTTCTTCACCGCAACGATCTTGCCGTAGGCAACTTCCAGGTCGCGGACCTCGAGCATCGCGGTCACGGGGCCTCCTCCTCGCCGTCGACGGCATCCTGCAGACGCTGCGCTTCCTGCTCGTCGTCTTCCTCGCCGGTGCCGATGTAGGCCTCGATCACGCGCGGGTCCGACTGCACCTCGGCCGGCGAGCCCTCGATCAGCGCCTCGCCGCGGACCAGGCAGAGCACCCGGTCGCAGAGGTTGAAGATGAACCGCATGTCGTGCTCGATCACCACGACCGACAGGCCGGAGTCCCGGATCTTGAAGATCAGGTCACTGGCCTGCTTGGTCTCCAGCGGGTTCATACCGGCCGTCGGCTCGTCCAGCAGGATGAGCTTCGGGTCGGTGGCCAGCGCCCGCGCGATCTCGAGCCGGCGCTGGTCGCCGTACGGCATGTTCCGGGCCAGGTGCTCGGTGGACTTGCCGAGGCCGACGAAGTCGAGCAGCTCCTGGGCCCGGGCCCGGGTGGCCACCTCCTCGCGACGGAACTTCGGCCCGCGCAGCACCGAGGTGAGCGCGCCCGAGCTGGTCCGGCAGTAGCGCCCGACCATCACGTTCTCCAGCGCGGTCATGTTGGCGAACAGCCGGATGTTCTGGAACGTCCGCGCCATTCCGGCCCGGACCACGGCGCGTGGCTTCGGCGGCAGCGGGGTCAGCGGCGCGAGCTCCTGGACCGCCACCGCCTCGTCCGCCTCCTGCACCTGGCGCTTGGCCGCCTCCGGCTTGCGCGGCGTGCCGGCGAACCGGACCACCCCGGAGGTGGGCTTGTAAAGGCCGGTCAGGCAGTTGAAGAACGTCGTCTTGCCGGCCCCGTTCGGGCCGATCAGGCCGACGATCTCACCTTCCCGCACGGTCAGGTTCACGTCGTTTACCGCCAGCAGACCACCGAACCGCATGGTCACGCCGGAGGCCTCCAGCACCGGCTGGCCGACCGGCCGGCCGGTCGTGGGCTGAGTCTCGGTGACGGTCATTTCGCCTCCTCCACGGCCAGATACTCTTCCTCGACCGCGACGGCCAACTGCTCGTCCTCCTCGTGGAACTCCAGCTGCCGGCGTCTGCTCGCCACCAGGCCCTCCGGCCGGAACCGCATCATCAGCACCAGCAGCAGGCCGAACAGCAGCAGCCGGTACTCCGAGAAGAAACGCAGCTTCTCCGGCAGCAGCTTCAGGATCGTTGCTCCCAGCAAGACACCGGCGATGGTGCCCATACCGCCCAGCACGACGGCCGCGAGCAGGAACGCCGACTCGAGGAAGATGAACTGGTCGGGGCTGACGGCAACGTCCTGGTGTGCCTTGATGGTGCCGGCCAGACCGGCCAGGAAGGCCCCGATCACGAAGGCCAGCACCTTCAGGCCGAAGACGTTCACGCCCATCGCCTCGGCGGCCTTCTCGTCCTCCCGGATCGCGACCCAGCCCCGGCCGATCCGGCTGTCGTTCAGCCGGGCGAAGACCAGGATGACGAACGCGATCAAAAGCAGCAGCAGGAAGTAGTAGTTCGAGAAGCGACCCAGCTCCAGCCCGGCGATCGTGTGCTCGTCGCCGAAGTTGAAGTTGCCGATCTGCAGGTCCGGGATGCCGGGGATACCGTTCGGGCCATTGGTCAGCAGCGGACCGTTGATGCCGTCCAGGTTGAACATCGCCAGCCGGAAGATCTCACCGAAGCCCAAGGTCACGATGGCCAGGTAGTCACCGGAGACGCGGAGTGTCGGTGACCCGATGATCAGGCCGAGCGTCGCCGCCACACTGGCGCCGATCAGCATCACCACCACGAACGGCGGGTGCCAGTCGATCGTCGAGAACGCGGAGTTCGACAACATCGCGGCCACGTAGGCGCCGGAACCGAGGAAGGCGATGTAGCCGAGGTCCAGCAGGCCGGCCAGACCGACCACGATGTTCAGGCCCATCGCGGTGGCCGCGAAGATCAGCACCTGGCACGCGATCGACATGTTCGCGTCCGACCCGCGCTGGGTGAAGGGGAACAAGAACGCGACCACGAAGGCCGCCAGCGTCAGCACTTTCCTGTGCCGCTGGGCGACGTGGCCGAACCAGGTCATCACGCCGGTCCGGAACAGCGCCAGGATCACCGTGCCGATGAAGAGCAGGCAGAGGATGAACGACCACGCGTCCGTGAGGCCCAGCGCGTACGCCGCACCGAACAGGATCGCCGCCATCATCACGGAGATGGCGAGGATCTCCGCCCAGCCCGGCAGCCTCGCCTTGCTCAAGTCGTGAAGCTGCCGCAACGGGAGCATCCGCGAGCTGACCAGGATCAGAACGGCACCGGCCAGGGAGACGTAGGCACCCGGGTTGACGTTGATCAGGCCGTCCGACTCCACCGTGATCGCCACGATGACGCCCACCATGTACAGCGTCAGGCCAAGGCCCAGGGCCCGCAGGCCGAGGGTCGCGTCCAACCAGGACCCCAGCGCCGTCAGCGGACCGCGCTCGGCGAGCAGCAGGATCAGCGCGAGCAAGGCCCCGATGATCGCGAGGACCTGCAGGCCGCCCGGATAGAAGTTGATCGACAGATCGTTGAGGATCGATCCGTCGTAACTCCACGACAGGAAGGAGCCCACGATCACCAGCACCACGCCGGCGACACCGGCCGGCCACGCGATCGGGTTCACCGGCTGCTGAGCCGTCGCCTCCGGCTCCGCCGGAGTGCTTGTCCGTACCTCGCTCACGCCCGATCCACCACCCTCGCTCCGAGCAGGCCCTGCGGCCTGAACACCAGTACCAGGATCAGGATGACGAACGCCCAGACATCCTTCCAGGAGCCGCCACCGAACTGACCTGGGATGTACTGGGTGGCCAAGGCCTCGACGACACCCAGCACCAGGCCACCGACGACGGCGCCGTACACGTTGCCGATACCACCGAGAACCGCGGCGGTGAACGCCTTCAGACCGGCCAGGAAGCCCATCCGGAAGTCGATGTTGTTGTTCTGGAAGCCCTGTGAGATCCCGGCGATCGCGGCCAGCACGGCACCTAGGGCGAAAGCCACCACGATGATCCGGTCGACGTTGATACCCATCAAGCGGGCGGTGTCCGGGTCCTGCGACACGGCCTGCATACCACGGCCCAGCCGGGTCCGGTTGATGAAGACCCAGAGCAGCACCGCGCACACCGCCAGCGCCGCGACAGTGAAGATCGCGGACCGCTGGATGGTCACCCCGCCGACCTCCAGCGCGGGGCCGGTCACCACGTCGATCTGCGGGAACGGGATGCGCTGCTTGGCGCTCGGCCAGGTAATGCTGGTGATGACCTGCTTGTAGAACACCCAGAACAACTCTGCGAACACGACCGCCCCGGCGGCCGCTTCCGCGACCGTCAGGAGCTTGACTTCGCTCTGTGCCCGCCCCCGCGCGACGAGACCGGCCAACCAGCCGACCGCCGTACCGACGGCAGTGCCGAGGACGACGACACCGACGGCCAGGACCGCACTCAGGTCCGGCTCGATCAGCCGGGCCACAACCCACAGCGCGACGGCGCCGAACGCGGCGCCGATCAGCGGAGCACGGTCGTACCACTTGGTCGTGTGGTGGTTCAGATCAGCCTTCGTCAGCACCGAGCCGACGTAGTACCCGACTCCGACCGCGATGACGGCGAACGCCACCACGGTCCAGCCCGGCCGCTCGTAGAAGAGCCGGACGAACTCCTGCAAGAACACCGAGATGCCGATCGCGGTGATCAGTGGTGCGAGTCGTGGCGCGTTCCGCAGGGGACGGTACGCGACACGTTCCATCGCCACGGCGGTGCCGACCGACGCGAAGATGGCGCCGATGATCATGATCGGCAGGATCCACACCGAGGTCTGACCGTCGAAGAACAACAAGTAGGTGGTCAGTGCGCCGAACGCACCGATCATGAAGACCTCGCCATGGGCGAAGTTGATGAGCTGCACGATGCCGTAGACGACGGTGTACCCGACGGCGATCAGGGCGTACAGCGATCCCAGCGTCAGCCCGTTGACGAGCTGCTGGAAGAACTGGTCCACGTCGACCTCCCAACTGCCTCAGTTCCGAACATGCCGCGGGGGTGGGAGGATCCGCTCCCACCCCCGAGGCATGAGGTCGACTCGATTACTTGGTCTCGAAGTCCTTGGTCTCGACGGTGGCCCACTTGCCGCCGTCAACCTTGTAGACGGTGAGCACCTTCGAGGTGGTGTCGCCGTACTGGTCGAAGGCGACCTTGCCGGTCACGCCGTCGAAGGAGACCTTGCCCAGCGCCTCGACCGTCTTCTGCCGCGCGGACTCGACGTCGGACGCGTCCTTCAGCGACTCCTTGAGCGCGTTGATGATCGCGTTCGCCGCGTCGTAGGAGTAGCCGCCGTACGCCGCGTACGGGTCCTTGAACCCGGCCGCGTTGTAGTCCTCGACGAACTTCTTCGCCGACTCCAGCTGGTCGATCGGCGCACCGACCGAGGTGGCCAGGTCGCCGTTGCTCGTCGCGCCGCCCAGGCTGATGAACTTCGGGTCGTAGATGCCGTCGCCGCCCATCAGCGGAACGTTCAGGCCGGCTGCCTTCATCTGCTGCGAGAGCGGACCCGCGTTCGGGTACTCACCGCCGTAGTAGACAGCCTGCGGCGCGGACGGCTTGACCGCCGAGATGACGGCCTGGTAGTTCGAGTCGTCCGGGTTGATGGTCTGGGCCGCGACGACCTGACCACCCAGCTTCTTGAACTCCTCGGTGAAGGTGCCGACCAGGCCCTGGCCGTACGCCTTCTTGTCGTGGATCGTGGCGACCTTGGTGATCTTCGCCGTCTCGTACAGGTAGCGAGCGGCGAACGGGCCCTGGACCGCGTCGGTGGTGCAGGTCCGGAAGTAGGTCGGGTACGGCCGCTTCGGGTCGGTCTGCCAGTTCGCGCCCTGGGTCAGACCCGGGCCGGTGTTGGCCGGCGAGACCTGCACGATGTTCTTCGGCGCGAGGACCGGCTGGACCTGCTGGCTGACGCTGGTGTTCAGCGTGCCGACGACGCCGATCACGTCAGCGTCCGACGACAGCGCGGTGGCCGCGTTCTTGCCGACGTCCGGCTTCGCCTCGTCGTCCTTCGCGTCGACCTCGAGCTTCCACCCGGGAATCGCGTTGGAGTCATTGGCCTGCTTCACCGCCAGCTCGACGGAGTGCTGGATACCCAGACCCAGCGCCGACAGGTCTCCCGACAAAGGCGCGATCACGCCGATCTTGGCGGTCTTCGTCGCTTCGCCGGAGCCCCCGCCACCGTCGTCGCCACTGCGTGAACCGCAGGCAGTCAGGGCCAACGACGCAACGATCAGCGACGCGCCGACCCGTACTACGGAACGCTGTTGCACTGTTCCTCCCATGTCTGGATAGTCCGAGCAGATCCCCGGACTCCCGCGAATGCCGCGAGCACCCGCAGGTTAGACCTCCCATGGCTCCTGAGGCGATGTCACGCAGCGTGTGTTGTGAGGTCGTTACAGCGGTAAGTACCGTGAGTGCCGGTGATTGCTGTACGCCCGCTGGACGCCCGACGCGGAGAGTGACTCAGTCGCTACCGCCTGCCTCGTCAACGACCAACTCCGCGACCTGACGCATGGAAACTCTTTTGTCCATGGCGGTTTTCTGGATCCACCGGAACGAGTCCGGCTCGCTCAATCCGAACTTCGTCTGCAGGATCGACTTGGCCCGGTCCACCAGCTTGCGGGTCTCCAGCCGCTCGGCCAGGTCGGCGACCTCACGCTCCAGCTCGGCGAGCTCGACGTACCGGGATGCGGCGATCTCGATCGCGGGCAGCAGATCGGCCTTGGAGAACGGTTTCACCAGGTACGCCATGGCACCGGCGTCGCGGGCCCGCTCGACCAGCTCGCGCTGCGAGAACGCGGTCAGCATCAGCACCGGCGCGATCCGCTCGCCGGCGATCTTCTCCGCCGCGCTCAGCCCGTCCAGCTTCGGCATCTTGACGTCGAGGATGACCAGGTCGGGCCGATGCTCGGTGGCCAGCCGGATCGCCTCTTCCCCGTCGCCTGCCTGCCCGACGACGTCGTACCCCTCCTCGGCCAGCATCTCGGCCAGATCCATCCGGATCAAAGCCTCGTCCTCAGCGATCACCACACGCTTAGCAGTCACGCCCACACCTTATCGATCCCGCACTCAGGCCTTCGGACCGACAAAGCTGTCGAGCATCTCCACCGCCGCTTTCCGGCTCACCGCGATCGCATTCCGCCTCGGCTGCCGCCAGGGAATTCCAAGCATGTCGAGCGTCTGGGTGAGGATGTTCCGGATGTCGCCGGACTCGTTCGTGAAACATGTAGCGCGCATAGTAATAGCGCCTTCCGTCCGGCTTGCTCGCCCAGTTGACGAACCGGCAGCCGTCGGAGTGGAACAGCCCGCGCAGCAGCTTTCGGGATACCTGGCAACAATCTCCGACTGCCACGCCAGCAGTTCGATCTTGCGCCGATGCTTCATCCCCGGCCCGTGCTGAGGGAACAGACACGGCCAATGCTTCCACCGTGCCTCGATCCGGACCGCCGCCGACCCGCCCCGCAGACACGGACTCGCAGTCGGCTTCACCCGCCGGATCGTCTCCGCGATCTCCTGGTTGAGCTGCGGGTACTTCTGGTCGTTGGCGATCTGCAACGTGAAGACATCCCGACGCGCCCGCGCGATACACCCGTCGCCGAGGTACCACCCGAGCAGCAGCGCGTACGCCGCCTCGTCCAGCTCAGCCCCGTCGCACCGAGGACACGGTGTGCCGGCGAACCCGCTCCCCCGGGGAAGCCCGCGCCGCTGATACAGCCGGCGCCACCGCCGGATCGTGGTAATCGCGACGCCGTGGATCTCAGCGTTCGCCCGATCGCCGACGCCCTCGTCCGACATCCGAAGCGCGGAGTCCACCGTTTCCTGCGACCTGAAGTGGGGCATGCCACATGGTCACGCCAGGCACCGACAAATTTGTGCCGGGTGTGGGATTCGAACCCACACGCCCTTGCGAGCAACGGATTTTGAGTCCGTCGTGTCTGCCATTCCACCAACCCGGCAAGGTTGCAGGAGAACTGTATCCGCTCCCGAGCCACTTCCGCTCATCGGCCCGCCGAACACTCTCCGTAGCCACGCGCCCTCCGGGGATGACTGCCATGTCTCAGCCGGTGCCCGAACGGGAAGCAGACGTCTGCGCGTCGATCGACGAAGATGACGGGCGGAGGAGACGCAGGAAAGGAGCGGGAGATGTTCAGTGGGGCGCACGTGATCATCTACAGCGCGGATGCGGAGGCTGATCGGGGGTTTCTGCGGGATGTGCTCGGGTTTCCGTACGTCGATGCCGGGGACGGGTGGTTGATCTTTCGGTTGCCGCCGGCGGAGGTTGCTGTGCATCCGACCGATGGTGAGGGGCGGCATGAGTTCTATTTGATGTGTGAGGACATCGAGGCGCTGCTCGCCAGGCTGGAGGTGGCCCCCGAGGTCACCGAGGCGGGGTGGGGGCGGCTGGCGATGATTCCGTTGCCGAGCGGGGCGAATCTCCCCGTGTACCAACCGCTCCACCCGGTCGCCTTCGACCTATCCAACTGAAAGCGGGCGGGAACCAGACCCCCCCCGACCATCCAGGATCACAGCCTACCAGGTTTCCGGGGT